>NZ_JBSKJP010000003.1:0-400795 GCF_053709615.1 Enterobacter sp. UPMP2061
TTTTCAGGATATTCCTGAAATTTCTCTTAAGACTGGTTTTCAGGGCTTATGGCGTTAACATAATAAGTGTTTGTTCATAAACACAGGTTCTGATTGACGACGTTGAAGGCTGTATCGTCCCGCATCCGTTTTTTGCTGTTACTCCCCCTTTTTACGGCTGGAGCCGTTCATGGTGCGCCGAAATCCTTCGTGCAGCAGGCGCAAAATCCGTTTGATAACAACGGCGATAGTCTGCCGGATCTCGGCATGGCGCAACCGACCAGCGAAGGCGAAAAGCATCTGGCTGAAATGGCTAAGGCCTTCGGTGAAGCCAGTATGACCGATAACGGCCTGACGGCCGGGCAGCAGGCGCGACAGTTCGCGTTTGGCAAGGTGCGGGATGCCGTGAGCGGGGAAGTCAACGAGCAGATTGAATCCTGGCTTTCACCCTGGGGAAACGCCAACGTCAATGTGCTGGTGGATGACGACGGCAACTTTAACGGCAGCAGCGGAAGCTGGTTTATCCCCTGGAACGACAATACCCGCTATCTGAGCTGGAGCCAGCTTGGGCTGACGCAGCAGACAGACGGGCTGGTGAGTAACGTCGGGGCAGGTCAGCGCTGGGTTGCCGGAAACTGGCTGCTGGGCTACAACACTTTTTACGACAACCTGCTGGAAGACAACCTGCAACGTGCCGGGCTGGGCGCAGAGGCGTGGGGTGAAAACCTGCGCCTGTCGGCCAATTACTACCAGCCGTTCGCTGGCTGGCAGCCGCGTTCCGACATCCGCGAGCAGCGCATGGCGCGCGGATACGACGTAACGGCCAAAGCCTGGCTTCCCTGGTTTCACCACCTGAACACCAGCGTCAGCTTTGAACAGTATTTTGGCGATAACGTCGATCTGTTTAACAGCGGTACGGGGTATCACAACCCGGTTGCGGTCAACCTGGGGCTGAACTATACCCCCGTACCGCTGGTCACCCTGACGGCTGCCCATAAGCAGGGGGAGAGCGGCGTTAGCCAGAATAACCTCGGGCTTAAGCTCAACTATCGTTTTGGCGTGCCGCTGGCGAAACAGCTTTCCGCCGGGGAAGTGGCGGCGACGCGCTCGCTGCGGGGCAGCCGCTATGATTCACCCGATCGCGATAATCTGCCCGTGATGGAATTCCGTCAGCGCAAAACCCTCTCGGTATATCTGGCCACGCCGCCGTGGGATCTTAAGCCAGGCGAAACGGTGATGCTGAAGCTGCAAATTCGCAGCACGCACGGTATCCGGCAGATCCACTGGCTGGGAGATACCCAGGCGCTCAGCCTGACCTCACCGGCAAACGGCAACAGCAGCGATGGCTGGAGTGTGATCATGCCTGCATGGGATGATTCGGAAGGGGCGAAAAATACATGGCGGCTTACGGCCGTGGTGGAAGATAAGGATGGGCAGCGTGTCTCCTCCAATGAGATCACGCTTTCCGTGGTGCAACCGCTCGTCGCAATGCCTGCCGACGATCCACGGTGGAAGTTGCTGCCGGATGAGTAAGTTAAAAAATGCGCTCCTGATGCACCCAGACGGCGGCTTCGACGCGGGATTTTAACTTCATTTTTTTCAGCATGTGTTTGACATGCACTTTGACCGTGCTCTCGGTGATGTCCAGACGGCGGGCGATCATTTTGTTCGGCAGCCCCTGGGCAATCAGCTTCAGAATGTCACGCTCACGCGGGGTCAACTGGCTGACGTCACGATCAGACGTGGCGCGGTTCGCACGCAGGCTGGCGGCCAGTACCGGCGTTAACGCTTCACTCAGCACCATCTCGCCTGCGGCAGCCTGTTGCAGCGCCTTGAGCAGATCTTCCGGCTCCATATCTTTCAGCAGATAGCCGTCTGCCCCTCGCTTGAGGGCGGTGACCACGTCTTCTTCATGGTTTGAGACGCTGAAGACCACCACCCGGCCAGAGAGGGATTTCTCCCGCAGCTTGTCGAGGGTTTCCAGGCCATTCATGCCCGGCATGTTGAGATCGAGCAAGATCAAATCAGGATCGAGCGATTCGGCAAGTTCAATACCCTGTTCGCCGTTACTGGCTTCCCCGACGACGGTGATATCTGGCGCCATGCTGACAAGCTGTTTAACGCCAGTGCGCAGCATCGGATGATCGTCAATCAACAGGATAGATGCCGGTTCCTGATTAGTCATGGTTTTCTCCTTGAGCAGTTATGAGGGGCTTTTCGGGTATAAAGGTGACCACAACTTCGGTGCCACCTGACTCTCCCCGGCGAACCTGGCAATCACCGCGCAGGCTTTGCGCGCGGTCTCGCATAATAATTAAACCATAGTGGTTCGTTCGTTCGGCATTTTCCGGCACGCCGCGGCCGTTATCCTGAACCCTGAGCTTCACCTGATTATCCTGGCAGCTGACGGTGACCGTGACGGCCGTCGCCTCGGCATGCTTGAGCACGTTGCTCAGGGCTTCGCGGGCAATTTGCAGCAAGTGGATCGCCTGGTGAGAGGGGACAAAACGCGGTGGCAGCTGGTAATCCAGCTTCACCGGGAAGCCCAGCCGGGCGCTAAACTCCTGACAGCTGGATTCCAGCGCAGGGCGCAGCCCCGGCTCTGTGAGCTGCAAACGGAAGGTGGTCAGCAGCTCGCGAAGCTGAATCCACGAGGTGTTAAGCTCGTTGCGGATCTGGCTGAGCAGCTGTTTGCTGCTCTCGGGCATGCCTTCATCCTGCATTTGCAGGCAGCTCACCTGCATCTTCATGCAGGAGAGGGACTGGGCGATGGAGTCGTGAAGCTCGCGGGCGATGGTGGCACGCTCCTCCATCACGATCAGCTGCTGCTGTTTCTCCTGGTGGCGGTCGAGCGCCAGCGTGGCCGTGAGCTGCTCAACAAGCGTATCGACCAGCTGCTGCTGGTCGTGGCTCAGGTGACGTCCGGCGGGCAGGGTGGCCAGCAAAATACCGTACTGGGTATGGCTGTCCATCAGCCGCCACTTGAGGGTCGTGCCGCTGGTGGTAAGCGGCGGCAAGCCGCGCGGGCACAGATGACACCCTTTATCGTCGCAGGATATGTCCGACTGACAGGTAAATTCCTGATGGTTTTCCTCATCCTCAACGTCGTAAACCCGAAGCTCAAGATCGCGGAGCAGAGTCAGATTTTGCAGGCCGTTCAGTACCGGCGAGAGACGTTCGCAAAGCGGGACCTGCATATGCAGGCGACGGTTCGCCTGCCAGAGGAAAGAGAGGATCTCGTTTTTCTGCTCAAGCCCGGCGGTTTTCTCCTGGACGCGTTGTTCCAGTACCGCGTAGCTTTCTGATAGCTCTGCCGACATGGTGTTGAGCGCCTCGCCGAGCATCGCCATTTCGTTGCGCCCGCTGATGTGCGTGCGCTGGGTAAAATCGCGCTGTGTGACGGCGCGGGCCATCGCCAGGAGCTGTTTCCAGGGATTAAGCAACCGCGCGCGTAGCCAGATAACCGTGAAAATCAGCAGCAAACCCATAAACAGCGCCATTGCGCGGTGAACCATCACCACACGGTCAATGCGTAACTCTGTGGTGCGATCGAATGAGGAGACAAGATGATCGATGCGTGACACAAACCCGGCGACGTCCCGGGCGACCGTTTCCCGGTCTTCCGCCCGCTTTAACCCAGGCTCCAGCTGGGTATGCCAGTAGCCCTGAAGCGCCTTAAGCTGAGATTGCTGACCGTCACGGATGGCGGCTCTTTCCAGTTCAGGGCTGAATGCGGTACGCTCCATTTCGTCGATAAGCGGTTGGTCAGCCTGCGTCAGCGGCACCGACGCCAGCAGCCGGTAACTCTGCATACGTAGCGAGCCTGCCTCGTTGATGGCATGCGCGTTACCCTGTACACCCTGTACCAGCCAGCCAGAAATAGCCATGCCGGTCACGCCGATAGCGGTGGACAGCAGAACAATAAGCGCCAGCTGGTTAACCAGCGTCAGCGGAGATAAACATCTTTTTAACATAGAGTTGCCGGGCTCCTGACGTGACCTGATTGCAGGAATGGCGCTATTCTGGTGCATACCCTGGAGTATACCCATACCAATAAAGGATTACCTCTAAATTGCCAGAGGGGTAACGGTTAGTGGGTGGACGAAGCAGGGATGCGTCAGCACCGTGAAAAAACACACCTTTTTTACGTTTTGCATCTACTCATTAAGAGTGATGGCTTTTTTTTCGCCGCAAAACCTCCCACTTTTCCTTTGATTTATATCAACTTACCGCCGCTCTAAAGCCCTAATGTTTGCAGCATCATTCGAGAATCAGAGGTGTCTATGAGTCACTCTTCCGCTCCCGAAAGGGAAACTGGTGCCGTTATTACAGACTGGCGTCCAGAGGATCCGGCGTTCTGGCAACAGCGCGGCCACCGTGTAGCAAGTCGTAATCTGTGGATTTCCGTTCCATGTCTGTTACTGGCGTTTTGCGTCTGGATGTTGTTTAGTGCGGTTGCGGTTAACCTTCCAAAAGTGGGCTTTACCTTTACTACCGATCAGCTGTTTATGTTGACCGCGTTGCCGTCGCTTTCAGGCGCACTGCTGCGCGTTCCTTACGCGTTTATGGTGCCGGTCTTTGGTGGTCGTCGCTGGACGGCTTTCAGTACCGGGATCATGATCGTACCGTGCGTGTGGCTCGGTTTTGCGGTGCAGGATACCTCCACACCGTTTAGCGTATTCGTGATTATCTCTCTGCTGTGCGGTTTTGCGGGGGCGAACTTTGCGTCCAGTATGGCAAACATCAGCTTCTTCTTCCCGAAAGCGAAGCAGGGTGGTGCGCTGGGCATTAACGGCGGCCTCGGTAATATGGGCGTGAGCGTGATGCAGCTGATTGCCCCGCTGGCGATCTCTGTCTCCATCTTTGCGGCCTTTGGCGGCGGCGGTGTGACGCAGCCCGACGGTTCCGTGCTGTTCCTGCAAAACGCCTCCTGGATTTGGGTACCGTTCCTGGTGGTCTTTACCCTGGCGGCGTGGTTCTTCATGAACGATCTGTCCGCGTCCAAAGCGTCACTGAGCGAGCAGCTGCCGGTGCTGAAGCGTGGCCACCTGTGGGTGATGGCGCTGCTGTATCTGGCGACCTTCGGCTCGTTCATCGGTTTCTCAGCAGGCTTTGCCATGCTGTCTAAAACCCAGTTCCCGGACGTGCAGATCCTTCAGTTTGCCTTCTTCGGTCCGTTTATCGGCGCGCTGGCACGTTCGCTGGGCGGGATGATCTCCGACCGTCTGGGGGGAACGCGCGTTACGCTGGTGAACTTTGTTGTGATGGCCATCTTCTGTGCGCTGCTGTTCCTGACGCTGCCTGCGGGTGGTGAGGGGGGTAACTTCTTTGCCTTCTTCGGCGTATTCATGGTGCTGTTCCTGACCGCCGGGCTGGGCAGTGCGTCTACTTTCCAGATGATCTCTGTCATCTTTCGCAAGCTGACCATGGACCGCGTGAAAGCGCAGGGCGGGAGCGATGAGCAGGCAATGCGTGAAGCCGCCACCGATACCGCTGCGGCGCTTGGGTTTATCTCTGCGATTGGCGCGATTGGCGGCTTCTTTATTCCAAAAGCGTTCGGTATCTCACTGGATCTGACCGGCTCTCCGGCGGGTGCGATGAAAATATTCCTCGTCTTCTATATCGCCTGCGTGGTCATCACCTGGCTGGTATATGGCCGTAATACCAAGAAAAACAAGTAAGCTTGATTATCCGTTTGCGCGGCCTGAGTGCCGCGCTTTTTTTAATCGCTAAATAGTTACAACATACTAATAGCTTTTCCTGTGGTCATACGCAGGTAACGCTGTGATCGCCATCGCTTTACAGGTGTTTCTACCCCTTAATACCTAAGATGTTAAATTTTGCCTCACTTATTGTACGATAAATAAAATATATCTATATAAATCATAAAGTTAAAAAATATTAACGGCTACCGCTTTGGTGGTATTTGATCTAATACCCCCCCCTCAGAGTCCCCCTTCGTCTTGATCGTTATCAATTCTCACCATCTTTCATAGCGTTACCTTCGCTGCAAATCAGCAATGTCGATTTAGAGAGCCACAGGCTCCACACAGGAGATACCCGATGAGCAAATTTTTGGACCGGTTTCGCTACTTCAAACAGAAGGGTGAAACTTTTGCCGATGGGCACGGCCAGGTTCTGGATACCAACCGGGACTGGGAAGACGGTTACCGTCAACGCTGGCAGCATGACAAAGTTGTCCGTTCTACCCACGGCGTAAACTGCACTGGCTCATGTAGCTGGAAGATTTTCGTTAAAAACGGTCTGGTGACCTGGGAAATGCAGCAGACCGATTATCCGCGTACCCGTCCGGATATGCCGAACCACGAGCCGCGCGGCTGCCCGCGTGGGGCCAGCTACTCCTGGTATCTCTACAGCGCCAACCGTCTGAAATACCCGCTGATGCGTAAACGCCTGATGAAAATGTGGCGTGAAGCGAAAGTGCAGCACAGCGATCCGGTTGATGCCTGGGTCTCCATCATTGAAGATGCCGACAAAGCGAAAAGCTTCAAGCAGGCGCGTGGTCGCGGTGGTTTCGTTCGCTCTTCCTGGAAAGAGGTGAACGAGCTGATTGCGGCTTCCAACGTCTACACCGTGAAAACCTACGGTCCTGACCGTGTGGCAGGCTTCTCGCCAATCCCGGCGATGTCGATGGTCTCTTACGCCTCCGGCGCGCGCTACCTGTCACTCATCGGTGGTACCTGCCTGAGCTTCTACGACTGGTACTGCGACCTGCCGCCAGCGTCACCACAGACCTGGGGTGAGCAGACCGACGTGCCGGAGTCCGCCGACTGGTATAACTCCAGCTACATCATCGCCTGGGGCTCTAACGTTCCGCAGACCCGTACCCCGGATGCGCACTTCTTTACCGAAGTACGTTACAAAGGGACCAAAACCGTCGCCGTGACCCCGGACTACGCCGAAATCGCCAAACTGTGCGACCTGTGGCTGGCGCCGAAACAGGGTACCGATGCCGCAATGGCGCTGGCGATGGGCCACGTCATGCTGCGTGAATTCCACCTCGACAAGCCAAGCCAGTATTTCACCGATTACGTGCGTCGCTACACCGACATGCCAATGCTGGTGATGCTCGAAGAGCGTGACGGCTATTACGCCGCAGGCCGTATGCTGCGTGCCGCGGATCTGGTGGACGCGCTGGGTCAGGAAAACAACCCGGAGTGGAAAACGGTCGCCTGCAACAGCAACGGCGAGCTGGTGGCGCCAAACGGTTCTATCGGCTTCCGCTGGGGGGAAAAAGGCAAATGGAACCTGGAGCAGCGTAACGGCACCACGGGTGAAGAGACGGAGCTGCGTCTCAGCATGCTGGGCAGCCAGGATGAGATCGCCGATGTCGGCTTCCCGTACTTTGGTGGTGAAGGTTCCGAGCACTTCAACAAGGTTGAGTTGCAAAACGTTCTGATGCACAAGCTGCCGGTGAAGCGCCTGCAACTGGCGGACGGTTCTACTGCTCTGGTCACTACCGTCTACGATCTGACCATGGCTAACTACGGCCTGGAGCGTGGCCTGAACGACGAAAACTGCGCGACCAGCTATGATGACGTGAAGGCTTATACCCCAGCCTGGGCGGAGCAGATCACCGGTGTGCCACGCGCCCAGATCACCCGTATCGCCCGCGAATTTGCGGAAAACGCCGACAAAACCCACGGTCGCTCCATGATCATCGTCGGTGCCGGTCTGAACCACTGGTATCACCTCGATATGAACTATCGTGGCCTGATCAACATGCTGATCTTCTGCGGCTGCGTCGGGCAGAGCGGCGGCGGCTGGGCGCACTACGTGGGCCAGGAAAAACTGCGTCCGCAGACCGGCTGGCAACCGCTGGCGTTTGCCCTTGACTGGCAGCGTCCGGCTCGTCACATGAACAGCACCTCCTACTTCTATAACCACTCCAGCCAGTGGCGCTACGAGACGGTTACCGCCCAGGAACTGCTGTCGCCGATGGCGGATAAATCCCGCTACAGCGGCCACCTGATTGACTTCAACGTGCGCGCTGAGCGTATGGGCTGGCTGCCGTCTGCGCCGCAGCTGGGTACGAACCCGCTGCGTATTGCGGAAGCGGCGAAGCAAGTGGGCATGTCACCGGTGGACTACACCGTTAAATCCCTCAAAGACGGCTCAATCCGCTTCGCGGCAGAACAGCCGGAGAACGGTAAAAACCATCCGCGTAACCTGTTCATCTGGCGCTCTAACCTGCTGGGTTCTTCCGGTAAAGGCCACGAGTACATGCTGAAATACCTGCTCGGTACCGAAAACGGTATTCAGGGTAAAGATCTCGGCAAGCAGGGCGGCGTGAAGCCGGAAGAAGTGGAGTGGAAAGACAACGGTCTCGACGGCAAGTTGGATCTGGTGGTGACGCTGGACTTCCGTCTGTCCAGTACCTGCCTGTACTCCGACATCGTGCTGCCTACTGCCACCTGGTACGAAAAAGACGACATGAATACGTCGGATATGCATCCGTTTATTCATCCGCTGTCGGCGGCCGTTGACCCGGCGTGGGAATCAAAAAGCGACTGGGAAATTTACAAAGACATCGCGAAGAAATTCTCTGAAGTCTGTGTAGGGCACCTGGGCAAAGAGACCGACGTGGTGACGCTGCCAATCCAGCACGACTCCGCTGCCGAACTGGCTCAGCCGCTGGACGTGAAGGACTGGAAAAAAGGCGAGTGCGATCTGATCCCGGGCGTAACCGCGCCGCACATTATTCCGGTTGAACGTGATTACCCGGCAACTTACGAACGCTTTACCTCTATCGGCCCGCTGATGGAGAAGATCGGTAACGGCGGTAAAGGCATCGCCTGGAACACCCAGAGCGAAATGGATTTGCTGCGCAAGCTCAATTACACCAAAGCAGACGGCCCGGCGAAAGGCCAGCCGATGCTGAACACGGCAATTGATGCGGCAGAGATGATCCTGACCCTGGCCCCGGAAACCAACGGCCACGTGGCGGTGAAAGCGTGGGCGGCCCTGAGCGAGTTTACCGGTCGTGACCACACGCACCTGGCGAAGAATAAAGAGGAAGAGAAAATCCGCTTCCGCGATATTCAGGCCCAGCCGCGCAAGATTATCTCCAGCCCGACCTGGTCTGGCCTCGAAGATGAACATGTGTCCTATAACGCCGGATACACCAACGTTCACGAGCTGATCCCATGGCGCACGCTTTCTGGCCGTCAGTCTCTGTATCAGGATCACCAGTGGATGCGTGACTTCGGTGAAAGCCTGCTGGTTTACCGTCCGCCAATCGACACCCGCTCCGTGAAAGCGGTGATGGGCGCGAAATCGAACGGTAACCCTGAGAAGGCGCTGAACTTCCTGACGCCGCACCAGAAGTGGGGTATCCACTCCACCTACAGCGACAACCTGCTGATGCTGACGCTGTCGCGCGGGGGGCCAATCGTCTGGATGAGCGAAGCGGACGCCAAAGATCTGGGTATCGAAGATAACGACTGGATCGAAGTGTTCAACAGCAACGGCGCCCTGACGGCACGTGCGGTGGTGAGCCAGCGTGTACCGGCCGGGATGACCATGATGTACCACGCGCAGGAACGTATCGTTAACCTGCCGGGGTCTGAGATCACCGAGCAGCGCGGCGGTATTCACAACTCCGTGACCCGTATTACGCCGAAGCCGACCCACATGATCGGTGGTTATGCCCAGCTGGCCTACGGCTTTAACTACTACGGCACCGTAGGATCGAACCGCGATGAGTTCGTGGTGGTACGTAAGATGAAGAATATTAACTGGTTAGATGGCGAAGGTAATGACCAGGTACAGGAGAGCGTAAAATGAAAATTCGTTCACAAGTCGGCATGGTGCTGAATCTGGATAAATGCATCGGCTGTCATACCTGCTCAGTCACCTGTAAAAACGTCTGGACCAGCCGTGAAGGTATGGAGTACGCCTGGTTCAACAACGTGGAAAGTAAGCCGGGCACCGGCTTCCCGACCGACTGGGAAAACCAGGAGAAGTGGAAGGGCGGCTGGATCCGTAAAATCAACGGCAAACTGCAACCGCGCATGGGTAACCGTGCCATGTTGCTGGGAAAAATCTTCGCTAACCCGCATCTGCCGGGCATTGATGATTACTACGAGCCGTTTGATTACGACTACCAGAATCTGCACAACGCGCCGGAAAGCAAACACCAGCCGATCGCCCGTCCTCGCTCGCTGATCACCGGCCAGCGCATGGACAAAATTACCAGCGGTCCAAACTGGGAAGAGATTCTGGGCGGCGAGTTTGAAAAACGCGCCAAAGACCAGAACTTCGAGAACATGCAGAAGGCGATGTACGGCCAGTTCGAAAACACCTTCATGATGTACCTGCCGCGCCTGTGCGAACACTGCCTTAACCCGGCGTGTGTGGCGACCTGCCCAAGCGGCGCCATCTACAAGCGTGAAGAAGATGGCATTGTGCTGATCGACCAGGACAAGTGCCGCGGCTGGCGTATGTGCATCACCGGCTGCCCGTACAAAAAAATCTACTTCAACTGGAAGAGCGGTAAGTCTGAGAAGTGCATCTTCTGCTACCCGCGTATCGAAGCCGGTATGCCGACAGTCTGCTCAGAAAGCTGCGTAGGTCGTATCCGCTACCTCGGCGTGCTGCTGTACGACGCGGACGCGATTGAAAATGCCGCAAGCACCGAGAACGAGAAAGATCTGTATCAGCGTCAGCTGGACGTCTTCCTCGATCCAAACGATCCGAAGGTTATTGAGCAGGCGCTGAAAGACGGTATTCCGCAGAGCGTGATTGACGCCGCACAGCAGTCCCCGGTGTACAAAATGGCGATGGACTGGAAGCTGGCCCTGCCGCTGCACCCGGAATACCGCACGCTGCCGATGGTCTGGTACGTGCCGCCACTGTCTCCGATTCAGTCTGCGGCGGACGCGGGTGAACTGGGCAGCAACGGCATTCTGCCGGACGTGGAAAGCCTGCGTATCCCGGTTCAGTATCTGGCCAACCTGCTCACCGCAGGGGATACCCAGCCGGTACTGCTCGCGCTGAAACGTATGCTGGCGATGCGTCACTTCAAACGTGCCGAAACCGTTGACGGCGTTAACGATACCCGCGCGCTGGAGGAGGTTGGTCTGACCGAAGCGCAGGCGCAGGAGATGTACCGCTATCTGGCAATCGCTAACTACGAAGATCGTTTCGTGGTGCCGAGCAGCCACCGTGAACTGGCTCGCGAGGCCTTCCCGGAGAAAAGTGGGTGTGGCTTTACCTTTGGCGACGGTTGCCACGGGTCAGACAGCAAATTCAACCTGTTCAACAGCCGCCGCATTGACGCGATGGATGTGACCAGCAAAACGGAGCCGCACCAATGATTGAACTCGTCATTGTTTCGCGTCTGCTCGAGTACCCTGATGCTGCGCTTGTGCAGCATCAACAGGAACTCTTTGATGCACTCGCGTCATCTGAAAACCTGGATAAAGAGGATGCCCAGAAGCTGGGCGTTTTCCTCCGCGATCTGCTGGCACGCGATCTTCTTGATGCGCAGGCGGACTACAGCCAGCTGTTTGACCGGGGCCGTGCCACGTCTCTGCTGCTGTTCGAACACGTTCACGGTGAATCCCGCGACCGTGGTCAGGCGATGGTGGATCTGATGGGCCAGTACGAGCAGCACGGTTTGCAACTCGACAGCCGCGAGCTGCCGGATCACCTGCCGCTGTATCTGGAATATCTGGCGCAGTTGCCGAAAGAGGAAGCGCTGGGCGGGTTGCAGGACATTGCTCCCATTCTGGCGTTGCTCGGCGCGCGTCTCCAGCAACGTGAGAGCAGCTATGCAGTCCTGTTCGATCTGCTGGTGAAACTGGCTAACGCCTCGGTTGACAGTCAAAAAGTGGCGGAAAAAATCGCGGATGAAGCCCGTGACGATACCCCACAAGCACTGGATGCCGTCTGGGAAGAGGAGCAGGTGAAATTCTTTGCTGACCAGAGCTGTGGCGAATCTGAAATCTCCGCGCATCAGCGTCGTTTTGCCGGAGCGGTGGCTCCGCAATATTTGAATATCTCTAACGGAGGACAGCACTAATGCACTTCCTGAATATGTTCTTCTTTGACATTTACCCGTATATCGCGGGCACCGTGTTCCTGGTGGGAAGCTGGCTGCGTTATGACTATGGCCAGTACACCTGGCGTGCTGCCTCCAGCCAGATGCTGGATCGTAAAGGGATGAACCTGGCGTCAAACCTGTTCCACATCGGGATTTTGGGAATTTTCGCCGGCCACTTCCTGGGGATGCTGACCCCGCACTGGATGTACGAAGCGTGGCTGCCGATTGAAGTGAAGCAGAAGATGGCGATGATTGCCGGCGGCGCCTGTGGCGTGATGACCCTGGTGGGTGGTCTGTTGCTGCTGAAACGACGTCTGTTCAGCCCACGCGTGCGGGCTACCACGACCGGAGCGGACATCCTGATCCTCTCCCTGCTGATGGTGCAGTGTGCGCTTGGTCTGCTGACCATTCCATTCTCTGCGCAGCATATGGACGGCAGCGAGATGATGAAGCTGGTGGGATGGGCGCAGTCTGTCGTGACCTTCCGCGGGGGCGCTTCTGAGCATCTGGACGGCGTGGCGTTTATCTTCCGCGTTCACCTGGTGCTGGGTATGACCCTGTTTGTGCTGTTCCCGTTCTCTCGCCTGGTGCACATCTGGAGTGCGCCGGTGGAGTACCTGACGCGCAAATATCAGGTTGTGCGTGCTCGTCGCTGATTCGCTGTATTAATACAACCCCGCATTTGCGGGGTTTTTTTTGTCCCCGATCCAGGGGGGCGTGCGGATGCCGGGTGGCGGCTGCGCCTTACCCGGCCTACAGACCCTATTCGTAGCCCCGGTAAGCGAAGCGCCACCGGAGAAAACAGGCAGGGAAGGATTACTCCCGGCATCGAGAAATATGGAGCATTGTGCTTGAGTGAGTGCTTAAGAATCTGGAAGTGATGGTGGTGGGGGAAGGATTCGAACCTTCGAAGTCGATGACGGCAGATTTACAGTCTGCTCCCTTTGGCCGCTCGGGAACCCCACCAGGGATAATTCATATTTTGAGGTAAAGCTGGAGATGGTGGTGGGGGAAGGATTCGAACCTTCGAAGTCGATGACGGCAGATTTACAGTCTGCTCCCTTTGGCCGCTCGGGAACCCCACCACGGGGTAATACTTTTAACTGGCCTGCTTCCTGTTGGAAGCGGGGCGCATCATATCAAATGAGACGCCCCTGTAAAGCATTCCTTTAGGAAAATGAAGCTGTTTGCCTGCTTTTTATCCGTAAAGGCGTAAAGCTAATCAATTCATTTTCCGAGGGATTAAAGAATAATCGTTCTGTTGCCGTACACAAAGACGCGCTGAGCAAGTACCTGATACAGCGCACGGCTCAGTACATTCTTCTCAACGTCACGGCCAGCACGCATCATATCTTCTGCCGTATAGGTGTGATCCACGTGGATCACGTCCTGCATGATGATTGGACCTTCGTCCAGATTGTCATTCACGTAGTGCGCGGTTGCGCCAATGATCTTCACCCCACGCTCGTATGCCTGGTGATACGGACGCGCGCCAATAAAGGCTGGCAGGAAGGAGTGGTGGATGTTGATAATTTTGTTCGGGAAGCGCGCCACGAAGGATGGCGTCAGCACGCGCATATATTTCGCCAGCACCACGTAGTCCGGGTTATGCGCTTCAATCGCAGCTGCCATCAGGTTGTCGTGCTCTTCACGGGTATAGCCTTCGTGACTGACCAGCTCAAACGGAATGTCAAAACGTTCAACCAGCGTACGCAGCGTCTCATGGTTGCCAATGACGGCGGCAATTTCGACGTCCAGGCCACCGTAGTTGGCTTTCATCAGCAGATCGCCCAGGCAGTGCGCCTCTTTGGTGACCAGAATGACAATGCGGCGACGGCCCGCCGGGTTAAGCTCGCGCACCGAGCCTTCCGGCAGGGCGCTGTCCAGATCGGCAAGCAGGGTTGTGTCGTTGAAAATGCCTTCCAGTTCGGTACGCATAAAGAAGCGACCGGTACGGTGGTCAACGAACTCGTTGTTCTGCACGATATTCAGTTCATGCTTGTAGCAAATGTTGGTAATTCGTGCGATCAGCCCTTTTTGATCGGGACAGATAGTGCGCAGAACTTTACGTTGTAATGATTGCATCGCCGGGAAATCCTGTTTATGTATTTGCGAAGTCTGAGTTGTCAGGCATTACTGCCGCAACACTTTTTAAATTTTTTTCCTGAACCACAGGGGCAGGGATCGTTACGACCGAATTGCGGACGTGTGCCGTCAATATAATACCATTGCCCGCTGTCCTTTAAGAACCGTGAGCGTTCAATGATGGCACCGGGTTTGTTTTGTTCGCTAAAGCGGGCGACAAAACTGACATAGCCCTCGTTGGCATCGCGCCCGGGAGCGGCTTCAAAGACGGTGAGGCCCAGCCAGACGGTGTTGGCAAATCCGGCTTCAATCTCTTGGCGAAAATCGGCAGCATGGCAGGACGGATGCCAGGTTCTAATCAGGTAGTCTGCGTTTTTGATCACAAAAGCAGTATACCGCGAGCGCATAAGGTGTGACGGGTCTGGTGCAACCTGCTCGCCAGAAAGATATCGCTGGCAACATAGGCTATACTCCAGAGCGCTACTACAGGGGCAGAGTTGAGACACGATTCTCTTCCTGGAATAAAAAATAAGGCGTTAAACGCTTAAGGTAGCAATATGTTAACTGAGCAGGTGCGTTGACGCTATGTCGGGAATCCAGGGGAAGTAAAACAGGGCTAATGAGAAAGGTAAAAATTGGACTGGCGTTGGGCTCAGGTGCAGCCCGGGGTTGGTCACATATTGGCGTTATCAATACCTTAAACCAGATGGGGATTGACGTTGATATTGTCGCAGGATGTTCAATCGGGTCGCTGGTCGGATCCGCGTACGCCTGCGGTAAGCTCCCGGAGCTTGAAAGCTGGGTGCGCTCCTTCAGTTACTGGGATGTGCTGCGCCTGATGGATCTCTCCTGGCAGCGTGGCGGCCTGCTGCGCGGCGAACGCGTGTTCAATCAGTTTCGTAAGATAATGCCCCTCGCTGACTTCAGCCACTGCCAAATGCCTTTCGGTGCCGTTGCAACCAACCTCAGTACGGGCAGGGAGTTATGGCTCACTGAAGGGGATATTCATCTCGCCGTTCGCGCATCCTGTAGCATGCCGGGGTTAATGGCGCCTGTGCCTCACAACGGCTACTGGCTCGTTGATGGGGGCGTAGTGAATCCTGTACCCATCTCTCTGACCCGCGCCATGGGGGCGGATATCGTTATTGCCGTGGATTTACAGCACGACGCACACCTTATGCAGCAAGATTTGATGCCGGTTAATCTTCAGAGCGATGATGCGGAAGAAGAGAAACTTGCCTGGCATGCGCGATTACGCGGCAGAATAGGGCGCCTGACCGCCCGTCGCGCGGTGACCGCGCCGAACGCCATTGAAATCATGACGACCTCTATTCAGATCCTTGAGAATCGCCTGAAGCGAAACCGTATGGCTGGCGATCCTCCGGATATTCTTATTCAACCCTATTGTCCACAAATCTCTACCCTTGATTTCCACCGGGCTGAGGCCGCCATAGCAGCGGGCTCGTTAGCCGTCGAAAAGAAAATAGATGAACTGTTGCCTTTTGTGCGTACAGCACGTTGAGCACTTTTTTGATTACTTCAGCAAAATCTGACAGGCGATAGTACCAATAGCATGCCACTATTGAGTAACTGTCAGCCAGGGGAGGAACCATGACACAGCCATTGGCCGGAAAACATATTTTGATAGTAGAAGACGAGCCCGTTTTCCGATCGCTACTGGATTCGTGGTTATCCTCACTGGGTGCAACCACGTCCCTTGCCGAAGATGGGGTCGAGGCACTGGAAAAAATGGCCAGCATGGCGCCTGATCTGATGATCTGCGACCTTGAGATGCCGCGCATGGACGGATTAATGCTGGTGGAAAACCTGCGTAATGAAGGTTATCAGACACCGATACTGGTGATCTCGGCCACCGAAAATATGGCGGATATTGCTAAGGCGTTGCGTTTAGGTGTGCAGGATATTCTGCTCAAACCGGTTAAAGATTTGAACCGTCTGCGTGAAACGGTGTTGGCCTGCCTGTATCCCAATATGTTTAATTCCCGGGTGGAAGAAGAAGAACGTCTTTTCCAGGACTGGGATGCTTTAGTCAGTAATCCGCTCGCGGCCGCGAAGCTGCTTCAGGAACTTCAGCCGCCGGTGCAGCAAAATATCTCTCATTGCAGAGTAAATTATCGCCAGCTGGTAGCGGCTGACCAGCCTGGACTGGTGCTGGATATTGCGCCGCTATCAGATTCTGACCTCGCTTTTTATTGCCTGGATGTTACCCGGGCGGGAGATAACGGCGTTCTGGCGGCCTTATTACTCCGTGCGCTGTTTAATGGATTGCTACAGGAACAATTATCCCATCAGGGGCAACGACTTCCTGAGTTAGGCAGTTTACTAAAACAGGTCAACCAACTTTTTCGCCAGGCCAATTTGCCGGGGCAGTTCCCGCTTCTGGTTGGCTATTATCACAGCGGGTTGAATAACCTTATTCTGGTCTCTGCGGGTTTAAATGCCACGCTGAATACTGGCGAACACCATATTCAGGTGAGTAACGGCGTGCCGTTGGGTACGCTGGGAAATACTTACCTTAATCAAATTAGCCATCGCTGCACCTCCTGGCAGTGCCAAATTTGGGGTGCCGGAGGGCGGTTACGCTTAATGTTGTCCACGGAGTAAGCAGTCAGATTTTATTTTTCAGATTGCTTTACCTGTGTTTTTGCTGGCAGTGCTACTATCGCTGCAAGTTTCATGCGTATTTGTCTTAATTGATCGGCAACGCGTTCTTTTCAGACCCGTATTAGTGGCTGAGACTGTATACTCAACGCGTTATTCAATGCATAAAAGTTCAAAACTTGAACAGTTCAGGAGAATTTCAATGGCTGCCCTTAATTCGAAAGTCAGAAAGGCCGTTATCCCGGTGGCGGGATTGGGTACCAGGATGTTGCCAGCGACGAAGGCAATCCCAAAAGAGATGCTGCCTCTGGTTGATAAGCCATTAATCCAGTATGTCGTGAATGAATGTATTGCAGCAGGTATCACCGAAATTGTGCTGGTGACGCATTCATCTAAAAACTCTATCGAAAACCATTTCGATACCAGTTTCGAACTCGAAGCAATGCTGGAAAAACGCGTTAAGCGCCAGTTGCTGGAGGAAGTGCAGTCTATTTGCCCTCCACACGTTACCATTATGCAGGTTCGTCAGGGCCTGGCGAAAGGCCTGGGGCACGCAGTATTGTGTGCACACCCGGTAGTGGGTGATGAGCCGGTCGCGGTTATTCTGCCTGACGTGATTCTTGATGAGTACGAGTCCGATCTTTCCCAGGAAAACCTGGCGGAAATGATTAAACGCTTCGACGAAACCGGCAGCAGCCAGATTATGGTTGAGCCAGTCGACGACGTGACCGCTTACGGCGTGGTTGACTGCAAAGGCGTTGACCTGCAGCCTGGCGAAAGCGTACCGATGGTTGGCGTTGTTGAAAAACCTAAAGCGGACGTCGCGCCGTCTAACCTTGCTGTCGTTGGTCGTTACGTACTGAGCGCTGAAATTTGGGCTCTGCTGGCGAAAACGCCTCCGGGTGCGGGCGATGAAATCCAGCTGACGGATGCTATCGATATGCTGATCGAGAAAGAGACCGTGGAAGCCTACCATATGAAAGGTAAGAGCCATGACTGCGGGAATAAGCTCGGTTATATGCAGGCATTCGTCGAATATGGTATTCGCCATAACAGCCTGGGTGAAGAATTTAAAGCCTGGCTCAAAGGTAGCGTGGGTATTAAGTAATAAACTCACAGCCCAGTGAACAAGACCGGTGGAGCGATGTCCACCGGTTTTTTTATGCCTGTCGCTCCGTAATTGGCGGGGGATTGTCAAGGACGTTAAATAGGGAGCCTCACAATATGACAGAATGTAAGGAGATGTTCGGGCGAATATTACAGGCATAAAAAATCCCGCATTAAGCGGGATTTTTCAGAATCTTTCCAGATTAATCCTTGATCAGGAAGTCATCCAGTTGTTTACCTTGTTCGTCCATTGCTTTCTTGATTACAGCAGGAGTACGGCCCTGGCCGGTCCAGGTTTTCTCTTCGCCGTTCTCATCGATGTAGCTATATTTAGCAGGACGTGCCGCGCGTTTTGCTTTGGTACCGGTTTTAGCCGCAGCCATGCTGTTCAGCAATTCGTTTGGATCGATACCATCGGCAATCAGCATTTCACGATACTGTTGCAGTTTACGTGTACGTTCTTCGATTTCAGCCGCAGCAGCGCTTTCTTCTTCACGACGTTCGTTAACTACAACTTCTAATTTTTCGAGCATTTCTTCAAGCGTCTCAAGGGTACATTCTCTTGCCTGCGCACGAAGAGTACGGATGTTGTTCAGAATTTTAAGTGCTTCGCTCATTGTAGTAATCTCAAACTTATAATGGGGGTGGGTTTGTTGTCCTAATAATAGAGCCTTAATTTCACTTGTGCAATAGGTGGGAATGTAAGGAATTCAAAAAATACAAAATAAACGACGCTATTATTAATTACGCTAACTTAAATTTCATTGTTTGTTGGGTCTGTGAGATATCGTTTCAAACGGCAAAAGCGCGTCATTTGCGTGTATGTTTTGTGACTTTTACCTCAGGAATTATAGTTGCGGTTGATAAATATCAGCCTTTTGTATTACCCCGAGTAAGCGCAGCGAAGACAAGAATAGTTAATAAATAGTGAATTTTAATGAACGAAGAAGACACTATAAAAAGAAGTGTTATCTCTGGTTGCGGACTCATCTTATTGTCAGTGTTTAATGCCTTTACTGCCTGTTTTAACGCATTATTTTGCGCCACTCGCGAAGGATTTACTGATGCATGGCAGGCTGGAGAGCGCAGCCCGCCGCTGATGACGGTACAAAATATGGTACAATGATCCATCGGGAATATTACACATTGATTAGGGTTCTTCGGCCAATGGCACAACTTTATTTCTACTATTCGGCAATGAATGCAGGGAAATCGACGGCGTTACTGCAATCCTCATACAATTATCAGGAGCGGGGGATGCGTACCGTTGTTTATACCGCCGAAATCGACGATCGCTTTGGGGCAGGGAAGGTGAGCTCAAGAATAGGGCTCTCGTCGCCTGCAAGGCTGTTTAACCCTGAAACGGACCTGCTGGAGGACATTCGTGCCGAGCATGCCTCTAAGCCTGTCCATTGCGTGCTGGTAGATGAAAGCCAGTTCCTGACCCGAGAGCAGGTCCATGCGCTTTCAGAGGTCGTTGATGAGCTGGATATTCCCGTTCTTTGCTATGGATTACGTACCGATTTTCGTGGGGAGTTATTTGCCGGCAGTCAGTATCTGCTCGCCTGGTCGGATAAGCTGGTTGAGCTGAAAACAATCTGCTTTTGTGGCCGCAAGGCAAGTATGGTTCTTCGCCTGGACCAGTCGGGTAAACCCTATGCTGATGGCGAGCAGGTGGTGATAGGAGGCAATGAACGTTATGTCTCGGTCTGCCGTAAGCATTATAAAGAGGCGCTGGCTGTAGGCTCGCTGACGGCGTTACAGGGCGACAATCGAAAATAATAAGAATGTTTTACGGATCCTCAGATATAAAAAAACCCGCCAGCGGCGGGTTTTTTTATCATACTGTCAATCAAGCATTTTTCTTCGCTTTCTTGTCAGCCTTTACAACTGCGGGGATTTCAACTTTTACGGCAGCGACATCGCTTTCAGTGAAGTTACGACCGTAATAAGTATCCAGCAGGATCTGTTTCAGTTCGGAA
Source organism: Enterobacter sp. UPMP2061 (assembly GCF_053709615.1). Lineage (NCBI taxonomy): Bacteria > Pseudomonadati > Pseudomonadota > Gammaproteobacteria > Enterobacterales > Enterobacteriaceae > Enterobacter > Enterobacter sp. UPMP2061. Next base: position 19,843 of record NZ_JBSKJP010000003.1, read on the forward strand.
ATCAGTGGGTAGCGCGGGTTAGCACCAGTACACTGGTCATCGAATGCATCTTCAGACAGCTTATCTACGTGAGCGAGGAAGTCAGCTTCCTGAACGCCTGCTTCGCGGATAGATTTAGGAATACCCAGTTCAGCCTTCAGGCTCTCCAGCCATGCCAGCAGTTTCTCGATCTTCGCGGCAGTACGGTCGCCCGGTGCGCTCAGACCCAGGTGATCTGCGATTTCAGCATAACGACGGCGCGCCTGTGGGCGGTCGTACTGGCTGAATGCAGTCTGCTTGGTTGGGTTGTCGTTGGCGTTATAGCGGATAACGTTGCTGATCAACAGGGCGTTCGCCAGACCGTGAGGAATGTGGAACTGTGAACCCAGCTTGTGCGCCATGGAGTGACAGACACCCAGGAAGGCGTTAGCAAACGCAATGCCCGCGATGGTTGCCGCACTGTGTACACGTTCACGCGCAACAGGGTTTTTCGAACCTTCGTTGTAAGAAGCTGGCAGGTTTTCTTTCAGCAGTTTCAGCGCCTGCAAAGCCTGACCGTCAGAGAACTCAGAAGCCAGTACGGAAACGTAAGCTTCCAGAGCGTGAGTTACCGCATCCAGACCACCGAACGCACACAGTGATTTCGGCATCTCCATGACCAGGTTGGCGTCAACGATAGCCATATCTGGCGTCAGTGCGTAGTCAGCCAGCGGGTATTTCTGACCGGTTGCGTCATCAGTCACAACGGCAAATGGCGTCACTTCTGAACCAGTACCGGAAGTGGTGGTGACGGCGATCATTTTCGCTTTCACACCCATTTTCGGGAACTTGTAGATACGTTTACGGATATCCATAAAGCGCAGCGCCAGTTCTTCGAAGTGAGTTTCCGGATGTTCGTACATCACCCACATAATTTTCGCGGCGTCCATTGGGGAACCGCCACCCAGTGCGATGATCACATCAGGTTTGAAGGAGTTCGCCAGTTCAGCGCCTTTACGTACAACGCTCAGGGTTGGGTCAGCTTCAACTTCAAAGAAGACTTCAGTTTCGACGCCAGCCGCTTTCAGAACAGAGGTGATCTGGTCTGCATAGCCATTGTTGAACAGGAAACGGTCGGTCACGATGAGCGCACGTTTGTGGCCATCAGTAATCACTTCATCCAGCGCGATTGGCAGAGAGCCGCGGCGGAAGTAGATAGATTTCGGAAGTTTGTGCCACAACATGTTTTCAGCTCGCTTAGCAACGGTTTTCTTGTTGATCAGGTGTTTTGGACCAACGTTTTCAGAGATGGAGTTACCACCCCAGGAACCACAACCCAGAGTCAGGGAAGGTGCGAGTTTGAAGTTGTACAGGTCACCGATACCACCCTGAGAAGCAGGGGTGTTGATCAGGATACGTGCCGTCTTCATCTTCTGACCGAAGTAAGCAACACGCTCAGGCTGGTTATCCTGGTCGGTGTACAGGCAAGAGGTGTGGCCGATACCGCCCATCGCCACCAGCTTCTCTGCTTTATCTACCGCGTCATCGAAATCTTTCGCACGGTACATTGCCAGCGTCGGGGAGAGTTTCTCGTGAGCAAACGGCTCACTTTCATCAACGACTTTCACTTCACCAATCAGAATCTTGGTGGTAGCAGGGACGCTAAAGCCAGCGAGCTCAGCGATTTTATACGCAGGCTGACCTACGATAGCCGCGTTCAGCGCACCATTTTTCAGAATCACGTCCTGAACGGCTTTCAGTTCTTTACCTTGCAACAGGTAGCCGCCGTGGCTGGCGAAACGTTCACGAACGGCGTCGTATACCGAATCAACCACGACAACAGACTGTTCAGATGCACAGATAACGCCGTTATCGAAGGTTTTAGACATCAGCACAGAGGCAACAGCACGCTTGATATCAGCCGTTTCGTCGATCACCACAGGGGTATTACCTGCGCCTACGCCGATGGCTGGTTTACCGGAGCTGTACGCAGCTTTAACCATACCAGGACCACCGGTCGCCAGAATCAGGTTAATGTCCGGGTGATGCATCAGGGCGTTGGACAGTTCAACAGAAGGTTGGTCGATCCAGCCGATGAGATCTTTTGGCGCACCCGCCGCAATGGCAGCCTGAAGCACGATATCTGCTGCTTTGTTGGTGGCGTCCTTCGCACGTGGATGCGGGGAGAAAATGATTGCGTTACGTGTCTTCAGACTGATGAGAGATTTGAAGATGGCGGTAGAGGTTGGGTTAGTGGTTGGAACGATACCGCAAATGATGCCGATCGGTTCTGCGATGGTGATGGTGCCGAAAGTATCGTCTTCTGACAGCACACCGCAGGTTTTCTCATCTTTATAGGCGTTGTAGATATACTCTGAAGCAAAGTGGTTTTTGATCACTTTATCTTCAACGATACCCATGCCGGATTCGGCAACAGCCATTTTAGCGAGAGGGATTCGAGCATCAGCAGCAGCCAGAGCGGCCGCGCGGAAGATTTTATCAACCTGTTCTTGGGTGAAATTGGCATATTCACGCTGGGCTTTTTTTACGCGCTCGACGAGGGCGTTCAGTTCAGCGATATTGGTAACAGCCATAATGCTCTCCTGATAATGTTTAAACTCTTTTAGTAAACCAGCGCTCGATACGTCTGACAGTATAGTCAGAGCCGATCCCACTTGCGTAACACACAGTAAAACAAAGGATTACTCACTGCTCCAGCTCACTAATTTACTAAAAGAGCCTTACCTTAGCATCATACCTTTTTGATAGGTGATCTCCCTGGCGGCGTAACCAAGATTACTCACTTCTGAGTACGAAAATTATGATCGAGATCAATTTTGTCCTAAGCTGATACCTTTCAGCAGGGTTATTTTGTGCTAATTATTCTACTGTTAAATAATTAAGTAACTATTGGAAGCAGCGATATCATTGATTACACAAATGTTTAACATCATGAATTGATAACGTTTAAGAACAGATTTCTGGTGAAGTATGCGGCTAAAAAGCGTATCTTCAGCGCGGATTTATCATGACATGCAGTTTCTCCCTGGCCATGCTCAATTGCGGAGCTTAATGTGATTCAAACGCTCTTTGATTTCCCTACATATTTCAAGTTTTTTATCGGCTTGTTTGCTCTGGTTAACCCGGTAGGGATCATCCCTGTCTTCATTAGTATGACCAGCTATCAGACGGCTGCGGCACGAAATAAAACCAACCTGACGGCAAACCTGTCGGTGGCGATCATCCTACTTACCTCTCTTTATCTCGGGGACGCCATTCTTCAGGTCTTCGGCATCTCGATTGATTCGTTCCGTATAGCAGGCGGGATCCTGGTGGTGACGATTGCCATGTCGATGATCAGCGGCAAGCTGGGGGAGGATAAACAGAACAAGCAGGAAAAATCAGAGACAGCTATCCGCGAGAGCATCGGGGTCGTGCCACTGGCACTGCCGCTGATGGCGGGCCCGGGGGCGATCAGTTCCACTATTGTCTGGGGAACGCGCTACCACAGCCTGATGCACCTGATTGGCTTTTCCGTCGCTATTGCGCTGTTCGCGCTGTGCTGCTGGGGTGTATTTCGTATGGCGCCATGGCTGGTTCGCTTGCTGGGACAAACGGGCATCAACGTGATTACCCGTATCATGGGTCTGTTGTTAATGGCGTTGGGCATCGAATTTATCGTTACCGGTATTAAAAGTATATTCCCCGGGTTAGTACACTGACTTTCATTTGAAAGAGCGGAGCCAGCGGCTCCGTTTTTTTTACGTGATTATCTGCAAATCATATAAATAAAGTTGAAATAGGCGCCAGTCATAATAAGTTCTACTAATAATCCTCTTCTGTTGTTTTTCAAGGGGTTGTTTATTTTCATTTCCCCTTGCCGCGCATAAATCCCTCAAACCCTCTGTTATTTTACTCACATGATACTCTGGGGCTTGCTGACAGATAACCGAAATGATATTAGTAATTTCGACGCTGACTCAGACGAATGTGCTAAATAATAATCAATTGTTAAATTATCGTGAAAAATCGTTCAGCTAAGCTTTGTCGTCGCGTTTGTAGCAACAAAATTTCTTATCTGTATGAATTACATCTCTTTTTGTTGATTTCGGCGTAAGCCAGGGTTGGCACCATAGTTATGCCAGCCATCGTAAAAGAGAAATGCTTAACAAATTTGCAAAATGTATTGGCGAGAGATGGCACCATTTGGTACTTTCCGGCCTTATATTTTGCAGCATTAAACAAGTTGATGAGAACTATTTTCATATAGCCCTCACATAAGATATCCAACGCATCTCTCTGACAGGGGAGAGGTGTAAAGAATCGACGCAAGACCGCCGTACGAGCGGTCAGTAATAATGAAGTCGGTGATAGCAAGAAGTAAAAAAAGAACCTGACAGTAGCAAAAAAAACTCCTGCGCTGTACAGGCCCCAACAGGGGATTACACAACTGGCGAAGGCCGGTCATTATAATGAGTGGAGTATCAACACAATGTCCATCATCACAAAAAAAAGTCTGGTAGCGGCGGGGATTTTAACTGCGCTAATCGCGGGCAACGCTGCAATGGCTGCGGACGTTCCTGCTGGTGTTCAGCTGGCTGAGAAGCAAACGCTGGTACGTAATAACGGTGCGGAAGTGCAGTCTCTTGATCCGCACAAAATTGAAGGTGTTCCAGAGTCTAACGTTAACCGCGATCTGTTTGAAGGTCTGCTGGTGACTGACGTAGACGGCCACCCGGCTCCGGGCGTGGCGGAAAAATGGGACAACAAAGATTTTAAAGTCTGGACCTTCCATCTGCGTAAAGATGCGAAATGGTCCGACGGTACGCCGGTTACCGCCGAAGATTTCGTCTATAGCTGGCAGCGTCTGGCGGATCCGAATACCGCCTCCCCGTATGCGAGTTACCTCCAGTATGGCCATATTGCCAATATCGATGACATCATCACGGGTAAAAAGCCAGTTACCGACCTGGGCGTAAAAGCCATCGATGCCAACACCTTTGAAGTGACGTTGAGCGAACCTGTTCCGTACTTCTATAAGCTGCTGGTTCACCCGTCCGTCTCCCCGGTACCAAAATCCGCAGTAGAAAAATTTGGTGAAAAATGGACGCAGCCTGCGAATATCGTGACCAACGGTGCATATAAGCTGAAGGACTGGGTCGTTAACGAACGTATGGTGCTGGAGCGCAACCCGCAGTATTGGGATAATGCGAAGACCGTTATCAATCAGGTCACCTACCTGCCAATCTCTTCTGAAGTGACGGACGTAAACCGCTACCGCAGCGGTGAAATCGACATGACCTATAACAATATGCCGATTGAACTGTTCCAGAAGCTGAAAAAAGAGATACCTAAAGAAGTTCACGTCGATCCGTATCTGTGCACCTACTATTACGAAATTAACAACCAGAAAGCACCGTTCACCGATGTACGTGTTCGTACCGCACTGAAGCTGGCTCTGGATCGCGACATTATCGTGAATAAAGTGAAGAATCAGGGCGACCTGCCGGCTTACAGCTACACCCCGCCTTACACCGACGGTATGAAGCTGGTTGAACCTGAATGGTTCAAATGGTCCCAGGAAAAACGTAACGAAGAAGCGAAAAAACTGCTGGCTGAAGCTGGCTATACCGCCGACAAGCCGCTGACCTTTAGCCTGCTGTACAACACCTCCGATCTGCATAAAAAGCTGGCTATTGCCGTCGCGTCAATCTGGAAGAAAAACCTCGGCGTGAACGTGAAGCTGGAAAACCAGGAATGGAAAACCTTCCTCGATACGCGCCACCAGGGAACCTTTGACGTGGCTCGTGCAGGATGGTGTGCGGACTATAACGAACCGACCTCATTCCTGAACACCATGCTGAGCGACAGTTCGAACAATACCGCACACTATAAGAGCCCGGCGTTTGATAAGCTGATTGGCGAAACCCTGAAGGTGGCAGATGACGCCCAGCGCGCCGATCTGTACGCGAAATCAGAACAACAGCTCGATAAAGACTCTGCGATCGTTCCGGTTTACTACTACGTTAACGCCCGCCTGGTGAAACCATGGGTAGGGGGTTATACCGGTAAAGACCCGTTGGATAATATTTCCGTTAAGAATCTTTATATTATCAAGCATTAATGGCAATACGTGGGGCGAGCGAGCTTGCCCCACTGTGTCTATTTTGTAACATTCATCAGGCACACGCCAGAAGGTACGGGCAATGTTGAAATTTATCCTGCGTCGCTGTCTTGAAGCGATTCCAACGTTATTTATTCTAATTACAATTTCCTTCTTCATGATGCGTCTTGCACCGGGCAGTCCTTTTACCGGTGAACGCACGCTTCCGCCAGAAGTTATGGCCAACATCGAAGCGAAATACCATTTAAACGATCCTATCACCACGCAGTACTTCAACTATCTGAAGCAGCTTGCACACGGTGATTTTGGTCCGTCATTTAAATATAAAGACTATTCCGTTAACGACCTGGTGGCGTCCAGCTTCCCGGTATCGGCTAAATTAGGGGCTGCTGCATTTATCCTGGCCGTTGTTCTCGGTGTCACTGCGGGCGTTATCGCTGCGCTAAAACAAAATACCCGATGGGATTACGCCGTAATGGGGGTCGCAATGACCGGGGTGGTTATCCCCAGCTTCGTTGTCGCGCCGTTGCTGGTCATGATATTCGCCATAACCCTGAAATGGCTTCCCGGGGGCGGCTGGAACGGCGGGGCGCTGAAGTTCATGATATTGCCGATGGTGGCATTATCTCTGGCCTACATCGCCAGCATCGCCCGTATTACCCGCGGTTCAATGATTGAAGTCCTGCACTCGAACTTCATCCGTACCGCCCGTGCGAAAGGGCTGCCGATGCGCCGGATTATTTTCCGTCATGCCCTCAAGCCTGCACTGTTACCGGTACTCTCCTATATGGGTCCGGCTTTTGTCGGCATTATCACGGGTTCAATGGTGATTGAAACCATTTATGGCCTGCCGGGCATCGGGCAGCTGTTTGTTAACGGGGCGCTTAACCGTGACTATTCGCTGGTGCTGAGCCTGACGATCCTCGTGGGCGCGCTGACCATTCTGTTTAATGCCGTTGTCGATGTGCTATATGCCGTTATCGACCCGAAAATCCGTTACTAACTGGAGCACGCCATGATGTTGAGTAAGAAAAACAGCGAGGCGCTGGAAAACTTCAGTGAAAAGCTGGAGGTCGAAGGTCGTAGCCTTTGGCAGGACGCCCGCCGTCGTTTTATGCATAACCGTGCCGCCGTTGCCAGCCTGGTCGTGCTGGTGCTTATCGCGCTGTTCGTAACCCTGGCACCAATGCTCTCCCAGTTCACCTATTTCGATACGGACTGGGGCATGATGTCCAGCGCGCCGGATATGGAATCCGGGCACTATTTCGGCACCGACTCCTCCGGGCGTGATTTGCTGGTGCGTGTGGCGATTGGCGGCCGTATCTCCCTGATGGTTGGCATCGCGGCGGCGCTGGTGGCGGTGATTGTCGGCACGCTTTACGGCTCGCTTTCCGGTTACCTCGGCGGGAAAGTGGACTCCGTGATGATGCGTCTGCTAGAAATCCTGAACTCCTTCCCGTTCATGTTCTTCGTCATTCTGCTGGTGACCTTCTTTGGTCAAAATATCCTGCTGATCTTCGTGGCGATCGGGATGGTGTCCTGGCTGGATATGGCGCGTATTGTGCGCGGCCAGACGCTGAGCCTTAAACGTAAGGAGTTTATCGAAGCCGCACAGGTTGGTGGCGTTTCTACCGCCAATATTGTGGTGCGTCATATCGTTCCTAACGTGCTGGGCGTGGTGGTGGTGTACGCCTCCCTGCTGGTGCCAAGTATGATCCTGTTTGAATCTTTCCTGAGCTTCCTGGGATTAGGTACGCAAGAGCCGTTGAGTAGCTGGGGCGCTCTGTTAAGTGATGGCGCAAACTCCATGGAAGTGTCACCGTGGTTACTGCTGTATCCGGCGGGCTTCCTGGTCGTCACCCTGTTCTGTTTCAACTTTATCGGCGATGGCCTGCGTGATGCCCTCGACCCGAAAGACCGTTAAGGAGCGCCGTCATGACCATTATTGAAACGGCAACCGCGCCACAGGCGCAACAGCGGACCAGCGCACTGCTGGACGTTAAAGACCTCCGCGTGACGTTTAAAACCCCCGACGGTGATGTTACTGCCGTTAACGATCTCAACTTCGACCTGCGTGCCGGTGAAACGCTGGGCATTGTGGGCGAATCCGGTTCCGGTAAATCCCAGACCGCATTCGCGCTGATGGGCCTGCTGGCGTCAAACGGCGTGATCGGCGGTTCGGCGACGTTTAACGGGAAAGAGATCCTGAATTTGCCGGAACATGAGCTGAACAAGCTGCGCGCCGAGCAGATTTCAATGATTTTCCAGGATCCGATGACGTCCCTGAACCCCTATATGCGGGTGGGCGAACAGCTGATGGAAGTGCTGATGCTTCACAAGGGGCTGGGTAAAGCCGAAGCGTTTGAAGAGTCCGTCAAAATGCTGGATGCGGTGAAAATGCCTGAAGCACGCAAGCGCATGCGCATGTATCCGCACGAGTTTTCCGGCGGTATGCGTCAGCGCGTTATGATCGCGATGGCATTGCTTTGCCGGCCAAAACTGCTGATCGCTGATGAACCAACCACCGCCCTGGACGTGACCGTTCAGGCGCAGATCATGACGTTGCTGAACGAGCTGAAGCGCGAGTTCAACACCGCCATCATTATGATCACCCACGATTTAGGCGTCGTTGCCGGGATCTGCGACAAAGTGTTAGTCATGTATGCAGGCCGCACGATGGAATACGGTAATGCCCGCGATGTGTTCTACCAGCCAGCCCATCCGTACTCTATCGGGCTGCTGAATGCCGTTCCGCGTCTTGATGCGGAAGGGGAGTCGCTGCTGACTATCCCGGGTAACCCGCCTAACCTGCTGCGTCTGCCAAAAGGCTGCCCGTTCCAGCCGCGTTGTCCGCATGCGATGGAAATCTGTAACAGCGCACCGCCGCTGGAAGCGTTTGCCCCAGGCCGTCTGCGTGCCTGCTTTAAGCCGCTGGAGGAGCTGGTATGAACGCAATCGACGAAAAAAGAAATGTGCTGCTCGAAATCGCTGACCTGAAGGTCCATTTCGATATCAAAGACGGTAAACAGTGGTTCTGGCAGCCTGCCAAAACCCTGAAAGCGGTGGATGGCGTCACGCTACGCCTGTACGAAGGCGAGACCCTGGGCGTGGTAGGCGAATCCGGCTGCGGCAAATCGACGTTTGCGCGGGCGATCATCGGCCTGGTGAAGGCCACCGACGGGAAAGTGGCCTGGCTTGGCAAAGATCTGCTGGGGATGAAGCCGGATGAATGGCGCGACGTGCGCAGCGACATCCAGATGATTTTCCAGGATCCACTTGCGTCCCTGAACCCGCGTATGACCATTGGCGAAATCATTGCCGAGCCGCTGCGCACCTATCATCCGAAGATGCCGCGCCAGGAAATTCGCGATCGGGTGAAAGCGATGATGCTCAAGGTGGGTCTGCTGCCTAACCTCATCAACCGCTACCCACACGAGTTTTCCGGCGGTCAGTGCCAGCGTATCGGTATCGCACGCGCGTTGATCCTTGAACCAAAACTGATTATCTGTGATGAGCCGGTTTCGGCGCTGGACGTTTCCATCCAGGCCCAGGTGGTTAACCTGCTACAGAAACTGCAACGGGAAATGGGGCTGTCGCTGATCTTCATCGCCCACGATCTGGCGGTGGTAAAACACATTTCGGACCGTGTGCTGGTCATGTATCTGGGCCACGCCGTGGAGCTGGGCACGTATGATGAGGTGTACCACAATCCTCTGCACCCTTATACCAAAGCGCTGATGTCTGCGGTTCCCGTTCCGGACCCCGATCTGGAAAAAAATAAAACCATTCAGCTTCTGGAAGGTGAACTGCCTTCGCCAATCAACCCGCCTTCAGGCTGCGTATTCCGTACTCGATGCCCAATAGCCGGGCCAGAATGTGCAAAAACACGGCCGGTTCTGGAGGGCAGTTTCCGACATGCGGTTTCCTGCCTGAAAGTAGACCCGTTATAATCGCAAGGGCTGACATGATGTCAGCCCTTATTTTTCGAGGTTAATGTGTCGCGATTATTCACGTCGGCCCGTCAGCGGCTGTATCACCTTTTATTTGATCCTGAAACGGTTTCCGGTCGCCGCTTCGAAGGTCTGTGTGGTTTATTTGCGCTGATTAGCGTCATTATTATCTTTATCGAATCCGGCGCCGGAACGCAGTACCACATGACGTATGAGGAGTGGCACGTTTTCGTCTGGCTGGAATTGATTGTCACTCTGGTGTTTACTGCGGAATATGTGCTGAGGGTCATTAGCTGGCCAAATCCGGCGAAATACGTTTTCAGCTTCTGGGGATTTATTGATTTAGCCACCATCCTGCCGCTGTATGTCATGTGGCTGTGGCCTGAGATCAGCCTGAATTATGTGTTTGCCTGGCGTGCAATGCGGGCGATTCGTGTGTTACGGATTCTCAAACTGCTGCGCTTTATGCCGTCGCTGCGGGTTTTTTGGGTTGCCATTGTCAGCGCCCGCCACCAGTTGATTCTCTTCTATTCGTTTATTGCTATCGTGATGATCGTTTTTGGCTCCCTGATGTATTTAATCGAAGGGCCGAAATACGGGTTTACCACGCTTAATGCGTCTGTTTACTGGGCTATCGTCACGGTGACCACCGTGGGCTATGGCGATATTACCCCGCATACGCCGCTCGGACGTATTGTGGCATCGGTTCTTATCCTGATCGGCTATTCGGTGATAGCGATTCCGACGGGGTTAATTACCACCCATATGAGTAGCGCTTTCCAGAACAGCAAGCAGCAACGCAAATGTCCGAATTGTCAGCAGGGGAATCATGAACCCGGCGCGCGGTTTTGTCACCGCTGTGGAAATGCCTTACCGGATTAAATAAAAAAGGCTGCGCGGGCAGCCTTTTTTATTATTCGCGCCAGAGAATATGGCACAGTTTGTGATCTTTCTCGCGGCACAGCAGGACGCGGGCAAAGATGTCGTTAATTTCTCCGCCGTCTTCATCTGCCAGGCCAATCACCACCTCGGCGAAGAAGTCCGGGTTGAGATCAAAATCGACGTGTTCGGCCCAGTCTTCAGACGGATCGAACAGCTCAGCACCGCCACGCTCTTCGAATTGCAGGTTGAAAAGAATGACGTCAGCAGGGTCGAGATTATCGACCGCCAGCTCGAGAAAAATATCGTAGGCCTGTTCGAGCGTTTCGTCTTCGGTCAGGCGATTGTTCAGATCCATTTCCATGATGACTACCTGTTAAACATCGTTGGGCACGTTTTACAGCAACGGACTAAAGAAGTAAAACAGTCGTTCGGCAATTCGCTGCCATAGCGGACGTTTCGCCCACAGTCTGGCGTCCAGCAGGCGTGAGCGGGAGATATAATCGTCCTGAACCGCCGCCAGATCGCCACCGAACCCGGCGTCATCAATGACCAGCGTAATTTCAAAATTCAGCCACAGACTGCGCATATCGAGGTTGACGGTACCCACCAGGCTCAGCTCTCCGTCCACCAGCACGCTCTTGGTGTGTAACAGCCCGCCTTCGAACTGATAAATTTTAACGCCTGCGGCCAGCAGCTCACTAAAGAACGCGCGGCTTGCCCATCCCACCAGCAGCGAATCGTTCTTGCGCGGCATAATAATGCTCACATCCACTCCGCGCTGTGCCGCTGTACAGATGGCATGCAGAAGGTCGTCGCTGGGAACGAAATAGGGCGTGGTCATGATCAGATATTCCCGCGCGGAGTACGCGGCGGTCAGCAGTGCCTGATGGATCAGATCTTCCGGGAAGCCAGGACCGGAGGCGATAGTGTGGATAGTGTGCCCGCTGGCTTCCTCAAACGGCATGATATTGCCATCCGGCGGCGGGGGAAGAATGCGTTTACCGGTTTCAATTTCCCAGTCGCAGGAGTAGACGATGCCCATTGAGGTCGCGATCGGTCCCTCCATCCGCGCCATCAGATCGATCCATTGCCCCACGCCGGAATCCTGCTTGAAGAAGCGGGGGTCAACCATGTTCATGCTGCCGGTGTAGGCGATGTAGTTATCGATCAGAACCATTTTCCGGTGCTGGCGGAGATCCATGCGGCGCAGAAAGACGCGGAAAAGATTCACTTTCAGCGCCTCGACCACCTCGATACCGGCGTTGCGCATCATGCCTGCCCACGGGCTACGGAAAAAGGCCACGCTGCCGGCGGAGTCCAGCATCAGGCGGCAGTGAATACCGCGACGTGCAGCGGCCATTAGCGATTCGGCGACCTGGTCCGCCATGCCGCCCGGCTGCCAGATATAAAACACCATCTCGATATTATGCCGGGCGAGCTGGATATCACGGATCAGCGCCTGCATCACATCATCAGAAGAGGTCATCAGTTGCAGCTGATTGCCTTTTACCCCAGCAATCCCCTGGCGGCGTTCGCACAGCTTGAACAGAGATGCGGCCACGCTACTGTTCTCTTCAGCGAAGATATGCTTGCAGGCTTTAAGGTCGGCAAGCCATTTCGCCGTGGAGGGCCACATGGCGCGGGCGCGTTCGGCGCGGCGTTTACCCAGATGAAGTTCACCGAAAGAGAGATAGGCGATGATGCCCACCAGCGGCAGAATGTAGATAATCAGAAGCCAGGCCATGGCGGAAGGTACCGCTCTGCGTTTCATCAGAATGCGCAACGTCACCCCGGCAATTAACAGCCAGTATCCTAAAATGACCAGCCAACTCACCACGGTGTAGAAGGTTGTCATAAATAAAAAATCCTTTTGAAAGCGTATTGTTATGAGTTTACGCATCAGGATTCATCTGGCAAATAAAAACGGCAGATAAAAGCGCTGGTTTGCCGCCTGCTTAGGCATATAATGGCATCTCTGTTAGAGAAAGAGTTGTAGACATGAAGCGCAGTAGAACTGAAGTTGGGCGCTGGCGCATGTTGCGACAGGTGAGTCGTCGTAAGGCTCGTTGGCTGGAAGCACAATCCCGCCGCAATATGCGTATCCACGCCATCAGAAAATGTGGCCTGAACAGACACCGTAACGCGCTGTTGTTCGCGGTCCAGGACATCTGAAAAGCATGAAGGGCACCGTAAAGGTGCCCATTAAACATCCAGGCTATCAATTTTTGCAGTCTCTTCCCATCTGCTTCCGCGATATACTAACTTCCCATAACGTCATGATATTAAAAGATGAATCCTTATCTCTGGATTTTTATTGTACTTTTGGCGCTGGATGCGCTCAGGGAAGATTTAGGACTTTCGTCATTTTCCTCATTGGCAGATTATGTTTTCGCATGGGGAATACATTGGCTTTATTAAAGGAAAAAAGGATGAACGGAAAAGTAATGGCAGCACTCTTTGGGATTGCGGTATTAAGCGGTTGTGCCAGCAGCAAAACCTCACCCGAACGGCACGCGTTTTATTTCGTGTCGCATCAGTCCAGCTTTACTGGCGGCAATTACACCTCCAGCGTGCAGAAAAATTATCAGCTGAACGTGGCGCAGTTCCGCGAGCTTTATGCCCGGGGCAAAGCTGACCGCGCGGAAGGGCGGACTGAGGCTGAAGCCAGTGAATACGCGCAAAGCATTCGCGATCAGCTAAAAGAAAATGCGAAGTCGCAGGAATTGTTCGCAGGCAACGCGAAGGATAAATGGTCTTCGGACATGGACAGTAAAGACGCCCTGTTATTTGGTAACGAACTGGCCGCGACTTATCTTGATGGCTATAACGGCGTACAATAGCGCAACTGATTCAGGGGATACCGTAATTACCGGTATCCCCGCTGTTTTTGAGCGAAAGGAGTAAGACGTGTTTGCGGAGTTTGGTGTACTGAATTTCTGGACCTATGTTGTCGGCGCATTTTTTATCGTGCTGGTTCCGGGACCGAACACCTTGTTTGTGCTGAAAACAGGGATTGGCCACGGCGTTAAGAAAGGCTATCTGGCAGCCACCGGTGTGTTTATTGGTGATGCCGTGCTGATGTTTCTGGCCTGGGCGGGCGTCGCCGCGTTGATCCAGACCACTCCGGTATTATTTAATATTGTCCGCTATCTGGGCGCGTTTTATCTGATGTGGCTGGGCGGGAAAATGCTTTGGTCCGTTATAACGCGTCAAAAAAATGCGCACGAAAGTAGCGCCGAACCGGCAAGCGCAATCCTTAAGCGTTCGCTGGTGCTGAGCCTGACGAACCCGAAAGCGATTCTCTTTTACGTGTCGTTCTTCGTGCAGTTCATTGATGTCAATGCGAAGAATACCGGCACGTCGTTCCTGATCCTCGCCACAACGCTTGAGCTGATCAGCTTCATGTACATGAGCTTCCTGATTTTCTCAGGCGCGTTTGTCACGCGTTACCTGAAAACCAAAAAGAAACTGGCGAAGCTGGGGAACGGGCTGATAGGTCTGCTGTTTGTCGGATTTGCGGCGAGGCTGGCGTCGCTGCACTGAATGAAGAAAAGGCTCCCGAGGGAGCCTTTCGTTTCAGAATACTTTTTTATACGGACGAACCGTGACTTTCTCGTACACGCCGGCTGCGACGTACGGGTCTGCTTCTGCCCAGGCCTGCGCGGCTTCCAGAGATTCAAACTCGGCAATCACCGTGGAGCCGGTAAAACCCGCCGCGCCCGGATCGTTGCTGTCAACGGCAGGCATCGGGCCTGCGGTCAGCAACCGACCTTCATCCTGTAGCAACTGTAAACGCGCCAGATGAGCAGGGCGAACGGAAAGACGTTTTTCCAGAGAATCAGGTACATCTTCAGCGTAAATCACGTAAAGCACGGCAAAGCTCCTTAACCGGTAAAAGTGACAATTACGTTATGTGAAAGCACAAATGACTGCAATGTAAAGATAATAACAATGTTAAAACCCTGATCTGGATGCCCCTTTTTTGCCCTCATGTACGCTTAAATTGCGCCAGGACAAAGTGTCTTATTGAATATGATTGCTATTTGCATTTAAAATCGAGGTTCGGTTTTTTAACGTTGATGATTATGACTTCGATGACCCTTGATTTACCTCGCCGCTTTCCATGGCCGACGCTGCTTTCCGTCGTTATTCACGGTGCTGTCGTGGCGGGTCTGCTCTATACCTCGGTTCATCAGGTTATTGAAATGCCGGCGCCAGCGCAGCCAATTTCTGTGACCATGGTATCGCCTGCGGATCTTGAGCCGCCGCAGGTTGCGCCGCCGCCGCCACAGCCCGTTGTTGAACCCGAGCCGGAGCCAGAGCCCGAGCCGGTTCCTGAACCGCCGAAAGAAGCGCCGGTAGTGATCCATAAGCCGGAGCCGAAACCTAAGCCGAAGCCAAAACCCAAGCCGGTCAAAAAGGTGGAAGAGCGTCCGAAACGCGAAGTGCGTCCGGTTGAGCCACGCGCCACGCAGCCGGTTGAAAATGCCGCCCCGTCACGTCCGCTGATGAATAACACCACGACCGCGACAAAACCGACGGTAACGGCGCCCGCGGGCCCGCGCGCGCTGAGCCGTAACCAGCCGCAGTACCCGGCACGTGCTCAGGCGTTACGTATTGAAGGGCGTGTACGGGTGAAATTCGACGTTACGGCCGATGGACGTGTCGATAACGTGGAAATCCTGTCCGCACAGCCGGCGAATATGTTTGAACGCGAAGTTAAATCGGCCATGCGCAGGTGGCGCTATGAAGCCGGTAAACCCGGCAATGGGTTGATTGTGAACATTGTCTTCCGCCTGAACGGCGGGGCACAGATGGAATAAAAGAAGCCTCCGCAAGGAGGCTTTTTTTTACCTGAGGATCAGCTCCGTGGGAGCTGGCGGGGCTTACCGTCGCTATCCACCGCCACATAGATGAATAATGCCTCCGTCGCCTTATAGCGCTGACCAATCGGCTCAGAAGAGACTTTTTTCACCCATACTTCAATGTTGATGGAGACAGACGTATTGCCGCGTTTTACGCAGCGTGCGTAACAGCACACCACGTCCCCCACCGCGACAGGGCGCAGAAAGGTCATGCCATCGACCCGGACTGTCACCACGCGCCCGTGTGCAATCTCTTTTGCCAGGATTGCACCGCCCATATCCATCTGCGACATCAACCAGCCGCCAAAAATATCGCCATTGGCATTCGTATCCGCAGGCATTGCCAGTGTGCGTAAAACTAGTTCGCCCTGTGGGGCGTCATTTGTTGTCATTGTTTTAAACTCGTAACTGAAGACTTCAGGCGGGATGCTACTATGATTTCTGGCTGGAGAGAATAGGGTTAGCGCCCGCCGAGCAGGCGCCTTAGGGTCAGAAGGACAGGGTCACGCCGGCGTAATACGCACGGCCTGGTTCGTTATAGGTCGATGCACCGTCATTTTCTCGGTAAATCTGCTTATCAAAGAGGTTGCTGATCCCGGCATTCAGGCGGAGATCTTTTGTCCGTTGATAGTTACTACCGATCCCAACGATGGAATAGGCGCCAATCTCTTTATCTGACATTGCATTCTGCTCTTTGCGGATTTCAGCATTTTCTCTTGGCTTCTGGCGGCCATACATCGTCCAGCTAAGGTTCGCTGAAAGTTTGCTGTTAACCTGCCAGTCGAGCATCGTGTTGACGGTATATTTTGGGATAATCGACAGAGGGTTGCCGGTGTCCTTACTTTCAGACTGAATCATATACGTCGCATTGGTACGCCAGGTTAGCGTGTCGCGGATAACCGGGACGGTGAGGTTGCCTTCCAGCCCCTCAACAACAGCCTTTCCTCCGTTCTGCCACTGAAGGATATTTGCGCCGCTGCTTGTCTGGCCCAGCACGTCCGTTCCTGAAACAATCTTGTTTTTGTAATCGTTGCGGAACCAGGTTATGCCAGCCTCGTAGCCTTCCAGCGCAAAGGCCAGGCCAATCTCTTTGTTCACGCTGATTTCAGGATCCAGATCCGGATTACCTAACAGGTAACAGCTTCCTTCGGAAACGTTGTTCGGGCAGCCATTGCCGCGGGTGGAAAGCAGATAGCCTTCGCTGGATTGATACAGGTTTGGCGCTTTAAATACCCGAGCGATACCCGCTTTAACTTTGAACATGTCACCCAAATCCTGAGAGAGGTTCAGGCTAGGACTCCAGTTGCTGCCAAACTGATTGTGATAATCAAAGCGGAGCCCTGGGATCAGGTTGGTGCCCTGGCGCGCTTCAATATTGTCCTCAAGATAGATGCCAGTGAGGTCAGCGCTGTTTTTGCTGTTGCGCTCAGAAGCCGTACCGGGAACGCCGTTAATCACTTCTCCCGACACATTTGTCGCCTGCATTGAGGCCGGATCGTTCAGTTCATCACGGTTCCATTCTGCACCCACGGTTAGCGTCTGTTCGACCAGCCAGAAGAAAGGAATGTTCAGTTCACCCGTTGAACGGTATGACTCCAGCCGGCTGGTATCGTATTTATCGCTATTGATCATACCCTCAACTTTGCCCGTAGAGCCTTCTTCCAGGCGGGTGTTGTTGGTCTTTTCATAATAAACACCGAACTTAGACTGGCCCCAGTCCCAGATGCCGTTGTGCGTAATGCCATAGGACTGGCGGTACATTCGGTTCGTTTCGTGTCCATACAGGGACGACACCAGACCGTCAGGGCTGACGTTGCTGTTGCTGTATTGAGTATCACCCGCGTAGATATTGCCCTGGCGGCTGTAGCTGTAGTCGAAATCGATAATCTGCTGTGGCGTGAGTTTCCAGGAGAGCAGGGCATTAATGTCCTTGTTGCGCACGCCTTCACGTCCGGCGGCGTAAGAGCCGTTTTGCGCGGTGTTGATGTCCTGAGCATCTGCGTCAGTTTTGTTGATATTCCCGTACAGGCGCATCGTTAACGCATCGCCCGCAAGGGGGCCGCTCAGATCAAAATTAGCGCGTTTCGTCGCTCCCTCTTTATCATTTTCAGGCTGGTTAGTGTACAGGGAGAGCGAGCCGTGCCAGTCGTTGGTCGGGCGTTTGGTAATGATGTTGACGACGCCGCCGGCCGCCCCCGAACCATAGCGGGCGGCAGCAGGTCCCCGGAGCACTTCAATGCGCTCAACCATCTCTGGCGGAACCCAGTTGGTATCCCCGCGGGTGTCGCGCTCCCCGCGCCAGCTGTAGCGCACCGAGTTACGTGACGTCACCGGCACACCGTCAATCAGAATCAGCGTGTTCTCCGGCCCCATACCGCGGATGTCGATCTGGCGGTTGTTACCGCGGCTGCCTGTCGCGCTGTTTCCGGTGAGGTTAACCCCGGGCATTTTGCGAATAATTTCAGAAAGATCGTTAACCGGTGGATCCTTTTCTATGTCCTTTGCTGTGATGATGGAAACCCCCGGCTGTTGCTTCAGCGCCTCTTCAGCGGTGGCCTGAACAACCATTGTTTCACCATCGGCGAGAGGATCTTCCGCTGCGTGTGCGCTCTGATAAAGCGTTGAAAGAATGGCGAGCGTAAGTGTAGCCGGGGCAAATCTTATTATGTTATTCATCAACTCATTTCCATTTGTTAAAAATGCGATGACGAATATTAATGATAGTCATTATCATTACAATAAGGTGGCAGCAATCTCCATAAAATCTTCATGATTCAGACATTTTCGCAGGAAGGATGTAGAGAAAAGAGAAGGCGGGAAAAGAGGCCAGACCGCGTGGCGATCTGGCCAGAAGGATCAGTGCTTGTCATCCTGCGGCATGTGGCGATAAATATAAACGCCGCTGAGCAGGGTGAAGATAAGAGTCAGCGCCGTCAGGCCAAACACCTTGAAGTTGACCCAGATATTCTGCGGCATCCAGAATGCGATATAGATATTCGCCAGACCACACAGAATAAAAAATAGTGCCCAGGCGATATTCAGACGCCCCCACACAGCCTGCGGCAGGGTCAGTTCTTTCCCCAGCATGCGCTGGATCAGCGGCTTCTTCATCACCCACTGGCTGATGAGGAGTGCGCCCGCAAACAGGCCGTAAATCACCGTGACCTTCCATTTGATAAATTCATCATTGTGGAAGAACAACGTCAGACCACCAAACACCGCCACCATCAGGAAGGTGATGAGCGCCATCTTTTCAACTTTGCGATAGCGAACCCAGCTGTAAATCAGCACCACAGCCGTTGCCACAATCAGCGCCAGCGTGCCGGCATAAATGTCGTACAGCTTATAAAAAGCGAAAAATACGATCAGCGGTAAAAAATCAAGAAACTGCTTCATTCTGCGATCCCAGTTACTGACGAATTAACATGTACAGGCGGAACAAATAGACCAGCAGCACGGCTGAAATCAGATTGCTCAGCGTATTGGCGACAACCGCTCCGACGTTTGGCGTTAACACCGCAAAATTCGGCGCAAACAGCAACAGCAGAGTTTTGGCCAGCAGCCAGCTGATAACGGCCGGGGCGACCAGTCGCATATTGGCCCATGCGAGCCTGATGCTGCTGCGCATGGCGGTGAAAATGCCCATTTTGTCCTGCACAACCATTACTGGCGCGAATGAAAGCACGATAGCCAGCAGCACGCCCGGAACGACAACCAACATTATCCCCATCTGGACCAGCAGCGTGGTCAGGAAGATGAGGATAAACAGTTTTGGTAGCACCGGAGCGCTGGCCCCGATTGCACGTAACGCGCTGACGCGTTGGCCGGCAGACACCAGCTGGATCATCAGCAACACGCCACCCGCCAGAATGGCGTTGCCAATCAGGCCCGAGAAGGTAGATGCCGCAGATGCGCGCAGCAAGATTTGCTGTTGCTCTGGCGTCATATTCTGCACAAGGTCAAACAACCCTGCGCTGCCTGCAAGATTTTCCCCCTGGCTCAGCGTGGCAATCTGTTCATCACTGGGTGAGAACGCATGACCCAGCACCACCGTAATAAAGGCGCACAACAACGCGATCAGTAAAAAGGTAATGAACTGATTGCGGAAAAAATTTCCCGTGTCACGGTAGACAGACTTCGCCGTGATAGACATGCACTCTCCTTGAGTATTGCAGGTGTTAATTAGCCGGCAATTGTACACCGGATAACACGCTGGTGGCAGCATCAAGGCTTGTATGGAAAAGCATATCTTTGTAAAGCGGCGGTAATCCATAGCGGGCGCGGGCGCGATTGCATGCCTCATTGACCTGCCCATCCTCTCCCGACATCGCGAAAGTGCGACACGGGCTGGGGCGATCCGCGTAAATGGAACAGCGGGTGGATACCCCAGGCTCACCTTGCAGTGCCACACAGCGGCTCTGTTTTTGGTTGGTGCCGCGCATACAGCGCAGAAAAGGGGTTAAGGGTTCAGTGAGATCAACCGGAACGGTGCCGCCGCCATCGCTGGCTTCAGCCCAGTAGAAAGAGACTCGAAAATACGCACAACAGGCTCCGCACGTCATGCACGGGTTATGATCACTCATGGCACACCTGCAAAAGTAGAACGCATCAAATCACATTGTGAGAGCGATAAATTATCCAGCCGCTACAGGAAGCGCAAGAGAGGGAAGACAGAAAATTTTGTAACCATGAAATGCCAAAAATTGACGCGGTAACAACTTATTGCTTTATGAGGCGTCACCAAAAATTAACCTAGATCAATGAATGTTAACTTACTGGTTTTAATGTGATCTGTGTTAGATCACTTATTACTCATTTGTGAGTATATTCTCCTCCGCAATTAAAACCACAACGATGGAGCGGATATGAAAAAATTAGCGGTGGCAGCCCTTATCTTAAGCAGTCTCTCTGGCGGCGCGTACGCGCATGAAGCAGGCGAATTCTTTATTCGTGCCGGTTCGGCAACGGTACGTCCAACGGAAGGGTCCGATAATGTACTGGATATGGGCGGGTTTAACGTCAGCAATAACACCCAGTTAGGCCTGACGTTTACGTATATGGCAACGGATAACGTTGGCGTCGAGCTTTTAGCCGCCACGCCATTCCGTCACCGCGTCGGTTTAGGACCGACCGGGGACATTGCCACGGTGCACCATTTGCCACCAACGCTGATGGCGCAGTGGTACTTCGGCGATTCCAGCAGCAAGGTGCGCCCTTATATTGGTGCAGGGGTTAACTACACCACCTTCTTTGATGAGAAATTTAACGATACCGGTAAAGAGGCCGGGCTCTCCGATCTCAGCCTGAAAGACTCGTGGGGCATGGCGGGGCAGGTTGGTCTGGATTATCTGATTAACCGTGACTGGCTGATCAACGCCTCGGTCTGGTATATGGACATTGATACGGACGTGCGCTTTAAAGCGGGCGGCCAGCAGCAAAGTATCAATACCCGTCTGGATCCGTGGGTATTTATGTTCTCAGCCGGCTATCGTTTCTGACAGAAGATATATCCCCTGCCAGTCGGTGATTGCTGTATGGTGGTTGTTCCACACACCTGGCTGGAGGGGATATCCCCAACATCAAATTTGAGTGTCCGGTTTGTGCAGGTAAACAGTTTCAGTTCACGACGTTCAGCCCAGCACATAGCCTACCTCACGGTGCTATCTGTTCCGTTTGCGGAACACGTCTCACCATTCATTCATGCCTGCCGAAGCTCAGACGACGGCGATGGCCAAAGCCAGTAAACTAGAAAAGGCCTCAGAGAGGCCTTTTTCGATCGTGAAATCACTTCTGAATTAAATAACGAATGGTTGGTCCGTCCTGCTGGATATCCAGCACGGTATAGCCGTGATTTTTGGCATCAAGCGGAATGTTATTGATCGACTGGGGGCAATCGCTCACCACTTCCAGAATTTCGCCTTTCTTTAACTGCGGTAGCGCTTCAAGCGTGGCGACGGCCGGGTAAGGACAAGGTTCACCCACCATATCGAGACGATAATCAGGCACGATCTCTTTCATGCGGCATTCTCCTGAGTTTCAGTTTTGGCGGTGGCGCGTCGGAAAAAGCGCTTCTCTTGTGCAACAACCAGTAAGAAGGCGATGAGCAGCAGGGCGTAGGTCACCAGGAGTCCCCCGAGTGGACCAAAGGTTTTCAGCAGGTTGACCTTGTCCCAGTTTGTTGCCAGTACCGGCGAGACGTCATCCCAGTAGTAGGCCAGAATTGTAGAGCCAATCACGTTACCCAGACCCACCCACCAGTAATGCACCTGGCCTTCCACGGCGCGATACATCCAGCCGGTTTCACACCCGCCCGCCAGCACAATGCCAAAACCAAACAGCAGTCCGCCAATGACGGCATTTGGGCCCGCCCACATGATTTTCGGCTCCACGCCGAGCTGAACATAGCTGAAGATGCCAATTGCGCTCACGGCCATACCAGCAATGATCGCCTTCGCCATCATGGTGCGTCCGGTGATCCACATATCGCGAAATGCGGAGGTAAAGCAGATCTGCGCACGTTCAATCAGCAAACCAAAGCCGACGCCGAACAGCATGGCCAGGCCGAGTTTGGGCTGATTCATTGCCGTGCAAATCGCCCAGGCAACCATGGCAAAAAAGACCAGCATACCGAGGCGGAAGCGACGACGCGCCTGATCGGGTTTTTGCGTTAACGGAGAGGCAGCGCTAACTTTCGTCATTTTCACCGGAATGCGGAACAGCGGCAGCAGGGTGAATTTAGCACCGAAGTAGGAGCCCATGGCGGTGGCGACGGCAAAGAACCAGGCATGCAGCGAGAACTGCGGAATGCCGGTAAAGAACGCGGCAAGGTTACAGCCCATCGCCAGGCGGGCGCCAAACCCGGCAATGATGCCGCCGACCACGGCCTGCAAAATGCGGATGCGGCTTTTCGGCATGCGCAACTTAACGTTGTTGGCCCACAGCGCAGCCGCAAAACAGCCGCCGAACATGCCAATGATCATCATCCCGTCGATGCGGGTCAGCGGAGTGCCCTCAAGATGGATCAGTTTGAAGTAGCCCCACTCTTCGGCATGAACGCCAGCCAACTGTAATAGCTGCCCACCCCAGCGGGTAAACTCGCCCGTAACAGCCCAGAAGGTGCCGGTAATACCGAAATAATAGGTAGAAAGAATGCCTGCCGCGATAACGGCCGGAACAGGTGACCAGAACTTAACCAGATAAGTCTGTTTGAAGGAATGCCATGACATGAATAACCTCTGAACTCAGAAGGGTAACGCTAAAAAGAGCCCAGATCATACGCTTACGCGAAAGTTTGGAAAGTCATTCACACCGAAAATATCGACAGGATCAATTTTGACCTGCTTCTTTCAGGAAGAGAGAAGGGAAAACCGCCTGACGCCGGGGCCAGACGGTGTTAACGGTTACGCCTTGCGCGTGGCCGCTTTCATAGATGTGACGAATGCGTGTAACTCAGCCAGCATCTGCTCTGGTTTATCCACGTTCTTCTCGATGATTTTCACGATAGCCGAACCGGAAATAGCCCCGGCGGCTTTCGCATCAATCGCCGCAGTAACCTGATCCGGTGAAGAAATGCCAAAGCCCTGAAGCGGCGGTGCAGCATGGTATTCTGCCAGCTTCTCCACCAGATGATGCAGCGGCAGCGCGGCTTTATTTTCCGCACCGGTGACGCCCGCACGGGAGAGCAGGTAAGTGTAACCCCGTCCGTAAGAGGCAATCTGGCGCAACAGATCGTCATCGGCATTCGGCGGACAGATGAAAATCGGCGCGACGTTGTGGCGCATTGCCGCCTGACGGAACGGCGCAGACTCTTCAACGGGCACGTCAGCCACCAGCACGGAGTCAACGCCCACGCGGGCGCACTCTGCGTAAAACGCATCAATACCGCGGCTGAACACCAGGTTGGCGTACATCAGCAGGCCGATCGGAATGGTCGGGTGCTTCTGACGGATCGCCGCCAGCATTTCAAAGCACTGGCTCGGCGTCACGCCCGCGGCAAACGCGCGTAGCGTTGCGTTCTGAATGGTCGGGCCATCCGCCAGCGGATCGGAGAACGGAATACCGAGCTCCAGCGCGTCGGCACCGGCATCAATCAGGGTGTCGATAATCTTCAGCGACTGCTCCGGGCCGGGGTCGCCCAGCGTCACGAAGGGAACGAAGGCGCCTTCCTGGCGAGCTTTCAGTTGTGCAAATGCGTTGTCGTAGCGTTCCATCAGATTTCCCCTCGTGCTTTCAGAATATCGTGAACGGTGAAGATATCTTTGTCACCGCGACCGGAAAGGTTTACCACCAGCAGCTGCTCTTTTTCCGGGTTTTCCTTCATCATTTTCAGCGCGTGCGCCAGCGCGTGGGAAGACTCCAGCGCCGGGATGATCCCTTCATTGCGGCACAGCGTTTTGAAGGCCTCCAGCGCTTCGTCATCGGTGATGGAGACATAATCCGCGCGGCCGGTGCTGTTGAGGAACGCGTGCTGCGGCCCTACGGACGGGAAATCCAGCCCGGCAGAGATTGAGTAAGACTCTTCAATCTGCCCTTCATCGGTCTGCATCATCGGGGCCTTCATGCCGAAGTAGATCCCCACGCGGCCATGCTTCAGCGGCGCACCATGCTCGCCTGTTTCAATACCGTGGCCGGCAGGCTCAACGCCAATCAGCCCAACGCTGGTTTCGTCGATAAAATCGGCAAACATGCCGATGGCGTTAGATCCGCCGCCAACGCAGGCGATCACCGCATCCGGCAGGCGACCCTCTTTTTCGAGGATCTGCGCTTTAGTCTCTTCGCCGATCATGCGCTGGAATTCACGCACGATGGTCGGGAACGGGTGCGGGCCCGCGGCGGTACCGAGCATGTAGTGGGCGGTTTCGTAGCTGCCAGACCAGTCGCGAAGCGCTTCATTACAGGCATCTTTCAGCGTGGCAGAACCGCTGTGCACCGGGATCACTTCCGCCCCCATCAGACGCATACGGAACACGTTTGGCGACTGGCGCTCAACGTCCTTCGCCCCCATGTAAATGCGGCATTTCAGACCGAGCAGGGCGCTGGCGAGCGCTGAGGCCACACCGTGCTGTCCCGCGCCGGTTTCGGCGATGATTTCGGTTTTACCCATCCGCTTCGCGAGCAGCGCCTGGCCAAGCACCTGGTTAGTTTTATGCGCGCCACCGTGCAGCAGATCTTCACGCTTAAGATACAGCGTAGTTTTAGTGCCTTCGGTCAGGTTGCGGCACTTTGTCAGCGCCGTCGGACGACCGGCGTAGTTTTTCAGCAGGTCGGTAAACTCCGCCTGAAACGCCGGATCTTTCTGTGCGCTCACGAACGCTTCTTCCAGCTGGCGCAGCGCGGGCATCAGGATTTGTGGGACATACATCCCACCGAACTCACCAAAATACGGGTTAAGTAATGTCGTCATCTTCTCTTCCTTAATATGCACGCAGAGTTTTAAATACCGATGCCAGCTTGCTGGCGTCTTTAATGCCCGGTTGGGACTCTACGCCTGAATTGAAATCGAGGCCTGCGCAGCCGGTTTTGGCCGCTTCCACACAGTTATCGGGGCTTAATCCCCCTGCCAGCAGGACATTGTCCAGCACTTCGCCACGCAGCAGTGACCAGTCAAAACGCTGCCCCGTGCCGCCCTGGCCGTTGTCGAGCACGTATTTATCAACATGCTTCAGGTTACGCGCGGGCAGGGTGGCGCCAACGCTTTGCGCTTTCCAGATCTGAACCTGAGGCGCCAGAACATGTCGCAGAGCATCGATGTACGCCTGATCTTCATCGCCGTGCAGCTGGACCGCGCTCAGGGATAACGCGTCCGCTTTTGCCGCAACGTCGTTAATATCCGCATTGCGGAACACGCCCACGTAGCTCAGTGGCGCAGCCGCGATCACCTTGCGCGCCTGTTCTTCATTTACTGTGCGAGGAGAGGACTCGACAAAGATCAGACCACCATAGATTGCGCCCGCTTCATATGCGGCCTGCGCATCCTGTTCACGGGTCAGGCCGCAGACTTTGTTCTCACCCAACAGCACGCGGCGCACGGCCGCATTAAGATCGTCGTGTTCCATCATCGCGGAGCCGATCAGGAAACCGTTGGCAAAGTGGCTGAGTTCGCGCACCTGAGCGTAGCTGTTAATCCCGGATTCGCTGATCACCGTGACGCCCGCGCCCAGACGCGGCGCAAGCTGGCGCGTACGGTTGAGGTCAATCGACAGGTCGCGCAGGTCGCGGTTGTTAATGCCGACCACTTTGGCTTCCAGCGCGATGGCGCGCTCCAGCTCCTCTTCGTTGCTCACTTCGGTCAGCACGCCCATATTCAGGCTGTGCGCGACGGCGGAGAGCTGGCGATACTGCTCGTCATCCAGAACGGAGAGCATCAGCAGGCAGGCATCTGCCTGGTAAAAGCGCGCCAGCCAGATCTGATACGGGTCGATAATAAAGTCTTTGCACAGAATCGGCTGCGGCGCGATGCCGCTGACAACGGGCAGAAAATCGAAGCTGCCCTGGAAATATTTCTCATCCGTCAGCACAGAAATGGCAGACGCATGATGCTTGTAGATACCGGCAATACGCGCCGGGTCGAAATCGTCGCGGATCACGCCTTTGGACGGAGACGCTTTTTTACACTCCAGAATAAACGCGGTACGCGCGCCCTGGAGCGCATCATAAAAACGACGGCTGCTCGGAACGACGTCATTCTGAAAACTGGCGAGCGGCTGCTGTTGCTTACGGGCTTCCACCCAGATGGCCTTATCGGCGACGATTTTCGCTAAAACGGTCTGCATTATTTACCCTCTTGCCGCAAGTGCGGTAACGCGATCGTAAGCTGCACCGGAGCGCAGTACGTCCAGAACTTTTTGGGCGTTGGCTTTCAGATCTTCCTCGCCATGTAAACGCATCAGCATGGCTACGTTGGCCGCCACGGCGGCCTCATGGGCGGCCTCACCTTTACCTTGTAATAAGCGCGTGAGAATGTCACGGTTTTCTTCCGGCGTGCCGCCCGCCAGGGCGTCCTGATGGTACGGGGTCAACCCGAAGTCAGCGGCCTCAAGCTGATAGTTCAGCACTTCGCCGTTATTCAGTTCCGCCACCAGCGTGGGCGCATGCAGGGAAACTTCATCCATCCCGCCGCTGTGTACCACGGCGGCGCGTTGGTAACCGAGGACGCGCAGCGTCTCCGCAATCGGCAGGACCAGTTCCGGGCTGTAAACGCCAATCAGCGCCAGCGGCGGGTGCGCCGGGTTAATGAGTGGACCGAGCACGTTAAACAGCGTGCGGGTTTTGAGCTGCTGGCGAACCGGCATCGCGTGGCGGAAACCGGTGTGATACTTCGGCGCAAACAGGAAACAGACGCCCAGGTCATCCAGCGCTTCACGGGAACGCTCGGCGTTCATGTCCAGGTTGATACCGAAAGCCGCCAGCAGGTCGGACGATCCTGAACGGCTAGACACGCTGCGGTTGCCGTGTTTCGCCACCTTCAGACCGCATGCCGCGGCCACAAAGGCGCTGGCGGTGGAAATATTGATACTGTTACTGCCGTCGCCACCGGTCCCGACAATATCGGCAAACGGATAGTCCGGGCGCGGGAACGGGGCGGCATTTTCCAGCAGCGCGGTTGCCGCGCCGGCGATCTCCTGCGGGCTTTCGCCGCGTACCTTCATGCTCACCAGCGCAGCGGCCAGCTGCTCAGGCTTCAGCTCGCCGCGCACGACGGCGGAGAACAGCTGATGGCTCTCCTGCTGGCTCAGGGTCTGAGCCTGATACAGTTTTTCCAGAATCGGTTGCAGGGTGTTGGTCTGCTCCAGCTTTTGTAGCGCCCAGTCGAGCGTTTGCTCCAGCAGACGCGCGCCGTTGGACGTCAGGATAGATTCCGGGTGGAACTGCATCCCGCAGACGCGATCCGCATCGTGACGCACCGCCATCACCATCCCTTCAAACGAGGCGTTAATGGTCAGCCCGGCCGGAATGTTGCTGCCGACCAGCGAGTGGTAACGCGCTACCGGAAGCGGGTTCGGCAGACCGGCAAACATCGCCTGACCGTCATGTTCAATACTTGACGCTTTACCATGGAGGATCTCCCCCGCCTGACCCACGTAACCGCCGTAGGCTTCGACAATCGCCTGGTGGCCGAGGCAGATGCCGATAATCGGCAGCTTGCCGCGCATACGGGTCAACAGCTCAGGCATACAGCCTGCTTCGCTCGGTGCGCCTGGGCCCGGGGAGAGCATCAGCACCGGGTTTTGCATGGTCGCCAGACGGTCAATTAGCGTCTGGGCCGGAACGTGGTTGCGATAGATAACGACATTGTGACCATTCGCACGCAGCTGATCTGCCAGGTTGTAGGTAAAGGAGTCGATATTATCGAGCAGCAGAATGTCAGCCATCAGAAAATCTCCTGTGCATGGTGTGCGGTAGCAATAGCGCGCAGTACCGCGCGCGCCTTACTGCGGGTTTCGTCGGCTTCCGACTGCGGAACAGAATCCAGCACAATCCCGGCCCCGGCCTGGACGGTCGCAATGCCGTCCTCAACGTAGGCGGAGCGGATCACGATGCAGGTATCAAGGTCACCGTGAGCGGTGAAATAGCCCACTGCACCACCGTAGCTGCCGCGACGGCGTCCTTCCGCTTCGGCGATCAGCTGCATGGCGCGGACTTTCGGCGCGCCGCTCAGGGTGCCCATGTTCATGCAGGCGCGGTAGGCATGCAGAACGTCGAGGTCGTGGCGCAGTTCACCCACCACGCGGGAGACCAGGTGCATGACGAAGGAGTAGCGGTCGACTTTGGTCAGGTCCGCCACGTAGCGGCTGCCAGGCGTACAAATGCGTGCCAGATCGTTACGCGCCAGGTCAACCAGCATCAGGTGTTCGGAGAGCTCTTTATGGTCGGTACGCATTTCCAGTTCGATGCGGCTGTCGAGATCGCGGTCCAGGGAGCCATCGGCACGACGGCCGCGTGGACGGGTTCCCGCTATCGGGTAGATCTCAATCTGGCGGCTGGTGGCGTCGTACTTGAGGGAGCTTTCCGGCGACGCGCCAAACAGGGTGAAATCATTGTCCTGCATAAAGAACATGTACGGGCTTGGGTTGCTCTTTTTCAGCACATCGTAAGCCGCCAGCGGCGACGGGCAGGGCAGTGAGAAGCGACGGGACGGCACTACCTGGAAAATCTCCCCGGCACGAATCGCTTTTTGCATCTGACGTACCACCGCGCCGTACTGATCGTCGGTCTGACTCACCTCGCAGGTCATCTTTTCAACACGCTGCACCGGGAGCGCGGGCGGTGCTTCTGACATCTGCTGTTGCAGTTGGGCGATGCGCTGCGCGAGGCGATTTTTCTCAGACTCAGACGGCGTGAACAGGCTGGCCTGGATGCGGGTATATTTTTTCTGATGGTCGATCACCAGCAGGGTTTCGGCCAGGTAGAAACAGTAGTCCGGGCAGCGGTTTCCCTGCTCGGTTTCCGGTAAATCTTCAAAGCCAGCAACCAGGTCGTAAGCAAACAGCCCGCCAAAAAACATTGCTTCGCGCTCAACTTCCGGCACGGCCACCAGATTTTGCAGCAGGCGAAAGGCGTCAAAAACGGAGAGCGAGCAGAGGCGGGCATCCTCATCCAGCAGCTGGCTCACCGGCGGGAAATGCAGAATACGCAGGTCCGGGTGGCGTTCATTTTCAATGCCTGAAGGCAGCGCCGCATCCAGCAGCGGCAGGAGCGACGCGCCATTGTCAGACAACGCCCTGATAGTGACGGTGTCACCTAACGCGGTAATGCGCAGCGCGCTGTCAACCAGCAGCAGGCTTTTGAGGTCGTCCTTACTGTCGATATCAGCTGACTCCAGCAGCAGCGTCGCGGGACGTGCGCCGCACACCTGATGAAACAGCGCGGTAGGGTTATGGCGATAGGCCGCCTCGCAGGTCAGCAGTTCGAGATGAGGTTTGGCTGTTTGCATGTTGTTGTTCTCATATTCTGTTCAAAAAAAAGCCCGCTGGGTAGCGGGCCGGGTATCTGTTTGCATTTCGCAGACGCGTGACACTGCCCGAAGATCAGGAAGTACGCCACCAACCGTGCAGAGCGAAATGTGCTGTCATTTTCAGATACCTTTCTCGTGTGAACTTGCGTACTAGTTAACTAGTTCGATGGCGTGTTGTCAACCCCTGATTTCAGTATTTCACGGTTAGTCGGTATCATAGGGGCTTCGGATGTCTCCAACCTGTTATGGGAAGTGCTTTGAGCGATACCACCTACGCCGTAATTTATGATTTACACAGCCATACGCAGGCTTCAGATGGCCTGCTGACACCCGAAGCCCTGGTCCATCGCGCCGTTGAAATGCGTGTCGGCACGCTGGCAATAACCGATCACGATACCACTGACGGCATTCCCGCCGCGCGCGCCGAGATTGCCCGCAGCGGACTGGCGCTGGATCTGGTGGCCGGGGTTGAGATCTCGACGGTCTGGGAAAACCACGAAATTCATATCGTTGGCCTGAATATCGATACAGAACATCCGGCCATGCGTGCTTTTTTGCAAGAACAAAAAACACGCCGCAATCAACGCGCGGAGATGATTGGCGAACGTCTGGAAAAAGCGCATATTCCCGGTGCGCTGGAAGGCGCGCGAACGCTGGCGAACGGTGGGGCGGTGACGCGCGGCCATTTCGCCCGTTTTCTGGTGGATGCCGGTAAGGCGACGACCATGGCGAATGTCTTTAAAAAGTATCTGGCGCGCGGGAAAACCGGATACGTTCCCCCACAGTGGTGTACAATAAAACAAGCTATTGATGTGATTCATCATTCTGGCGGTAAGGCCGTGCTGGCCCATCCGGGGCGGTATAATCTTTCTGCTAAATGGCTGAAAAGACTGCTGGCACACTTTGCCGACTGCGGCGGTGAGGCGATGGAAGTTGCCCAGTGTCAGCAGGCACCCAATGAGCGTTCGCAGCTTGCGACCTACGCCCGTCAGTTTGGTCTGCTTGGGTCACAGGGTTCAGATTTCCATCAGCCCTGCGCGTGGATTGAACTGGGGCGCAAGCTCTGGTTACCCGCGGGCGTTGAGCCTGTCTGGCAGCTCTGGGAACAGCCACAGCAAATTGAAGAGAGGGAAGTATGAGTCAGTTTTTCTATATCCATCCGGATAACCCCCAGCCACGTCTGATTAATCAGGCCGTGGAGATCGTCCGCAAAGGCGGCGTTATTGTCTACCCAACCGATTCTGGCTACGCGCTGGGCTGTAAAATTGAGGATAAAGGGGCGATGGAGCGCATCTGTCGCATCCGCCAGCTGCCGGATGGCCACAACTTCACCCTGATGTGTCGCGATCTCTCTGAGCTGTCGACCTATGCTTATGTTGATAACGTGGCCTTTCGTCTGATTAAAAACAACACGCCGGGTAACTACACCTTCATTCTGAAGGGGACAAAAGAGGTGCCGCGTCGTCTGTTGCAGGAAAAACGTAAAACCATCGGCATGCGCGTGCCGTCGAACCCGATTGCCCAGGCGCTACTGGAAACCCTCGGCGAGCCGATGCTCTCCACATCGCTGATGCTGCCGGGCAGTGAGTTTACCGAGTCCGACCCGGAAGAGATCAAAGATCGTCTGGAGAAGGTGGTGGAGCTGATTATTCATGGCGGCTATCTTGGCCAGCAGCCGACCACCGTGGTGGATCTCACCGAAGACGCGCCAGAAGTGATTCGTGAAGGCGTGGGCGATGTTAAGCCTTTCTTGTAAGGGTGTAAGCAGATATACTACGCGGCCATCAAAGCAGGGCGCCGCCCTGTTTTTGACCTGATTCGACGCCTGTGAAGGCGACACCTGAGGAAGCTCAATGAGCGAGAAGTTACAGAAAGTGCTGGCGCGCGCCGGCCACGGTTCGCGCCGTGAAATCGAAGCCATTATTGAAGCAGGCCGCGTGAGTGTGGACGGTAAAATCGCCACGCTCGGTGACCGCGTTGAAATCGTACCGGGGCTGAAGATCCGCATTGACGGCCATCTTATCTCCGTGAAAGAGTCTGCTGAACAGATCTGCCGCGTACTGGCTTACTACAAGCCGGAAGGCGAACTGTGTACCCGCAACGACCCGGAAGGTCGCCCGACGGTGTTTGACCGTCTGCCAAAATTGCGTGGCGCCCGCTGGATTGCCGTAGGGCGTCTGGACGTGAACACCTGCGGCCTGCTGCTGTTCACCACCGATGGTGAACTGGCAAACCGTCTGATGCACCCGAGTCGTGAAGTGGAACGTGAATACGCCGTTCGTGTTTTCGGCCAGGTTGATGAGAATAAACTGCGCGACCTGTCGCGTGGCGTTCAGCTGGAGGACGGCCCTGCGGCGTTCAAAACCATCAAGTTTACCGGTGGTGAAGGCATTAACCAGTGGTACAACGTTACCCTGACAGAGGGACGTAACCGCGAGGTGCGTCGACTGTGGGAAGCGGTCGGTGTCCAGGTGAGTCGCTTGATTCGCGTCCGCTATGGCGACATTCTGCTGCCGAAAGGCCTGCCACGTGGCGGCTATACCGAACTGGATCTGACGCAAACCAACTACCTGCGCGATCTGGTTGGCCTGACGCCAGAAACCACGTCGAAAGTGGCGGTAGAGAAAGATCGTCGTCGCATGAAGGCGAATCAAATCCGCCGTGCGGTGAAACGTCACAGCCAGGTCAGCAGCAATCGCCGCTCTGGCAGCCGTAATAACAACGGTTAATTGAAAAGCCCGGTGAATATACCGGGCTTTTTTTTTCAGTAATCAATCCCAATTTGCGCTTTGATACCCGCATCGAACGCATGCTTAACCGGACGCAGCTCGCTGACGGTATCGGCCAGCTCCAGAATGTCCCGATGACACCCGCGCCCCGTGACAATCGCCGTCTGGTGTGCAGGGCGGTTCCTGAGGGCCTCCAGCACGGCTTCCAGCGGCAGGTAGTCATACGCCACCATATAGGTGATCTCATCCAGCAACACCATGTTCAGCGACGGGTCTGAAAGCATTCTTTTGGCATGCTCCCAGACGGCGAGGCAGGCTGCGGTATCGGTTTCCCGGTTCTGGGTATCCCAGGTAAAACCGGTTGCCATTACCTGAAACTCAACGCCATGCGGCTCGAGCAGATTACGCTCGCCGTTGGGCCATTCACCCTTGATAAACTGGATCACGCCCACTTTCTGCCCATGCCCGACTGCGCGGGTGGCGGTCCCAAATGCGGCGGTGGTTTTGCCTTTGCCGTTGCCGGTGAACACGATTAGGATACCGCGCTCGTCCTGAGCGGCCGCCACGCGTGCATCAACCTGTTCTTTCAGACGCTGCTGGCGCTGCTGATGACGATCATCACTCATTGCGATATCCCCGGTTTGCGGCCTGGCTGGGCATCGAAGGTCATTCCGGTTTTGCGACGGCTGTCGTCACCCATCAGCCACAGGTAAAGGGGCATGATATCGGCCGGGGTTTTAAGCTTCTGCGGATCTTCTGTCGGGAAGGCGCTGGCGCGCATTTTGGTGCGCGTACCGCCTGGATTAATACAGTTAACCCGCAGGTGGCGGCTTTGGTACTCTTCGGCCAGCACCTGCATCATTCCTTCGGTGGCAAATTTTGAGACGGCGTAAGCCCCCCAGTTCGCACGCCCCTGACGCCCCACGCTGGAGGAGGTAAATACCAGCGAGCCGGAATCGGAGTTGAGTAATAAAGGAAGCAAGGCCTGGGTCAGGAAAAACGTCCCGTTGACGTTAACCTGCATCACCTGTTGCCAAATTTCCGGATCCTGTTCATCCATCGGGCGCACTTCGCCCAGTAACCCCGCGTTGTGCAGTACGCCGTCCAGACGCGGATAATGTGTGCTGATCCGCTGGGCAAGGGCCTGACATGACGCTGGCGTGCAGGTCAGCAGATCGAGCGTATACCAGGGCGTGGGGGTACCGCCGGCGTTTTCGATTTCACGGGCGACGGCCTTGAGCTTTTCTTCATTACGTCCCAGCAGAATAAGGCTCGCACCGTATTCAGAATAGGTCAGCGCCGCTTCGCGACCAATCCCGTCGCTGGCACCGGTAACCAGAATGATGCGGTTCTGTAGAAGGTTTTTTTGTGGCTGATAATGCACGGTGGCTCCTCAGGCGCATTGGGCGTGACTTGCACCTTTATTTATGACTTTTCGGCTTTATGCCCGAAACAGCGTCAGAATTCAATCAGTCTACAGGACAGAACGCTGGGAAATTAACAATTTGCAAAGATTTAAACCAGAAGCGGGGGATTCCTGAAGCCGCCTCGCAGAGGTAATGTCCAGAGCGAGACGCCTGCGCAGGGCTGTTGTACACTGGCGTGAAAGATTCGTGGTTAAATCAAGGTGGAACGCGTGGAATTACTTTCTCAGTATGGGTTGTTTTTGGCCAAAATCGCGACGGTGGTTATTGCTGTCGCGGTGATTGCCGTCCTGATTGTCAACCTGACGCAGCGTAAGCGTCAGCGTGGTGAGTTACGCATTACCCGCCTGAGCGAGCAGTATAAAGAGATGCAGGAGGAGATGTCTCTGGCGCTGCTTGACGACCATCAACAGAAGCTGTGGCTAAAAGCCCAGAAGAAAAAACATAAGCAGGACGCCAAAGCCGCGAAGGCGAAAGCTAAGCTCGCCACGCCACAGGCTGACGCAAAACCGCGCGTCTATGTGCTCGATTTTAAAGGTAGCATGGATGCGCATGAAGTCTCCTCTCTGCGTGAAGAAGTGACGGCGGTGCTGGCCGTGGCGACAGCCCAGGATCAGGTGGTGGTACGCCTTGAAAGCCCGGGCGGCGTAGTGCATGGGTATGGACTGGCGGCTTCGCAGTTACAACGTCTGCGGGATAAACAGATCCCGCTCACTGTTGCGGTAGATAAGGTCGCGGCGAGTGGCGGCTATATGATGGCGTGCGTGGCGGATAAAATCGTCGCGGCACCGTTCTCCATTATCGGCTCGATTGGGGTGGTCGCGCAGATCCCTAACTTCAATCGTTTCCTGAAAAATAAAGAGATCGACATCGAACTGCATACGGCGGGTCAGTACAAACGTACGCTGACGCTGCTCGGCGAAAATACCGAAGAGGGACGGCAGAAATTCCGGGAAGATCTGAACGAAACCCACCATCTGTTCAAAGATTTCGTGCACCGCATGCGCCCAACGCTGGACATTGAGCAGGTGGCTACGGGCGAGCACTGGTACGGCACGCAGGCGCAGGAGAAAGGGCTGGTGGATGAAGTGGGTACCAGCGACGACCTCCTGCTCAACCTGATGGAAGGCCGTGAGCTGGTGGGGGTGCGCTTCACCCGACGCAAGCGCCTGCTCGACCGTTTTACCAATAGCGCGGCAGAAAGCGCGGATCGCCTGCTGCTACGCTGGTTGCAGCGCGGCCAAAAGCCGCTGCTGTAAAGAAAAACGCGAGGCAGATGCCTCGCGTTTTCGTTTTAATCGACCAGGTGGTACTTCTCTGAGAGGGTATGCGCCAGGTATTTAAACATGTTAAACACGGCGGTGCTTTTCGGGGTGGGTAGCCCTTGTTCATCAAGGAAGTATTCACCGCTGAACACCAGCACGCCATTACGTTGTTCCACGCCAGTCGCTTCAATTCCCGCCAGGGTGTCTTCATGGTCGCGAATGAGTTTGTTTGCTTCGATAAGCAATGAAGCTCGGTCAATGGGTTGGGTCGTATTCTGCATATTCCACTCCTTAAACAGTGACAATAGTCTACGCCTGGGTCGCTTCGGGGGCAAATTTTCCCTGTTATCCGAGGGGATAAGAAACAGGGGCTGGCTGGCGGGATTTGCTTTTGCATGCTAATAAAGTTGCGTAACGAATTTTATCAGGTACAGTGTGCGCTTTCGTCATTCTGGCAACAGAATTGCTTGACATTCGACCGGGAATTCGTCACGAATGAACTTTGATGTGAGAAAAATACCCGAAAACTCAATGACCTGGATGTCGCCATTCTGACGTTCGGTAACACATAGGGGTTGATATCCCCTGACGATGTCGCAATATCAATGGCTCGTCGTCAGCGGAAGGGAAATCAACGTGCGGCGTATTCCTGGAAGAATTAAATTAGGTAAAGGTGAATATGGGTAAAGCTCTCGTCATCGTTGAGTCCCCGGCAAAAGCCAAAACGATCAATAAATATCTGGGCAATGACTACGTGGTTAAGTCCAGCGTTGGTCACATTCGCGATTTGCCGACCAGTGGCTCAGCCAGCAAAAAGAGCGCAGACTCTACCTCCACCAAAGGGGCTAAAAAGCCTAAAAAGGATGAACGTAGCGCGCTTGTCAACCGCATGGGTGTTAACCCATGGCACAACTGGGATGCACATTACGAAGTGCTGCCAGGCAAAGAAAAAGTCGTTAACGAGCTGAAACAGCTTGCTGAAAAAGCAGACCACATTTATCTCGCAACCGACCTTGACCGCGAAGGGGAGGCCATTGCATGGCACCTGCGGGAAGTGATCGGGGGTGATGACAAACGCTACAGCCGTGTAGTGTTCAACGAAATTACAAAGAATGCGATTCGTCAGGCGTTTGAAAAGCCGGGTGAACTGAATATCGACCGTGTTAACGCTCAGCAGGCGCGTCGCTTTATGGACCGCGTTGTAGGCTACATGGTCTCGCCGTTGCTGTGGAAAAAGGTCGCTCGCGGCCTGTCTGCGGGGCGTGTGCAGTCTGTGGCTGTTCGTCTTGTTGTTGAGCGTGAACGCGAGATCAAAGCGTTCGTCCCGGAAGAGTTCTGGGAAGTGGATGCGAATGTCACCACGCCGGGCGGCGATGCGCTGCCGTTGCAGGTGAGCCATCACAACGACAAACCGTTCCGTCCTGAAAATCGCGATCAGACCATGGCCGCCGTGGCGCTGCTGGAAAAAGCGCGTTATCAGGTTCTGGATCGTGAAGATAAACCAACCAGCAGCAAGCCTGGCGCACCGTTTATCACGTCAACTCTCCAGCAGGCGGCAAGTACCCGTCTGGGTTACGGCGTGAAGAAAACCATGATGATGGCCCAGCGCTTGTATGAAGCGGGTTACATCACCTACATGCGTACTGACTCCACCAACCTGAGCCAGGACGCTGTCAACATGGTGCGTGGCTATATCGAGGACAACTTCGGTAAGAAATACCTGCCGGACGGGCCTAATCAGTACGCCAGCAAAGAGAATTCTCAGGAAGCGCACGAAGCGATTCGTCCTTCTGACGTTTCCGTTCTGGCTGAATCGCTGAAAGATATGGAAGCGGACGCCCAGAAGCTGTATCAGCTGATCTGGCGCCAGTTCGTAGCCTGCCAGATGACGCCAGCGAAATACGACTCCACCACGCTGACCGTCGGCGCGGGTGATTTCCGCCTGAAAGCGCGCGGCCGCATTCTGCGCTTCGACGGCTGGACAAAAGTGATGCCAGCGTTGCGTAAAGGTGATGAAGACAGAACGCTGCCTTCAGTCAACAAAGGTGACGAGCTGTCGCTGGTTGATCTGGTCCCGGCTCAGCACTTCACCAAGCCACCTGCGCGCTTCAGCGAAGCATCGCTGGTGAAAGAGCTGGAAAAACGCGGCATCGGTCGCCCGTCCACCTATGCGTCAATTATTTCGACCATTCAGGATCGTGGATACGTTCGCGTCGAGAACCGTCGTTTCTATGCTGAAAAAATGGGTGAGATTGTCACCGACCGTCTGGAAGCGAACTTCCGTGAGTTGATGAACTATGACTTCACCGCGCAGATGGAAGACAGCCTCGATGAGGTTGCCAGCCATAAGGCAGAATGGAAGAAAGTTCTCGACAGCTTCTTCAGCGATTTTACCAATCAGCTTGAGAAAGCCGAGAAAGATCCTGAAGAGGGCGGCATGCTGCCTAACCAGATGGTACTGACGAGCATCGACTGCCCAACCTGTGGCCGTAAAATGGGGATCCGTACCGCGACCACGGGCGTGTTCCTCGGTTGCTCTGGCTATGCGCTGTCGCCGAAAGAGCGTTGCAAAACCACCATCAACCTCGTGCCGGAGAACGAAGTTCTCAACGTGCTGGAAGGTGACGATGCGGAGACCAACGCACTGCGCGCCAAACGCCGCTGTAAGAAATGCGGCACGGCGATGGACAGCTACCTGATCGATCCAAAACGCAAACTGCACGTTTGTGGCAATAACCCGACCTGCGATGGTTATGAGATCGAAGAAGGTGAGTTCCGTATTAAGGGCTATGACGGTCCAATCGTTGAGTGTGAGAAATGTGGTTCCGAAATGCACCTGAAAATGGGACGCTTCGGTAAGTACATGGCATGCACCAACGACGACTGTAAAAACACGCGTAAGATCCTGCGTAACGGTGAAGTTGCGCCGCCGAAGGAAGATCCGGTTCCGCTTCCTGAGCTGCCGTGCGAGAAGTCAGACGCGTATTTCGTGCTGCGTGACGGTGCTGCCGGGGTATTCCTGGCGGCCAACACCTTCCCGAAATCGCGCGAAACCCGTGCGCCGCTGGTAGAAGAGCTGTACCGCTTCCGCGACCGTCTGCCGGAGAAACTGCGTTACCTGGCCGATGCGCCACAGCAGGATCCGGAAGGCAACAAAACCGTGGTGCGCTTCAGCCGTAAAACGAAGCAGCAGTACGTGGCGGCAGAGAAAGAGGGCAAAGCGACCGGATGGTCAGCCTTCTTTGTCGACGGGAAATGGGTTGAAGGCAAGAAATAATCTTCCCTTACCGTAACTTACCTGTAAAAGGGCCGGACTTCCGGCCCTTTTTTATTACGTAGTTATTATTTTTTGTTCCGTACTATACAGCCTGGCTATAAATGATATAGTGGTTATAGTTAACCCGTTTCTTATTATCAAATCGTCTTAAGCGATTGACGCATGCGCTAAATCGGATGGTCTGGCATGAAATTACAGCAGCTTCGCTATATCGTTGAGGTCGTCAATCATAACCTCAATGTCTCTTCCACCGCAGAAGGTCTTTATACCTCTCAGCCCGGCATCAGTAAGCAGGTGCGTATGCTGGAGGATGAGTTAGGTATTCAGATATTTGCCCGCAGCGGTAAGCACCTGACACAGGTCACCCCGGCAGGACAGGAAATCATACGCATCGCACGGGAAGTGCTCTCCAAAGTCGACGCCATTAAATCCGTCGCCGGGGAACATACCTGGCCGGATAAAGGCTCTCTGTATATTGCCACCACGCATACACAGGCGCGTTATGCGCTTCCCGGGGTGATCAAAGGCTTCATAGAACGCTATCCCCGCGTTTCCCTGCATATGCATCAGGGCTCACCGACGCAAATCGCAGAGGCCGTGTCTAAAGGCAATGCAGACTTCGCTATCGCGACGGAAGCGCTCCATCTGTACGATGATCTGGTCATGCTCCCGTGCTACCACTGGAACCGCTCTATTGTCGTGACCCCGGATCACCCGCTGGCGGGGAAGGGCGAAGTGACAATCGAAGAACTGGCGCAATACCCGCTGGTGACCTATACGTTCGGCTTTACGGGCCGGTCTGAACTGGACACCGCGTTTAACCGCGCCGGATTAACGCCACGGATTGTCTTTACGGCGACGGATGCGGACGTCATAAAAACGTATGTACGTCTGGGCCTGGGCGTTGGGGTTATTGCCAGCATGGCGGTGGATCCTGTCTCAGACCCGGATCTGGTGCGTCTGGATGCGCATGATATTTTCAGCCACAGCACCACCAAGATAGGTTTTCGTCGCAGCACGTTCCTGCGCAGCTATATGTATGATTTTATTCAACGCTTTGCGCCACATTTAACGCGCGATGTGGTGGATACAGCTGTGGCGTTACGCTCCAATGAAGACATCGAAGAGATGTTTAAAGACATTAAACTTCCCGCCAAATAATCACTCCCGGTATCTTTCTCTTGCGGAAAGATACCGTCATTCCGCTTTAAACCTGAATTAGAATTATCATCATCTACGCCCACTGTCATATATCGTCATAACCCATTTGATGACTATGGTTTTACTGTCGCAAATTTGCGACAAAAGTAGAAACTAATTTACAGCTGTGCAAATTATTCTTTTCAATTATTTATTTCGGGTCAAAAGATTGAATTTTCCCGGGCTCGGATACGTAAATTCACTGGCTTTTCGGCTAAAGTTTCTTTAGGATTTATCTCATCAGATGATTACTTGTGCCAATTGTTTGGTCTCTAAATGATAAGCGATATCGATTGTATGAGGTTAGCAATGCCGTCAGGAAGTGAAGAACCGCAAAGGGATCCCGCGCTTAAGCGTAAAGCCTGGCTGGCGGTCTTTCTTGGCTCTGCCCTGTTCTGGGTGGTGGTTGCTCTTCTTGTCTGGAATTACTGGGGTTGATTATGGTCATGACGGTGCGTACAGAAGCGAGAAAAGAGATGTGTCAGCTTCGTGACAATGCTCACAAAGCCCGTAAGGCGCCAGCAACCAGCGTGCCAGCTTCCTGGAAACTGACGCCGCAGCAGCAGGCCTTTATTGATGTGTTCGCGGAAGACGAACCCAAAAAACAATAATTTTGATTTTTGCGTAATGATGCAAATAGTCTGAATATAGACTGTGCACTTTTGTACTCCTTAATAAATACACATCAGCAATATAGAACGAGGGCAGACCTCGCAACCTTAAATAATTAAAGACTGGTGTCCCTATGATGAATAACATGACAACCGTAAAATACTGGTCATGGCTCGGCGTATTCTCAGCGTCGATCCTCTTCTGGTGTCAGCTCCTCTGGCTGGCCCTGCACTAAATCGTAAAACCTCGCCACGGCGGGGTTTTTTGTTTTATCCCTCGCGTTGGACCATTCCTAAATTTATCAATTTGGGTTGTTATCAAAACGTTACGACATCTTTGTGTTATCTTTAATTACAGCCCTGATGATTGTCAGGACATCCCTGTTTTTAAGGAGGAGCTTATGTCGTTAACCCTACGCGAAGCCAGTAAGGACACATTACAGGCGGAAAATAAAACCTGGCGCTACTACAGCTTACCGCTGGCTGCCAGAACGCTTGGGGACATTTCGCGGTTACCCAAGTCGTTGAAAGTATTACTGGAAAACCTCTTGCGCTGGCAGGATGGCGACTCGGTTACCGAGGAGGATATCCAGGCTCTAGCAGGGTGGCTGAAAAATGCTCATGCAGACAGAGAAATTGCCTATCGCCCGGCCAGAGTGCTGATGCAGGATTTCACCGGCGTGCCAGCGGTGGTGGATTTGGCAGCTATGCGTGAAGCCGTTAAGCGTCTCGGGGGCGATACAGCTAAGGTTAACCCCTTGTCCCCGGTAGACCTCGTCATTGACCACTCCG
The DNA here is from genome assembly GCF_053709615.1 of Enterobacter sp. UPMP2061. NCBI lineage: Bacteria > Pseudomonadati > Pseudomonadota > Gammaproteobacteria > Enterobacterales > Enterobacteriaceae > Enterobacter > Enterobacter sp. UPMP2061. Next base: position 60,874 of record NZ_JBSKJP010000003.1, read on the forward strand.
TCACCGTCGATCACTTTGGTGACGACGATGCTTTCGGCGAAAACGTCCGTCTGGAGATGGAACGTAACCATGAACGCTACGTATTTCTGAAATGGGGTCAGCAGGCGTTCAGCCGCTTCAGCGTTGTTCCACCGGGCACTGGCATTTGTCACCAGGTCAACCTGGAATATCTTGGCAAAGCCGTCTGGAGTGAATTGCAGGATAAAGAGTGGGTGGCTTACCCTGATACGCTGGTGGGCACCGATTCACACACCACCATGATTAACGGCCTTGGCGTTCTGGGCTGGGGCGTCGGTGGTATTGAAGCGGAAGCGGCCATGCTCGGCCAGCCGGTATCAATGCTCATTCCCGATGTGGTGGGCTTTAAGCTGACCGGTAAATTGTCCGAAGGCATTACCGCCACGGATCTGGTTCTGACGGTCACCCAGATGCTGCGTAAGCATGGCGTGGTGGGCAAATTCGTTGAATTTTATGGCGATGGTCTGGATTCACTGCCGCTGGCGGACCGGGCCACCATCGCCAACATGGCGCCGGAATATGGCGCGACTTGCGGCTTTTTCCCGATTGATAGCGTTACGCTGGAGTATATGCGCCTCAGTGGTCGCAGCGAGGAGCAGGTGGCTCTCGTTGAGGCCTACACCAAAGCGCAGGGCATGTGGCGTAACCCGGGTGACGAGCCGGTATTTACCAGTACGCTGGAGCTGGATATGGGCACAGTTGAGGCAAGCCTCGCAGGGCCAAAACGTCCGCAGGACCGCGTCGCCCTGAGCAACGTTCCGAAAGCCTTTGCCGCCAGCAATGAGCTGGAAGTTAACGCCGCACAAAAAGATCACCGTCCGGTGGACTATGTTCTGAACGGGCATCAGTATCAGCTCCCTGACGGCGCCGTGGTGATCGCCGCTATCACTTCCTGTACCAACACGTCCAACCCGAGTGTGTTAATGGCTGCCGGGCTGCTGGCAAAAAAAGCGGTAGAGCTGGGGCTCAAGCCACAGCCTTGGGTTAAAGCCTCCCTGGCGCCTGGTTCGAAAGTGGTATCCGATTACCTGGCACAGGCCAGACTCACGCCTTACCTCGACGAGCTGGGCTTTAACCTGGTGGGCTACGGCTGTACGACCTGCATCGGTAACTCTGGTCCACTGCCTGAACCTATTGAAATGGCGATCAAGCAGGGGGATTTGACCGTTGGCGCGGTACTTTCCGGTAACCGAAACTTTGAAGGGCGTATTCATCCGCTAGTGAAAACCAACTGGCTGGCCTCGCCGCCGCTGGTTGTAGCCTATGCGCTGGCCGGAAACATGAACATTAACCTGGCGACCGATCCGATTGGTCACGATCGCAAAAATGAACCGGTCTATCTGAAAGACATCTGGCCATCATCGCGCGAAATTGCGCGCGCGGTAGAGAAAGTTTCCACCGAGATGTTCCGCAAAGAGTATGCGGAAGTGTTCGAAGGCACAGCGGAATGGAAAGCGATCGACGTGGTGGGTTCCGATACCTATGACTGGCAGGATGATTCCACCTATATTCGCCTGTCGCCATTCTTCGACGAAATGCTGGCGGAGCCTGCACCGCTGAAAGATATTCACGGCGCGCGCATTCTGGCGATGCTTGGCGATTCCGTCACCACCGACCATATCTCCCCTGCGGGTAGCATCAAGGCGGACAGTCCGGCAGGTCGGTATCTGCAAAGTCGTGGCGTGGAACGTCGCGATTTCAACTCCTACGGTTCGCGCCGCGGTAACCACGAAGTGATGATGCGCGGGACCTTTGCCAACATCCGCATTCGCAATGAAATGGTCCCAGGCGTGGAAGGGGGTATGACGCGCCACCTGCCGGATACAGAGGTCATTTCAATTTATGACGCAGCCATGAAGTATCAGCAGCAGGGTACGCCGCTGGCCGTTATTGCCGGTAAAGAGTACGGCTCCGGTTCCAGTCGCGACTGGGCGGCAAAAGGTCCGCGTCTGCTCGGGGTTCGCGTGGTGATTGCCGAATCCTTTGAACGTATCCACCGCTCAAACCTGATCGGGATGGGGATCCTGCCGCTGGAGTTCCCGCAGGGTGTAACGCGTAAAACGCTGGGTTTGACCGGGGAAGAGCAGATTGATATCAGCGGTCTGCAAAATCTGCAACCGGGTAAAACCGTTCCGGTGAAGTTAACGCGCGCAGATGGAACGACAGAAGTGCTGGATTGCCGGTGTCGTATTGATACGGCAACAGAGCTGACCTATTATCAGAACGACGGCATTTTACATTATGTGATTCGTAAGATGCTGGACTGATCAAACTCGCCCGGCACATGTGCCGGGCGTTTTGCGTTTACTCGCTCAGCAGATGCCCCATTTTGGCAGCTTTGGTATCGAGGTAGTGCGCGTTTTTCGGGTTGCGGCCGACAATCAGCGGTACGCGTTCCACAATATTGATGCCCGCTTCAGTGAGGATTTCCACTTTTTTCGGGTTATTGGTCAACAGACGCACTTCGTCCACGCCCAGCAGCTTGAACATATCCGCGCACAGGGTGAAATCGCGCTCGTCAGCAGCAAAGCCGAGCTGATGGTTCGCTTCGACGGTATCGTAGCCCTGATCCTGCAACGCATAGGCGCGGATTTTATTCAGCAGGCCAATATTGCGACCTTCCTGACGGTGATACAGCAGAACGCCACGTCCTTCCTCTGCGATATGAGAAAGGGCGGCTTCAAGCTGAAAACCGCAGTCGCAGCGCAGGCTGAACAGCGCGTCACCGGTCAGACACTCTGAATGAACGCGGGACAGCACCGGCGTTTGCCCCGAAATGTCGCCGAACACCAGGGCGACGTGATCTTGCCCGGTTGCCAGTTCTTCAAAACCCACCATCAGGAAATCGCCCCATGGGGTTGGCAGTTTGGCTTCTGCCACACGTTTAAGCTGCATGTGATTCTCCAGACCAGGCTGACACGTTTCGTGCCTTTGCCCATTATGCTTTCTGTATCGGACTATTTTGCCACAAGCCCGGCAACTTCACCTAATCACCACCACGCTTTACAAACGTTAAACGCACAATCCGACATATCCACCAGAATGATGAAATTCAGTTATGATTGTGGTGCTTAGTGAAAAAGGAGAGGACATGCTTTCAATTGCCAGACGAACGGCCGCAGGAGCCGCCGTATTGCTCGTTATACCCCTGGTCGTTTGGTTCTCCGGCTGGATGTGGCAGCCCGGACAAAACGAGACGTGGCTGAAAGCCTTATACTGGATAACCGAGACGGTCACCCAGCCGTGGGGGATTATTACGCACGTGTTGCTCTGTGGTTGGTTCCTGTGGTGCCTGCGCTTTCGCCTTCGCGCGGCGCTGGTACTGTTCGCTATTCTCGGCGGCGCCATACTTATCGGGCAAGGGGTGAAGTCGTGGGTCAAGGATCGCGTGCAGGAACCCCGTCCTTTCGTCGTCTGGCTGGAAAAAACGCATCATGTTCCGGTGGATGAGTTCTACAATTTAAAGCGTAAAGATCGCGGTGCGTTGGTAAAGGAGCAGCTTGCAGAACAGCAGGATATCCCGACCTTTTTACGCAAACACTGGCAAAAAGAGACCGGCTTTGCGTTTCCTTCCGGGCATACGATGTTTGCTGCCAGCTGGGCGCTACTTGGCGTGGGACTGCTGTGGCCGCGTCGGCGTACCCTCACGATTGCGATTTTGCTGGTCTGGGCGACAGGCGTAATGGGCAGCCGGATGCTGCTGGGGATGCACTGGCCGCGTGATTTGGTGGTTGCAACGCTGATCTCGTGGGTACTGGTGACGCTGGCGACCTGGCTTGCACAACGTTTTTGTGGACCATTGACGCCGCCGCCGGAAGAGAAGGAAGAAATAGCCGAAAGGGAGTCTGGCGGAACCTGAAGGTTGATATTCCGCATTTTGACCATAAATCCATGTAGGGCGCGTTACTTTTTCCATTTCGCGCCCGCCACTAAAATGGTAGCTTATAAGGCTGATTGCAGTGAGTTGAACACGCTTTATACGCTCGAACCACATTACGGGAAGTCATGTGAAATATTTACTCATTTTCTTACTGGTGTTGGCGATTTTTGTCATTTCAGTCACATTGGGCGCGCAAAACGATCAACAGGTAAGTTTTAACTATCTGCTGGCGCAGGGCGAGTACCGGGTGTCGAGCCTGCTGGCGGTGTTATTCGCGGCGGGTTTTGTCATCGGCTGGCTTGTATGCGGCCTGTTCTGGCTTAAGGTTCGTGTTTCTCTTGTTCGCGCTGAACGTAAAATTAAACGACTTGAACATCAACTTACGCCTGCGTCTGACATTCCGGCGAGCTCTGGTGTGCCGGTAGTCAAGGAATAATCGAATATGCTGGAGTTGTTGTTTCTGCTTTTGCCTGTCGCCGCAGCCTATGGCTGGTATATGGGCCGCAGAAGCGCGCAACAAACAAAACAGGATGAAGCAAACCGACTCTCCCGTGACTACGTAGCGGGGGTGAACTTCCTGCTGAGCAATCAGCAGGATAAAGCGGTGGATCTGTTCCTCGACATGCTCAAAGAGGATACCGGCACCGTAGAGGCGCATCTCACCCTGGGAAACCTGTTCCGCTCGCGCGGAGAGGTTGACCGTGCCATTCGTATCCACCAGACCCTGATGGAAAGCGCTTCGTTGACCTATGAGCAACGGTTGCTGGCCGTGCAGCAGCTTGGGCGGGATTACATGGCCGCGGGGCTTTACGATCGCGCCGAGGATATGTTCTCTCAGCTGGTGGATGAGACGGACTTCCGTATCGGTGCGCTTCAGCAGCTTCTGCAAATCTACCAGGCCACCAGCGACTGGCAAAAAGCGATTGATACCGCCGAACGGCTGGTCAAACTCGGTAAAGACAAACAACGCGTCGAAATTGCCCACTTCTATTGCGAGTTGGCTCTCCAGCAGATGGGTAGCGATGACATGGATAAAGCCATGGCATTGTTAAAGAAAGGCGCTGCGGCCGATCGCAACAGCGCGCGCATCTCAATCATGATGGGGCGGGTCTTTATGGCTAACGGTGATTACGCCAAAGCCGTGGAGAGCCTGCTTCGCGTTATCGATCAGGACAAAGAGCTGGTCAGCGAAACGCTGGAAATGCTGCAAACCTGCTATCAGCAGTTAGGTAAGCAGGACGAGTGGGTTGCGTTTCTGCGTCGCTGCGTTGAAGAAAACACCGGTGCCACAGCCGAACTGATGCTGTCAGATGTCGTCGAAGAGCACGAAGGGAGTGATACCGCCCAGGTATACATTACCCGTCAGTTGCAGCGTCATCCTACCATGCGGGTATTCCATAAGCTGATGGATTACCACCTTAATGACGCAGAAGAAGGGCGCGCTAAAGAGAGCCTGATGGTGCTGCGAGACATGGTGGGTGAACAGGTGCGCAGCAAACCGCGCTATCGCTGCCAGAAATGCGGCTTCACCGCCTATTCGCTTTACTGGCATTGCCCTTCCTGCCGGGCGTGGTCAACCATTAAGCCAATCCGAGGTCTGGACGGGCAGTGATTTTTAAAACGCCGCATTTTAGTTACAACATACTAATGGTTGTAGTAATTTCATCAGCACCGAGCGGTCTGGGGTTCGGCAGGAAAATCATTCGATTCTGTTCATTTACCCCGAGGGCAGGTAGAATGCACGCCGTTTATCTGTTCCGCGCCGCTGCGCGCCCATAGACGAAAAGGGCTGGTCATGACGTCTGTTACATCCTCCACTTCCCGCGTAGTTACCGATTCTCCCGTAGTTGTTGCTCTGGATTACAATAACCGTGACGCCGCACTGGCCTTTGTTGATGGCATTGATCCCCGCGATTGCCGTCTGAAAGTAGGCAAAGAGATGTTTACGCTGTTCGGCCCACAAATCGTCCGCGATCTGCACCAGCGTGGCTTCGACGTTTTCCTCGACCTGAAATTCCATGATATTCCGAATACCACTGCGCACGCCGTTGCTGCGGCGGCTGAACTGGGCGTGTGGATGGTTAACGTTCATGCATCCGGCGGGGCACGCATGATGACGGCTGCGCGCGAAGCGCTGGTGCCGTTTGGCAATGACGCTCCGCTTCTGATCGCCGTCACCGTGCTGACCAGTATGGATGAATCCGACCTGCGCGACCTGGGTGTGACGTTGTCACCTGCCGAACACGCGGAGCGTCTGGCGCGCCTCACGCAACAGTGTGGTCTCGATGGCGTGGTCTGTTCGGCTCAGGAGGCGGTTCGCTTCAAAGCTGAGCTAGGCCGCGACTTTAAACTGGTAACGCCGGGCATCCGTCCGGCAGGCACCGAGTCTGGGGATCAGCGACGCATCATGACGCCAGAGCAGGCGCTGAGCGCGGGTGTAGACTATATGGTGATTGGTCGCCCGGTGACGCAATCCGCTCATCCGGCAGAGACCCTGAAAGCGATAAATGCATCACTGAAAAAGGGGGCATAATGCGTGACGCCAACAGTCGTCTGGTCTATTCAACGGATACCGGGCGCATTGAAGAGCCAAAAGAGAAAGCTGAACGTCCAAAAGGCGATGGCATCGTGCGAATTCAGCGCCAGACCAGCGGCAGGAAAGGTAAAGGGGTTTGCCTTGTCACTGGCATTGATCTGGATGATGCAGACCTGGTAAAGCTCGCCGCTGAACTTAAAAAGAAGTGCGGATGCGGTGGGGCAGTAAAAGACGGCATTATTGAGATTCAGGGTGATAAACGGGATTTAATTAAAGCGCTGCTGGAAGCCAAAGGAATGAAAGTCAAACTGGCGGGCGGCTAAAATAAATGAGCCACGGACATTGCCGTGGCTCTTTTTTTTACGTGCGTAAGTCAGACCTGAAAATACAAAATATATTATTATACCGGTGAGAGCCGTTATGGTGATTATTTGCCCACCTGGTGACCGATAACACCACCTACGGCAGCACCACCTAATGTACCCAGCGTACTACCATCCGTTAATACTGCACCACCAAGCGCACCAGCACCGGCACCAATCGCGGTATTACGGTCACGTTTAGACCAGTTAGAGCAAGCGCTCAGGGACATTGCTACAGTGATTGCCAGAACAGCGGCGGCTAATTTTTTGCTGGTAAATGTCATAATACTTTCTCCTGAATTATCGATTCACGGAAAGGAATGCACTTTAAGTATAGACAATATCCATACTTAAATTCTGTTCCCGTGAAACCTGGTCGCGCAGGCGTTTCATCATCACGCAGGTGATAGTCACTTCCTGTTATATCGCTAATATTAATTTTACGTGTTTAGAACGGTTTCAACAGGTAAAAACTCTTAAAGGCAGGGTCAGAATACTCTCAGAGAAAGGTTTAAGTGCGCCCATTATTCGGGCGCAGCAGGATAATCAGGCCGTTTTTTTCACAATATCGACAGTCAGGCCGTCTTGTTCTAATTGCTGGCGATATTCATCGCGCAAACGCTCATCCGTAATCACACGGCTGAAGCGTGAAGCCGGACCCATCGTATAAGGGTGTACGGCGCCAAACTTAGAGCTGTCGGTCAGCACTATCGCTTCACACTCTTTGGCGAGCACTGCGTTAACCACGTCTGAACGCATCATGTCGCGACCGGTAAAGCCGGTGTCGGGCTGCCAGCCGTCAATACCAATGAATGCTTTACTGAAGTGAACCTGCTGAACATATTGACGCGTTAATGGCCCCACCATGCTTTCGCTTTTCTTCTGGTAAATGCCGCCCAGCAGTATCACCTCGCACTGAGTTTCCTTCAACAGATGGGCGATATAGCTGCTTACGGTGATGATGGTAACGTCTTTTTGATCGGCGAGCGTGCGCGCCAGAAGAGCGTTACTGCTGCCATTTTCAATAAAGACGGTCTCACCGTTATTCACTAAGGATGCAGCAAACTCCGCCAGCTCCCGCTTGAGCGCATAATTGTTCATCATGCGGGTTTCGACGTCGTCGCTGTCCAGTGGAACGGCATATCCGTGCGCACGCCGCAGGTAGCTCTGTTTTTCCAGCAGATTCAGATCCTGACGAATGGTGACTTCAGAAACGCCGGTGGCTTTAGCGAGATCGACCACGCTTACGCGTCCCTGATCGATCACCATCTGCAAAATGATTTGTTGTCGGGAATTCATAGCATCCATTTAAAAGGCAAGGGCGGAAACGACGTGGCTACACTTCCCACGGGGCTTTAGGTTGAGTGGATTCTGGAGCGTTATCAGCGCCGTTCTCAGCCAGCAGTTCAGACTTGAGGATTTCAAGGTTACGGATAGCAGAGTGATAATCGCCTGCGACAAGAATATCCAGCACAGTATCAATACGCTGTGCCACGGCTGTTGCATCAATGTTAGACATAAGCTCACCCTGAAGCGAAAAGTTAATATTATCAATGATGCAGAAAATTGATTCAAAAGAGAAGGTAAAAAATGCAATAACCAAAGTTCATAAATGAAAGTGATAAATTTGGCCCCCGTATGCTGCGGGTTGTAGGGGTGGATTAGTCTAAAACTGCGCGCAACGCGCTTTTTTATAAGAGGAATTCGACTATGACAGTTATCAACCAGACAACCTGCACATTGTTTACTGATGCTGAACGATTCACTCAACTGGCGGCTTATTATGAGGCCGAACGGCGTACGGTGTGGATGATGTTACGTGCCACGCCACGGCCTTGCTTCAATCATGCGCTGATCGAGGAGATCATGAATCTCTCTTGGCTGGTTCGACAGTCCGGATTTGTCGTTGATTTTTGGGTCACCGGATCGCTGGTCCCCGACATCTACAATACCGGCGGTGATTTACAGTTCTTCGTTGAGTGCATCAAAAACAACCGACGCGAAGCGTTACGCGCCTATGCCCGGGCCTGTGTGGACTGCGTTCATGCCGCCTCGCGAGGGTTTGATACCGGAGCTGTCACGCTGGCTATGGTGGAAGGAAGCGCGTTAGGGGGCGGGTTTGAAGCCGCGCTGGCGCATCATTTCATTCTGGCCCAGCGCGATGCCCGATTAGGCTTTCCGGAAATCGCGTTCAATCTGTTCCCGGGCATGGGCGGCTATTCACTGGTGGCGCGTCGCGCCGGCATGAAAATGGCGGAGGCGCTGATCTACAAAGGTGAGACGCATACGGCGGAATGGTATGAGCAGTATGGTCTTGTGGATCTCTTATTCGAGCCGTTACAGAGCTATGTTTCGGTGCGGACGTTTATCGACACGCTACAGCCGAAGCTCAACGGCGTAAGGGCCATGCTGCGTGCACGTACGCGCGTGCTGCCACTTCCGCGAAGCGAGCTGATGGACATTACCGAGGATTGGGTTGATGCCGCCTTCTGCCTTGAACCGAAGGATATCGCCTACATGGAGCGGCTGGTTATGCTGCAAAATCGCCATCAGGCGACGGGCTTACGCAAAGCCAGCTAACGGACATTTCTGGCCTGATAGCGCTTTAGCCATCGCTCGAATGCGGCAGCGGGCATGGGCTTAGCAAAAAGATAACCCTGCCGTTCGTTGACGCCATTCTTCGTCAGAAAGGCGTCTTCTTTTGCACTTTCCACCCCTTCAGCAATGACCTGCAAATTTAACGCCTGCGCCACGGCGACTATCGCACGCACCAGCGACTGTGAAATGGACTGCTTATGGATGTCCCGCACGAAAGCCTGGTCAAGCTTAATGGCATCGATAGGGAAGCGCGCCAGCTGCGACAGGGAAGAGTACCCCGTACCAAAGTCATCCAGGTGAATTTGCGCTCCCAGGCGGCTAAATTGCTGGATCACTGACAGGGCCAGCTCTTCATTTTCAATGAGACAGCTTTCGGTCAATTCCACGTCAATCGGGCAGTATTCAAAACTCAGGTCTTTCAGCGCCTGCTTCAGGTCGCTGAAGATGGTCTGGTCCGCCAGCTGACGGGCGGAGACGTTGACCGCGACGCGAAGGTTGATCCCCTTGTCGCGCCATTTTGCCACCTGGCGCACCACATCAAGCATAACCCAGCGGCCCAGGGGCACAATCAGCCCTGACTCCTCAGCATAGGAGATAAACTCCATCGGCGGGATCAGGCCACGCTCTGGGGACTGCCAGCGCACCAGCGCCTCCAGACTTCTGACTTCGCCGCGCCAGGTTATTTTGGGCTGGTAGTGGATTAACAGCTGATCGTTATCCAGCGCTTTACGCAGGTTGGTATCCAGCCACAGGTATTCAAATACGCGCTGGTTCATCTCTGGCGAGAAGACGCAGAATTTGCCCCGGCCATTTTCTTTGGCGGTGTACATGGCGGTGTCGGCATTACGAATGACGCTTTCGCGATCGTTACCGTGCTGGGGCGCAAGCGCGATGCCCAGCGAGCAGCCGGTGTAAACCTCTATCAGCCCGATGCGGAAAGGCTGACGAAGTCGGGTCAGTATGCGCGATGCCATGGCTTCCAGCGCGCCCTGCGAGGTATCGGTGGCCAGCACGATAAACTCATCCCCACCCAGGCGCGCCAGGGTTTGTCCTTCGTCCAGGCAGCTCAGGATCGCCAGCGCAACGGCCTGTAGCAGCTGGTCGCCAAACATATGCCCATAGGCATCGTTCACTTTTTTAAAGTTATCCAGATCGAGATAAACCACGCCTACCTGCGTGTCACCCCGAGCGGTGATGGCATCAGAGATCAGCTCATGGATGGCGTTTCGGTTAGGCAAACCGGTAATCGTATCCGTATTGGCGAGTACGCGCAGGCGCTCCTGGGCCCGACGCTCTTCGGTTATGTCGGTACCTGAACAGATGAGGAAAATTTCATTTTTCCCGCTGCCGCTGTGAACAAATTTATTTCTGAAGAGAAACAGGCGCTGCCCTTTGCGGGTCTTGATCCAGCGTTCAACTTCGTACGAGCTGCCGTTACGAAAAAAACCGGTGATGTTGCGTTTGGAGGCTGCGGCTTCGCTACGACTCATAAACAGTTTGAACACGTTTTGCCCGATAACTTCCTGTTCCTTCAGGCCCGTATATTCTTCACTTAAACGGTTGAAGCGCTGAATATTCCCGTTCTGGTCGAGGATCACAATCACGGAGTTAGCCTCGGACACTACCTGTTCGGCGAAGGAGAGCCCCTGCGCCAAGTCCCGCGCCACGGAAGGAGTATCGTTCCAGGCTGATGCCGTTCCTGCCCACTCATTTTTGTTAATTTTACGGCCGACAAGATGAACGGGAACGTCCACACCGTACAAGGGCAGGGTCATGGCAATGCTGGAAGTTATCACGGTGAGCTGGCGGATCAGCGCGGCCTGCTCATCATCCAGCGCCACCACCTGAATGATGTCAGCGCTTTCACTGGCAGCAAGATGCAGAGCATTGCTGTCTGCTGTCAGTCGCCACCAGGGGCTATGCGTACCCATGTAACGAAACAGCAAATTCTGCTCCAGATCGTCCATCACGTTTTCTCCCGCGGCTGCTGAGTAGCGCACAAATTATTCATTTGCAGTCGACAATGACGGCTCTCTTTTACTGTAGATAATTCTGGCGAAATGTGGCGATGGGAAACAGAAAAGTGTGAGAAAAAACGATGATTTTGCGGGAGATAATACAGAAGAGAACTCCCGGCCACCCCTTAACGGAACGGCCGGAAGTTTACGCGGTTATCAGGCGACAGGGCGCGCGATAATACTGCGGGTTTCCATGCGCACTTCAGCGATGGTGACATCAATCACGTCAGTGACCTTGTAAACCGTTTCGCCTTTAATTTGCACGGTCCCGTTTTCCTGGCTACAAACCAGTTCGTCGCGAACGGCATGCAGGAACGGGGCAGGAATAAAGGCAACGGCGCCATTATCCACCAGACGAACGCGCATACCGCCGCGGCTGATGTCAATGATTTCAGCCGGGAAACGGGTGTCAGTCCCTGCCTTATCATTCAGGAAGCGCGCGTATAACCAGTCGCCGACATCACGCTCCGCCATACGGTTGAGACGGCGACGTTCTGCCATCTGCAACGTCGTATCATCCTGTGGGCGGGCAACAGATTCCCCTTTGATGATCGCTTTCAGCAGACGATGGTTAACCATATCGCCGTACTTACGGATCGGGGAGGTCCAGGTCGCGTAAGCCTCAAGGCCAAGGCCGAAGTGCGGGCCTGGCTCGGTGCTGATTTCCGCAAAGGACTGGAAGCGGCGAATACGGCTGTCAAGGAACCCTGAAGGCTGCGCGTCCAGCTCGCGGCGCAGTTTGCAGAAACCTTGCAGGGTCAGCACTTCCTCAGGATCGACGTGTACGTCATGGGTTTTCAGCAGGGCAGCCAGCGCTTCGGTGTTCGCCGGATCAAACCCGGTGTGCACGTTGTAAATGCCAAAGCCTAATTTGTCGCGCAGCACGCGGGCGGCACAAATGTTGGCGGATATCATCGCTTCTTCAACGATGCGGTTGGCAATACGGCGCGGCTCAGCGACGATATTCAGCACTTCACCTTTTTCACCCAGCACAAAACGGTAGTCCGGACGATCTTTGAAGACCAGCGCGTGAGTTTGACGCCATTCGCTGCGGCTCAGGCAGACGCGGTGCAGCAGACGAATTTGTGCGGCAATGTTGTCGGACTCGGGTTTCCAGCTGCCCGTGTTTTCCAGCCAGTCGGACACGTCGTCATAGGCCAGCTTGGCTTTGGATTCGATGGTGGCGGCGAAGAATTCAATATCTTCTTCAATGGTACCGTCAGCCGCAATGGTCATCCGACAGGCCAGCACCGGACGCACTTCATGCGCACGCAGCGAGCAAAGATCGTCGGAGAGTTCACGCGGCAGCATCGGAATGTTAAAGCCCGGCAGGTAGTTGGTGAACGAGCGCACTTTGGCCATCTCGTCCAGCTTGCTGCCTTCGACAATCCATGCGGTAGGGTCGGCAATGGCGACGGTCAGATGCAGTTTGCCATCGGCTGTCTCTTCGGCATACAGCGCATCGTCCATATCCTCGGTGCTGGCGCTGTCAATGGTGACAAAGTCCAGCGCCGTCAGATCGCGACGTTCCAGACCTTCGTCCTGCATTTCAGTCGCCACGCCCTCAGGCGCTTCTTTTTCGAGGTTGTGGCGCGCCAGCGTCACCCACCATGGGACGAAATGGTCGTCGCCGAAGGTAATGTATTGGGTAAGCTCGGCGTAAAAACCGCGATCGCCTTTTAAAGGATGACGGCGCATCTCAGCAACCGCCCAGTCACCCTCAACAAAATCATGCTCAACGCCACGCGCGGCGCGGCACGGAATAGCATCTTTCAGGAGAGGATGGTCCGGCACGACAGAAAGACGATCGTCTTTTTTATGCACTTTCCCGACAAAGCGGGTCAGGAAAGGTTCGATCAGTGCTTCCGGCTCGGCAGACTCTCGTTCCTTTTCGGTATGAATAACGGCCGAAATGCGGTCGCCATGCATCACTTTCTTCATCTGAGGAGGCGGAATGAAGTAGCTCTTCTGCCCGTCAACTTCAAGAAAGCCAAAGCCCTTTTCCGTGGCTTTTACGACCCCTTCTGCACGCGGCGTCTGGGAATGCAGTTGCTGTTTAAGCTGCGCTAGCAGCGGGTTGTCCTGAAACATAATGTTCTATTTTCGTAGCCATTGAGCGGCTGACAGTTTTACGCGAATCTCACTGCTACAGCAAGCGCTCTTTAGGTAAAGAGTATGGTTATTCCTCTTTACCGAGCGCCACGCGCAGACGGTCCAGCCAGCCATAAAATGCATCTCGCGTAAGCAGGTTGATGGCCTTCTCTGGCGAGAGACCTGACCCGGTCAGGGGCGTTAACTGGGCGGCGCTAAAGCGATCCGGAGAGGCGACAAGCAGCGCACGAGCGGCTGAGAGCATCGAAGAGGCGGGACCTTCACTTCGCGGATGGTTAAGCAGAATTTCGCCCGTCAGATCAAGCAGCATCTGCTCATGACACAGCACAGGAGTAAGCGCTTCGAGTGCCGGTTCCGCCTGCCAGCGTGAGAGCGCCTCAAGCTGAAGCGCACTGGCATATTTTAGCTCAACCGCGGGTAGCGTGGCGGTCCATCTGCTGAAGCTGACCGGCAGCGTATGGGGCTGAATGTGATGCCCGGGCAGCCAGCGTACCGGATGGCCAAGCAATGCCTGAAATACCGCGACCACTCGCGCCTGAAAACCGACAAAGCCGATGATCTGGTTGATAAGCACAATGTCATACGTTGTGAGTCCAACCTCATCAAGCTGGTTTTGGGCTTTATCATCGATGACATCGGGTGAGCTGGCTAACTGGCGGGCATACTGGGTAATTTCTGCAAGGCGTCGATTGCTTTCCCGGGAGGAGTCCGGCCCCGGAAGAGGGGCGAGCAGAGCAGCGTAGTGGTTACAGAGCCGCTGAACGCCACACGCCTGGGCAACCGTTAATGCCGTGCTCAGCCTGTCGTAGGCGCTGAGCGTATGCAGACGGTTCACGGGAGTATCAAGTGGGAACAAAAGATGACAGAGGGTTCGGGCAGGCGTAAGCCAACCAGCACAGCTTGCGAGAATGTCATCGGGCAGGGCTAAATCGAGCAAAAAACGGTCGTCGACGTTAGCGGCTTCGGGCACCAGCGGCAGAACGTCCGTCTGCGAATGATTCGACTGGGTTTCATGATACCAGTGGCCTTTGCCGGAAAAACGGCGTTGTTCCATGGGCGTTCCTTGATCTCAAAATGGCGATCAATATCCTGGCGTAAGGCGGATGAGGGGAAAAATATTGTTAGGTGATAACAAATAGCTGAACGGAATAACGAGGGGCGGGAGGAAACTCTCTTCCCTGGCGGGAAGAGAGTGACAAGCTTATTTGATTTCCAGCTCGTTCATTGCAGCGATGTTGAAGCCGCCGTCAACGTGAACCACTTCGCCGGAGATGCCCGCGGAAAGGTCAGAGCACAGGAATGCCGCAGAGTTACCCACATCTTCGATGGTAACGGTACGACGAATCGGGGTAACCGCTTCGCAGTGTGCCAGCATTTTACGGAAATCTTTGATACCGGAAGCGGCCAGGGTACGGATTGGACCCGCAGAAATAGCGTTAACACGCACGCCTTCAGGACCCATCGCGTTCGCCATGTAGCGCACGTTGGCTTCCAGAGATGCTTTCGCCAGACCCATAACGTTGTAGTTAGGGATAGCACGTTCTGCGCCGAGGTAGGACAGAGTCAGCAGGGCTGCGCCCGGGTTCAGCATCGCGCGGCAGGATTTTGCCATTGCAACGAAGCTGTAGGAGCTGATGTCGTGGGCGATTTTGAAGCCATCACGGGTAACCGCGTTCACGTAGTCGCCGTCCAGCTGGTCGCCAGGAGCGAAGCCGATGGAGTGAACAAAACCGTCGAATTTCGGCCATGCTTTTGCCAGTTCAGCAAACATGCCATCAATGCTTTCGTCTTGTGCAACGTCACATTCCAGAACAATGCTGGAACCCAGCTGCGCGGCAAATTCTTCAACACGGCCTTTCAGCTTGTCGTTCTGGTAGGTGAACGCCAGCTCAGCGCCTTCGCGATGCATTGCCTGTGCGATGCCGTATGCGATGGACAGTTTGCTGGCAACGCCAGTCACCAGAATGCGCTTACCGGAAAGAAAACCCATAGCTTTAATCCTTATATTCATTTCTTATTTTGCCTTGTAATTCATAGCGTTACAGGCAGTATTTCAAAATCATTCGAAATTAGCTCGAAATTATAGCCCACTCACAGCCCCTTGTGTCACGATATTTCTCGCTCCTGCGCCGTGAATGGGCTCACGGAAGAGGTCGAACTGTCTCTTCATCAGGCTGTTTCGTGTGTATCCCAGCAGTATATCACCGCACGCGGGGTTCGCCTCATCCAACCAGAGACTGCCCGGAGCACAGCCGGATCTTAATTCGCTGACGAGGGGATCCTGGCGATAACCTTAATTTCGAAATCAAAACCCGCAAGCCAGTTAACGCCTATTGCTGTCCAGTTTGGGTAAGGAGCGTGCGGAAATGCCAGTTTTTTCGCCTCCATGATGACGGGAAACTGGTTTTCAGGATCGGTATGAAACGTCGTGACATCAATCAGATCGTCAAAAGTACATCCCGCGGCTGCCAGGATCGCCCGTAAATTATCGAACGCCAGCTGCACCTGAGCGGGGAAGTCGGGTTCAGGTGTGCCATCGCTGCGGCTGCCAACCTGACCGGAAACAAATAACAGATCGCCAGAGCGAATTGCAGCTGAATAGCCATGCTCTTTATAGAGGGCATGTCGGTTAGCCGGGAAGACGGGATCACGTGGATGCATGGCTTTTCCTTTTCTGTCAGGGGTATTGTTGTGCTTACGCGGTAGAAGTAACATACGCGATGTATGTGAAAAATGTAATTCACATACATCGCGTATGTCAAATTATAGTTATCGCTTAATTAAGGAAGTCCCATGGCTACAAAACGTCGCGCTGAAACGGCCCAGGAAAATCGCGAGAAAATGATTCAGGCGGCGCGAAAGGCATTTGCTGAAAAAGGCTATGCCGCAGCGTCAATGGATGAACTCACGGCAAGCGTGGGGTTAACACGCGGCGCGCTATATCATAATTTCAACGACAAGAAGGGACTACTGGCGGCGGTGGTCGCGCAGATAGACAGCGAAATGGCAGCAAACGCAAAAGCGATTGCCGCCGCCGCCGAAGATGACTGGGAGCGACTGCTGGCGGAGGGCATCGCCTATATCAAAATGGCGCTCGTTCCGGAAGTTCAGCGTATCGTCCTCCTTGACGGCCCGGCTGTTCTGGGCGACCCGGCGCAATGGCCCAGCCAGAACAGCTGCCTTGAGTCGACCCGTCAGACCATCGAAAAAATGATGGAGTGCAACGTAATCAAAAAGATGGATGCCCGAGTCGCAGCCCATCTGCTGAATGGCGCTGCGCTGAATGCGGCTCTGCTGATTGCCGCGAGTGAAGAACCGCAGAAGACCCTCCCGCATGCCATAGAGGTGTTTACTCTGCTGGCAAGCGGGTTACGCAGCGGCTAACGATCTTTACGCCACGCGTCCGCCGTCAACGCTTCACCAAAGTGTCCGGCAATCAGGCGTTTCGTCAGGTCATGGAGCGGGGAGGCCAGTACGTCAGCGGTACTGCCGCGCTCGACAACTTCTCCCTGGTGCATCACCAGCACCTGGTCGCTTATGTGCTTCATCATGCCCAGATGCTGAGTCACGTAGATATACGCGATACCCTGTTTTTCCTGTAACTCCAGCATCAGGTTAATGAGCTGCGAACGCATCGACATATCCAGCGACGCCAGCGCTTCGTCGGCGATGATGACCTTCGGGCGCAGGATTAGCGCGCGGGCCAGACCGAGACGCTGTTTTTGGCCAGGGGCCAGCATGTGCGGGTAATAGCTGACATGGTCGGGCAGGAGGCCTACCAGACGCAGAGTTTCGACAATCCGTTTGCGACGTGCTTCCGGCTCCAGGTCGGTATTCAACCGCAGCGGGAAATCCAGAATCTGGGAAATACGCTGACGCGGGTTCAGGGACGTCGACGGATCCTGAAAAATCATCCGGATGCGCTGACTGCGAAAAGAGTAGTCCCCAAATTCCAGAGGATGATCGTCAATCAGTATTTCACCGCCGCTCGGCTCGACCATACCCGCGAGCATTTTTGCCAGGGTCGATTTTCCCGAGCCGTTTTCACCGATAATCGCCAGCGTCTGCTTTTCGCGCAGCGTAAAGCTCAGCGGTTTAACAGCCTCGACGGTCTGACGGTGAAACAGGCCGGTGCGATAGCGAAAGGTCTTACTCAGGTTACGTACTTCCAGTAAGGTTTCGACCATTTCACTCTCTCTCCATGTTCAGCGGGAAATGACAGGCAAACAGATGATTTTTCGGCCCTGTCAGGCGCGGTGTTTCGATGCATTTGCGCTGAGCATACGGGCAACGCGGACCCAGACGGCAGCCAATGGGCAGCGATTCCAGCAGCGGTATCGCGCCAGGCAGCGTATTCAGCCGGCTTTTGTGCGGCATCGCGCTGCCAAAGTCCGGGATCGCCCTGATCAGCGCCTGCGTGTAGGGATGATGCGGCGTCGTCACCAGGTCTTCGCTTGGCGCGGTTTCTACCGTCTGTCCGCAATACATTACGTCAATTTTATCCGCCCACTTGCTCAGCATTTGCAGGTCGTGGCTGATCAGCAAAATGGTGGTGTTGTTATTCTGGTTCAGACGCGTGAGCAGGCGGAAAATCTGCGCCTGGGTGGTTGGCTCCATCGCGTTCGTTGGTTCGTCCGCAATCAGCAGACGCGGCTGATTCGCCAGGGCGATGGCAATCATCACTTTCTGGCATTCACCGTCGGTCAGTTCGTAGGGAAAACTGCGCATCGCGTCTTTATGGTCTTTGATCCCGACACGGTGCAACAGCTCAATGGCACGGCGTTTACGCCAGCCGAAACGCTGCCACCAGCGGCCTTTATAAGTCCAGCCGGGAATATTCTGCATCAGCTGTTTCCCGACGCGCTCGGACGGATCGAGACAGGATTGCGGCTCCTGGAAAATCATCGAGACGTTATGGCCCACCAGTTTACGGCGTTCGCGCGGGGAGAGACGCAACAGATCGATGTCGTCGAAACGCATACGGTCGGCGGTCACCCGCCAGTTGTCTTTCGCCACGCCGCAAATGGCCTTGGCGATCAGACTTTTCCCCGAACCCGATTCGCCCACCAGCCCGCGGATTTCGCCCTCTGCGAGCGTAATACTGATGCGATCCACGGCCTTGACCCAGCCTTCGCCCGTTTTAATTTCTATCGTGAGGTTGCGGATATCGAGTAACGGCATTATTGCACCCCCGCATTGATTGCGCGGCGGATCCCGTCGCCCAGCAGGTTAACGAGCAGCACGCTCACCATGATGGCCGCGCCCGGCAGCATGACCGTCCACGGCGCAACGTAAATCAGCTCCAGCGCATCGCCGAGCATGGCGCCCCATTCCGGGGAGGGAAGCTGTGCGCCAAGGTCCAGGAAGCCCAGCGCTGCGATATCCAGAATCGCCATCGACAGGGCGCGGGTGATCTCCGTCACCAGCCCGGCGGCAATGTTAGGCAGCACGGCAAACCACAAAATATTAAACGTGGTGGCGCCATCCAGACGGGCGGCGACGACATACTCTTTCTCCAGCTCGTCGTGAACCAGGCTGTAAACCGAGCGCACCATGCGCGGCAGAATGGCCAGCCAGACGGCGAACATCGCATGGGTGAGATGCGGCCCCGCGAAGGCCACGACGATAATCGCCAGCAGCAGCGAAGGAATAGAGAGCAGGGTATCCAGAATATGGTTAAGCACGGCCGACCGCAGCCCGTGGGTTGAGCCGGCAAAAATGCCCAGCGCCAGGCCGCAGATCGCAGCGGCCAGGGTGACCACGAACGCGCCGCCCACCGTCGGTGCGGCGCCGCTCAGTAAACGACTTAGCACGTCGCGCCCGAGATCGTCAGTCCCCAGGAAGAACGAAACCTCCCCGTAACGCGACCACGACGGCGGTAAAAGCTGATAACCCAGGAACTGCTGATCGATGCCATACGGCGCAAACCACGAACCCAAAACGCACAGCAACACGAGGCCAATGCAGCCGTAAAAGCCGATCATCGCCGTGGTGTCGCCGTAAAAATTACGCCACACGGTACGTAGCGCACCGGGCGTGCGCTTTTCGCTGTAGACGTTATCGTAAGGCATACCATTCCTTATGCTTCAATGGGTTGGCCATGGCACCCAAAATATCGGAAACAACGTTAACAATAATGACCAGCGAGCCAATCACCATCACGCCGGCAGAGATCGCCGCGTAATCCTGCTGGCGAATGGCGTTGATCATCCAGCGCCCAAGGCCCGGCCAGCTGAAAACCATCTCGGTGATCATCGCCAGCGTCAGCATGGTTGAGAATTGCAGCCCAAGACGTGGGATAACGGGGGGCAACGCATTGTGCAGCACATGGCGACGTAGAATCGTCAGGCGAGACAGTCCGCGCGTGGCGGCGGCTTTCACATAGTTTTGATCGAAGACTTCAATAGTGCTGATGCGCATCAGGCGGATCACTTCGGTCGTCGGCGCGACGGCCAGCGTGAGCACCGGCAGCACCATGTGGCGCAGCGCGCTCACGATCATCTCGTCGCGCCAGACTGAATCAGAAAGCCAGGCGTCAACGATGGCGAAGCCGCTCACCGTTTGCACGTTATACAGCAGGTCAAAACGGCCAGATACCGGCAGCCAGCCTAACGTCAGTGAGAAGAAGAGGGTAAGCAGCAGCGCCAGCCAGAAAACAGGGATGGAAAAGCCAATTAAGGCAAGCGCGCTGATGAATTTATCCTGCCACTTATTACGATAAATGCCCGCCAGCATCCCCACCGGGATCCCCACCATGAGGGCAAAGCCAAAGGCGAGTATACATAGCTCCATGGTGGCCGGGAAAACCACTTTCAGCTGCTCGGAGATGAGCTGTCCGTTGATGCTGGACACGCCAAAATCCCAGTGCAGCAGGCCATTAAACCAGAACAGCCAGGCGTCCCAGAGGGATGAGCCCTGAAGCGGGGCGTGCGGCGTAAAGTAGCTCAGGCTAAAGCCGACAAAGGTCAGGAAGAACAGGGTGACCAGCAGTAACAGCAGCCGACGCAAGGTAAATATAATCATGGTTTCTTCACCTCTTGTTCTTTCTCACGGGTCACGCCCGCGAAGGAGGCGTTACCAAACGGGCTGAGTACCAGCCCTTTAATATCGTAACGGTAGGCCTGGAGGCGCAGGGAAGAGGCAAGCGGCAACACGGGAAGTTCTCTGGCCAGAATATTTTGCGCTTCATCATAGGCCTCAATGCGTGAGGCAAGCTGTTGAGACGCCAGCGCTTTTTGCAGAACGGCATCAAATTCCCGGTTACACCAGTGGGCGTAGTTGGTCTGGGAGTTGATTGCCGCACAGCTCAGCAGCGGACGGAAGAAGCTGTCCGGGTCGTTACTGTCGGTGGACCAGCCAGCCAGCGTTAAGTCGTGATTCATGTCCATCAGACGCGCCTCCTGGAAACGGCCTTCGACAGGCACGATGATCACCTTAACGCCCACCTGCGCCATATCAGCCTGCAACAGCTCAGCCGTTTTCAGCGGGCTGGGGTTCCACGCCTGAGAGCTGGTGGGCACCCACAGCTGTAGCGTCAGGTTTTCTGCCCCCAGCGCTTTAAGCTGTTCGCGCGCTTTCGCCGGATTATATTCCGTAATCTTCGCCTCGCCGTCATAGGCCCAGGAGGCGCGCGGAAGAATAGAGGCGGCGGTTTCCGCGGTACCGTAGTAAATCGACTGCATCAGACGCTGGTTGTTGATCGCTAACGCCAGCGCATGGCGCACGGCCGGATTATTCAGCGGCGGCTTATCGGTGTTAAACGCCAGATAAGCGATGTTCATGCCCGGGCGCAGGGTCAGGCGCAGGCGTGGGTCGTCGCGCAAAATGGTCAACTGGCTGGCCGCAGGCCAGGCAAGCACGTCGCACTCGCCGGTCAGCAGTTTGGAGAGTCGGCCTGTTCCACCTGAACCCAGATCAACAATAACCTGCGGCATCAGCGGCTTGCCGCGCCAGAAACGATCGTGGCGTTGCAGGCGAATGTATTGTCCGGCGCGGTACTCTGCTAACTGGAACGGACCGGTGCCTACAGGCTCACGATCGAGACGTTCCTGACGATCCTTTTTCGTCAGCTGATCCGCGTATTCGGCTGACATGACCGAGGCGTAGTGCGTCGCCAGATGCCAGAGGAAGGAGGCATCCGGGCGATTCAGACGAAACTCAACCGTACGGTTATCCAGTTTGCGAACGCTTTTGACCGAGTCCGCGAATTGCAGACTATCGAAATAGGGGAAGTTCCCGCCATTAACGTTATGCCACGGATGATTGCGGTTGAATATGCGCTGGAAGGTGAAAACCACGTCATCCGCGTTGAGCTTACGGGTTGGGGTAAACCACGGGGTGTGCTGAAATGCGACATCATCGCGTAGACGAAAGCGGTATGTGGCGCCGTTATCAAGCACTTCCCAACTTTCAGCAAGCTCCGGAACCAGCCGATAGGTATAAGGATCGACGTCGAGCAGGCGATCGTAGAGCTGTGCGGCCAGCGTATCGACAATCAGGCCGCTCCCCGCTTTTTGCGGATTAAAAATATCAACTTGACCGCTGACGCAGTAGACGAAACCACTATCACGGATATCAGGAGGCACAGCGCGATCGGGCGCAGCAAAGGCCAGATTGCTGAACAAACCGAGTGCAAACAGGGACGATAAAACCAGGCGCATAGTTTTTAAGGTTTTTAGATTCGATCTGCAAAGTGTATCGCACTTACGCCTGCTTCGTAAAAATGTCTGGGGGTAAGTGCTGATAATGTCAGCGCATTTGATGTTTTTTGAGCAATGCCCTTAACTGATGGTAGGTCAGGCCCAGCAGTTCAGCCGCCCGTTTCTGATTATATTTCGCCTCTTTCAGGCTCTGCTCAAGCAGCTGTTGCTCCTGCTGATGCTGGAACTGGCGTAAATCGAGCGGCAACGCCGGAGCCTGCTGGCGCGTCGCCGGAGCCGGGGGCTGTTTATCCTCACGCCGAAACGGATCGAGAATAATGTTGTCCAGTTCGGTCTCGCTGCTGCCATGCCGGTAAACGGACCGTTCCACCACGTTTTTCAGTTCACGAATATTGCCCGGCCAGTGGTAACCGAGCAGGGTCCCGGTGGCCCGTTCGCTGAAGCCCGGAAAGAGAGGCAGACCCAGTTCCCGGCACATCTGAATGGCAAACTGATCGGCCAGCAGCATGATATCGCTGCGCCGTTCCCGCAGCGGCGGCAGCTGTACAACATCGAAAGCCAGCCTGTCCAGCAGGTCGGCGCGGAATTTGTCCTCAGCCACCATCGCGGGCAGGTCGGCGTTGGTGGCGCATACCAGGCGAACGTTGACCTGGAGGGGCTGACTGCCGCCAACGCGTTCCAGTTCACCGTACTCAATGACGCGCAGCAGCTTTTCCTGCACCAGCATCGGCGCGGTCGCCAGCTCGTCGAGAAAGAGCGTTCCGCCATCGGCGCGCTCAAAGCGTCCGGGATGGCGTTTTTGTGCGCCGGTGAAGGCGCCAGCTTCATGACCAAACAGCTCGGTGTCGAGCAGGTTTTCATTCAGCGCCGCGCAGTTAAGCGAAATAAAAGGGCCGTCCCAGCGGCCAGAAAGAAAGTGCAGGCGGTTAGCGATAAGTTCTTTACCCGTTCCGCGCTCACCGATAATCAGCACCGGTTTATTCAGCGGCGCGAGGCGCGATACCTGTTCAAGCACTTCCAGGAAGCTGTTGGCCTCGCCAAGCAAATTATCTTTATATTCAGCCATGATGAAATTAACCACTCCTTAGTGATATTCACCAGGTGAGAATAGCCGCTGGCTGGATAAATATCAATCACACTCAGTAAAATCAATAAGATAAAAAGTTGGCATGGGATTTGTATTAACTACTCAGCAGGGCATCGCCCGATAACAGAACTATGAGGATTGAATTATGGGTATTTTTTCTCGTTTTGCCGACATCGTGAACGCCAACATCAACTCGCTGCTGGAGAAAGCGGAAGATCCGCAGAAGCTGGTGCGCCTGATGATTCAGGAGATGGAAGACACGCTGGTTGAAGTACGCTCCACCTCCGCCCGCGCGCTGGCAGAGAAAAAGCAGTTAACGCGTCGTATCGAGCAGGCAACTGCCCAGCTTAACGAATGGCAGGAAAAAGCGGAACTGGCGCTGCGTAAAGATAAAGAAGATCTGGCTCGCGCTGCGCTGATTGAGAAGCAGAAGCTGACCGACATGGTTGCCACGCTGGAACACGAAGTGACGCTGGTGGATGATACTCTGGCGCGTATGAAGAAAGAGATTGGTGAGCTTGAAAACAAACTCAGCGAAACCCGTGCACGTCAACAGGCTCTGGCGCTGCGCCACCAGGCTGCAAGCTCGTCCCGCGACGTGCGTCGCCAGCTGGACAGCGGCAAGCTGGATGAAGCGATGGCCCGTTTCGAATCGTTTGAACGTCGCATCGACCACATGGAAGCGGAAGCCGAGAGCCACAGCATCGGTAAACAGAAAACCCTCGATCAGCAGTTTGCTGACCTGAAAGCCGATGATGAAATTAGCGAGCAACTGGCTGCGCTGAAAGCCAAAATGAAACAAGACAACCAATAATAATTCCTGCGGCACCTGAGCGTGCCGCATCGTAAGACAAGGAGTACACATGAGCGCGCTTTTTCTGGCTATACCCCTGACCATTTTCGTGCTGTTTGTTCTGCCCATCTGGTTATGGCTGCACTACAGCAACCGCTCTTCACGCGGTGAGCTGTCGCAGAGTGAACAACAGCGGCTGGCGCAGCTTTCTGCCGAGGCAAATAAAATGCGCGAACGTATTCAGGCGCTGGAAGCGATCCTGGACGCGGAACACCCGAACTGGAGGGAACGGTAATGGCTGGACTGAATCTGAATAAAAAACTGTGGCGGATCCCACAGCAGGGCATGGTTCGGGGCGTTTGCGCCGGGCTGGCGCACTATCTGGATGTTCCGGTAAAACTGGTGCGTGTGGTCACCGTATTGTCGATTTTCTTCGGCCTGGCCTTTATTACACTGGTGGCATACATCATCCTGTCGTTTGTACTCGATCCTATGCCGGAAGGTGAGCTGGATGCGGAGAACACGCCAACCAGCAGCGATCTCCTGAACGCGGTGGATGAACAGCTGAGCGCAGGGGAGAAGCGATTGCGCGAGATGGAACGTTATGTCACCTCCGATACCTTTACGCTGAGAAGTCGTTTTCGTCAGCTTTAAGAGAGAACTTACATGAAACAAAACTGGCAACAGGCCGGTCAGAAGGTAAAACCCGGCCTGAAAATCGCAGGTAAACTGGTTCTGATGACGGCGTTACGTTATGGCCCGGCGGGTGTGGCGGGTTGGGCGATCAAGTCTGTTGCCCGCAAGCCGGTCAGAATGTTGCTGGCGGTCGCTCTGGAGCCGCTGTTACAGAAGCTGGCAAAACGCGTTTCCCGGCGCTACCTGTCACGCTAGTTCCTCCCGCATAAGCCCTTTCTCGCCCAGAGAAGGGGCATGACTTTCCCTTCTGCGTTTCTTATGCTTTTCTGCTTTCTTTGCGGCAGCTCACAATAATGCGTTGCGCTGCGCTGAGATTGCCGCTTTCTGCCCCCGGGTCCGTTGACAGATATTTTACATGGGAGTAGATTGCCAATCCGTGGGACCGCTACCATGGAAAATAATGTGAACGCAAAAATTAAAAAACTTATCAATCATATTTACGGTGAATCATTTTCAGATGCACACCTTAACGTGTTATTAACTAAGCTTGAAAAGGCGGCGGTTAATATTACGGAAAAGCGTAAGTCAGGCTGGGATGAAAAAGACGTTGTGCTGATTACCTATGCCGATCAGTTCTCCGCGAAAGGGGAGAAAGCGTTGCCGGTATTTACCCGTTTCTATAATGAATGGCTTTCTCGCACGTTTTCTCATGTCCATCTGTTACCGTTTTATCCGTGGTCGTCGGATGATGGATTTTCCGTTATTGATTATCACGAAGTTGCACCTGAAACCGGAACCTGGCGAGATGTCGCGGAATTAAAACAGTCTGCCAGCTTAATGTTTGACTTTGTTTGCAACCATATGTCAGCGAAAAGCGAATGGTTTGCTAATTATCTGGCGCAGAAGCCGGGCTACAAAGATTTCTTTATTTCTGTCGATCCCGAAACCGATTTATCGGCGGTGACGCGTCCCCGCGCATTACCGCTGCTGACGCCGTTCACGCTTAATGATGGCAGCGTTCGTCATCTGTGGACCACATTCAGCGATGACCAAATCGATCTCAATTTCGCCTCGCCGCAGGTGCTGATTGCCATGGTTGACGTTCTGCTCCATTACCTCATGGAAGGGGCGCGTTATATCCGTCTGGATGCGGTCGGGTTTATGTGGAAGATCCCGGGAACCACCTGTATCCATCTGGAACAAACCCATTGCCTTATCCAGCTGTTCCGCGCCATACGGACGCCGTGGCGCCTGGAACGGTGATCATCACTGAGACAAATGTTCCCCACAAAGACAATATCTCTTACTTCGGTGATGGTGAAAATGAAGCCCAGATGGTCTATCAGTTTTCCTTACCACCGCTGGTGCTGCACGCCGTTCATCGTCAGGATGTTAAAGCCCTGTGCCGGTGGGCGGGCTCGCTGGCGCTGCCTTCAACTTACACCACCTGGTTTAATTTCCTGGCTTCACATGATGGTATCGGATTGAACCCGTTACGCGGCATCCTTCCGGAATCAGAGATCCTCTCGCTGGTCGAAAAGCTTCAGCAGGAAGGCGCGCTGGTCAACTGGAAAAATAATCCTGACGGAACGCGAAGCCCCTATGAAATTAATGTCACCTATCTTGATGCGTTGAGTTTGCGAGACAGCTCAGATGATGAGCGCATTGCGCGGTTCATCCTGGCGCATGCTGTGTTGTTAAGTTTTCCTGGCGTACCGGCTGTATATATTCAAAGCATTCTTGGTTCGCGTAACGATTATGAAGGTGTCGAACGTCTCGGATATAATCGCGCGATAAACAGGAAGAAATACACCGCAGGTCAGGTTGATCGGGAGCTTAATAATAATAAGAGTATACGTTATCAGATTTATTCTCGTTTGAGTGAGCTTATTGCTATTCGTCGCGGCGAGCGTGCGTTCCATCCGGATAGTCAGGCTATTTTTGACGCAATCGGTGAACATATTCTTAAAATTGTTCGTGTTGCTGAAAATGGCGAGCGAATGACAGCATTATTTAATTTTAGCAATAAAATGCAGACCGTTTATGGACAAACGCTCTTTGGTAGGGAATTACTCTCAGGACAAGATATTAGCGGTACGGAACTGACCCTCAATCCATGGCAGGTAATGTGGATTAAATAAAACTAAAAAGGACCCTAAAATGAAAATGCCCAAAATTGTGCTGTTATCAGCACTGGTTTCGTGCGCCCTGTTATCAGGCTGTAAGGACGATAAAGCATCTCAGGTCACCATTGAGTTTATGCACTCGTCGGTAGAACAGGAGCGTCAGGCAGTTATTACGAAACTGATCGAAAAATTCGAGAAAGAAAACCCGACTATTACGGTGAAACAGGTCCCCGTTGAGGAAGATGCCTATAACACCAAGGTCATTACGTTGGCCCGTACCGGCGCGCTGCCGGAAGTGATTGAAGTCAGCCATGACTACGCCAAAGTCATGGATAAAGAGCAACTGCTGGACCGTGACGCGATCGGCAACGCGATTAAAGCCGTCGGTGAAGATACCTTTTACGACGGTATTTTACGCGTTGTTCGCACCGAAGACGGCAAGGCATGGACGGGGGTGCCGGTTAGCGCGTGGCTGTCCGGCGTCTGGTATCACAAAGATGCGCTCGCGGCAGCGGGAATCGAAGAACCGCACAACTGGGAGCAACTGCTGAAAGCCAGTCAGGCGCTCAACGAACCGGCGAAAAAACATTACGGTATCGCGCTTCCAACCGCAGAAAGCGTCATGACGGAGCAGGCCTTCTCGCAGTTTGCGTTGTCAGGCGGAGCCAACGTCTTTGATGCAAACGGCAACGTGAAAATCGATACCCCTGAAATGTCGAAAGCGCTGGCGTTTTATCGGGCACTGGCCGCGAACACCATGCCGGGCTCCAATGATGTCATGGAGATCAAAGACGCCTTCATGAACGGCTCTGCGCCTATGGCCGTTTACTCCACCTATATCCTGCCCGCGGTCTACAAAGATGGCAATCCGGCCAACCTGGGGTTCGTGGTCCCGACGGAAAAATCATCAGCCGTGTACGGCATGATCACCTCGTTGACGATCACGACCGGCCAGACCGAAGAGGAAACGCAGGCGGCAGAAAAGTTTGTGACCTGGATAGAGCAGGCTCAAAACGCGTCTGACTGGGTGATGATGTCCCCTGGCGCGGCGCTGCCGGTGAACAAACTCGTGGTGGGCACTGATAGCTGGAAAAACAACGACGTGATCAAAGCCTTTGGCCAACTGCCTTACGAGCTGATTGCCCAGTTCCCGAACGTCCAGGTATTTGGCGCCGTAGGCGACAAAAACTTTACCCGCATGGGAGACGTTACCGGCTCCGGCATTATCAGTTCCATGGTGCATAACGTGACGGTGGGACAAAAAGATCTCAATGCGACGTTAAGCAACAGCCAGAAGAAACTGACTGACCTGATAACACAACGATAGGAGCGCTTTGCGAAGGGAATTATGAAGACGTTGTTTTCTGGTCGTTCAGATATGCCTTTCGCCATGCTGCTGTTGGCCCCCAGCCTGATTTTGCTGGGGGGCCTGGTGGCCTGGCCAATGATTTCCAACATTGAAATCAGTTTTTTACGTTTACCGCTGAACCCGCGTATTGATGCGGTGTTCGTCGGCCTGGATAACTACATTCGCATTCTGGGCGATGCTGCGTTCTGGCACTCCCTGTGGATGACGTTCTGGTATACGGCGCTGGTCGTGCTCGGCAGCACCGGGCTGGGACTGGCCGTAGCGATCTTCTTTAACCGTGAATTCCGCATGCGGAAAACGGCACGTTCACTGGTGATTCTGTCCTACGTGACGCCGTCTATTTCACTGGTATTTGCCTGGAAATACATGTTCAACAACGGCTACGGGATTGTGAACTATCTGGGCGTTGATCTGCTGCATCTCTACGATCAGGCGCCGCTGTGGTTCGATAATCCTGGCAGCAGTTTTGTCCTGGTTGTGCTGTTCGCCATCTGGCGTTACTTCCCGTACGCCTTTATCTCGTTCCTCGCGATTTTGCAGACCATTGATAAATCATTGTACGAAGCGGCAGAGATGGACGGAGCAAATGCCTGGCAGCGTTTTCGTATCGTGACGTTGCCCGCCATCATGCCGGTGCTGGCCACGGTGGTCACGCTGCGAACCATCTGGATGTTCTACATGTTTGCGGATGTATATCTGCTCACCACCAAGGTCGACATTCTGGGCGTATATCTCTACAAAACCGCCTTTGCGTTCAATGACCTGGGTAAAGCAGCCGCCATTTCCGTTGTGCTGTTTGTGATCATCTTCGCTGTCATTCTGCTGACCAGAAAAAGGGTAAACCTCAATGGCAACAAATAAACGCGTTCTGGGCCGTATCGGTTTTTATCTGGGACTGGCGCTATTTCTGATTATCACGCTGTTTCCATTTTTTGTGATGTTGATGACGTCGTTCAAAAGCGCGAAAGAGGCGATCTCGCTGCACCCGACCATTCTGCCGCAGGAGTGGACGCTACAGCACTACATCGACATCTTTAACCCGCTGATTTTCCCGTTTGTGGATTACTTTCGTAACAGCATGGTGGTGTCGCTGACCTCCTCGGTCATTGCGGTGTTTCTCGGCACGCTGGGCGCGTATGCGTTATCCAAACTGCGCTTTAAAGGGCGCACGACGATCAATGCGAGCTTCTACACCGTCTATATGTTCTCCGGGATCCTGCTGGTGGTGCCGCTGTTCAAAATCATCACCGCGCTCGGCATTTATGACACCGAACTGGCGCTGATCATCACCATGGTGACGCAGACGTTGCCTACCGCGGTCTTTATGCTGCGCAGCTATTTCGACACCATCCCGGACGAAATCGAAGAAGCCGCGATGATGGACGGCCTGAACCGCCTGCAAATCATCTTCCGCATCACCGTGCCGCTGGCGATCTCGGGTCTGGTGTCGGTCTTTGTCTACTGCTTCATGGTGGCGTGGAATGACTATCTGTTCGCCTCCATTTTCCTGTCCAGCGCCAGCAACTTCACGTTGCCGGTGGGGCTGAACACGCTCTTCAGTACGCCAGATTACATCTGGGGTCGCATGATGGCGGCATCGCTAGTCACGGCACTTCCGGTCGTCATTATGTATGCCCTGTCTGAATGTTTCATTAAAAGTGGTTTGACCGCCGGCGGCGTGAAGGGCTGAGGCGGCCGATTTTAACAAGGAGTCAGTCATGAAAAAATTAGTTGCGACAGCGCCTCGTGTAGCGGCGCTGGTGGAATACGAAGATCGTCCTGTTGCAGCACATGAGGTGAAGATTCGTGCCCGTTATGGCGCCCCGAAACACGGCACCGAAGTCGTGGATTTCCGCGCGGCAAGCCCGTTCATCGATGAAGAGTTCAACGCGGAGTGGCAGATGTTTACCCCGCGTGAAGAAGGTGCAGCGCGCGGCATCGAATTTGGTAAATTCCAGCTGGGGAACATGATCGTCGGCGACATCATCGAATGTGGTGCGGACGTGACCGAATACCAGATCGGCGACAGCGTCTGCTGCTACGGCCCGTTGCAGGAAACGGTCATTGTTAACGCGGTGAACAACTATAAGCTGCGCAAAATGCCGCAGGGCGCATCCTGGAAAAACGCCGTTTGCTACGATCCGGCGCAGTTCGCCATGAGCGGCGTGCGTGATGCTAACGTCCGCGTAGGGGATTTCGTCGTGGTTGTGGGACTGGGCGCGATTGGTCAGATTGCGATTCAGCTGGCGAAAAAAGCCGGCGCGTCAGTGGTTATTGGTGTCGATCCTATCGAACATCGCTGTGAGATCGCCCGCCGTCACGGTGCAGACCACTGCCTGAACCCAATCGGTACCGATGTTGGTCTGGAAATTAAGAAACTGACCGGCAAGCAGGGCGCGGATGTGATCATCGAAACCAGCGGATTTGCAGATGCGCTGCAATCTGCGCTGCGCGGTCTCGCCTACGGTGGAACAATCTCCTACGTGGCCTTCGCCAAGCCGTTTGCGGCGGGCTTCAACCTTGGTCGCGAGGCACACTTCAACAACGCCAAAATTGTCTTCTCCCGCGCATGCAGTGAACCCAACCCGGATTATCCGCGCTAGAGCCGCAAGCGTATTGAAGAGACCTGCTGGGAATTGCTGATGAACGGTTATCTCAATTGCGAAGATCTGATCGACCCGGTCGTCACCTTCACCACCAGCCCGGAAAGCTATATGAAGTATGTCGATCAGCACCCGGAACTCAGTATCAAAATGGGCGTCACTTTTTAAGCTAAGGACAGCAAATCATGAAAATCGCAACACAAAACCAGGCCTTTTTCCCGACCGCTATCATGGAAAAATTCGAATACATCAAAGCGATGGGATTTGATGGCTACGAAATTGATGGCCGGCTGCTGGTGGAAAACCTCGACGAAGTAAAAGCGGCTATCAAAGCCACCGGCCTGCCGGTCACGACGGCCTGTGGCGGATACGATGGCTGGATCGGGGATTTTATCGAAGAACGCCGCCTGAACGGTCTACAGCAGATTGAACGCATTCTGGAAGCGCTGGCAGAAGTGGGCGGCAAGGGGATTATCGTTCCGGCTGCGTGGGGGATGTTTACCTTCCGTCTGCCGCCAATGACTTCGCCACGTAGCCTGGACGGCGATCGCAAAGCGGTCAGCGCTTCCCTGCGCTGGCTGGATGAGGTGGCAGCGCGCACCGGTACTACCGTCTACCTGGAGCCGCTGAACCGCTATCAGGATCATATGATCAACACCCTGGCCGATGCGCGTCGTTATATCGAAGAGAACGGCCTGAAGCACGTGCAGATCATCGGTGATTTCTACCACATGAATATTGAAGAAGACTCCCTGACGGAAGCGCTGCATCACAACCGCGACCTGCTGGGTCATCTGCACATTGCTGATAACCACCGCTATCAGCCGGGCAGCGGCAGCCTCGATTTCGCCAGCCTGTTCGATCAGCTGCGTGCCGATAACTATCAGGGTTACGTCGTGTACGAGTGCCGGGTGCGTGCCGACGATCCGGCTCAGGCCTATAAGGACTCTCTCACTTACTTGCGTGAATGCTAAGGATGACGAGCGTGATGAGTGCTTCTACACCTTTGCCTCTGCGCGTCGCCATCATTGGCGCCGGGCAGGTTGCAGACAAAGTGCATGCCTCGTATTACGCCACGCGCAGTGATGTTCAAATGGTGGCTGTCATGGACAGCCGCCTTGAGCAGGCACAGGCGTTCGCGGAACGTTATGCTATTCCATCGGCATGGCAGGACGCTCACGAGATGTTGCAGGAAGTAAAACCGGATGTGGTGAGCGTCTGTTCGCCTAACCGGTTCCATTTTGAACATGTGATGGCGGCTCTCGAAGCAGGCTGTCATGTGATGTGTGAAAAGCCGCCGGCGATGACGCCGCACCAGGCGGATGAGATGCGTCTCGCGGCGCGCAAGGCCGGAAAAGTCCTCGCGTACGATTTTCACCATCGCTTTGCCCTGGATACCCAGCTCCTGCGCGATGCGGTTATGAACGGAACGCTCGGTGAAATTTACTTCACCTCCGCGCAGGCGCTGCGTCGTTGCGGTGTGCCGGGGTGGGGCGTGTTCACCAATAAATCGCTTCAGGGCGGCGGGCCGCTGATCGATATCGGCATTCATATGCTGGATGCCGCGATGTATGTGCTGGGCTTCCCGGCCGTGAAGCGGGTAACCGCGCACAGCTTCCAGAGACTGGGGAACCGGAAACACACCGGCCAGTTTGGCGAATGGGATCCTGCGCAGTTTACCGTGGAAGATGCCCTGTTTGGCACGATTGAGTTCTGCAACGGTGGCATTCTGCGTCTGGACACCTCTTTTGCGCTTAATATCCGCGAGCAGTCGATCATGAACGTCTCTTTCTGCGGTGAGAAGGCGGGTGCAACGCTGTTCCCGGCACACATTTATAACGACGAAGCCGGTGTTTTACAGACGCTGACCCAGCGGGAAGAGGCTGACGATCGCCGACATCTGCGCAGTATGGACGCGTTTGTTCGCCACGTATTGGGCGAGCCGGTCATGATTGCCGATGCGGAACAGGGGCTGGTGATCCAGCAATTAGTCGCGGCATTATATGAAGCCGCGGAAACAGGGGAAAGCGTGACGTTATGCTGAACCAGTCTGTATTAACCGATCCGGGCTTTTGCCCGCATAGCCTGAATAAGTACGCGTCCATTATGGCCTGCGGCAATGGCTACATGGGCATGCGCGCCACGCATGAAGAAGATTACACCCAGCAGACCAGAGGCATGTACCTCGCGGGGCTGTATCATCGCGCGGGACGCAACGAAACCACTGAGCTGATCAATCTGCCGGATGTCACCGGGATTGAAGTTGAGCTGGACGGCATCAATTTCACGCTCCTTTCAGGCGAAATTCTTGAGTGGCAACGCGAGCTGGCCTTTGCTAACGGCGAACTGCATCGTAATGTTGTCTGGCGTTCGCCGGACGGAAAACGCTATCGCCTCGAGAGCCGTCGTTTTGTTTCGCTGGACCAGTTGCCCTTAGTGGCAATGCAGCTCTCGATCACACCGCTTGACGGCGCCGCTCAGGCCGTGCTGAAAACCGGCATAGATGCGACACAAACGAACAGCGGCAGGCAGCATCTGGATGAAATCTCGGTCAGGGTCTTTGACCAGCACTACATGCAGGGTGTGTATGAAACGCAGGACCGGGCGTCTGAAGTTGTTGTTTCGGCGTTTTGTCAGCTCTCCGCTAAGAGCGACAGTTGTTTCACCGCCAAAAATCGTCGCCTCAGCGTTCATCATTCTCTGACTATCTTGCAAGGTGACACTGTCACGCTTGAAAAAATCGTCTGGCTGACGCATCGCTGCGATAAATCGCTCTCGCAGGAGTCTTTCGCCCGCAACGCGCTGGCCGATCTCAAAGTCTGCGCGGCAAGAGGCTACGATGCGTTGCTTGAGAGCTCAGCGTACGCCTGGGAAGCGGTCTGGCGTGATGCTCGGGTGGAAGTGACTTGTGCAGAACAGCAGGATCAGCTGGCGCTGGATTACGCCGTCTGGCATCTGACGACAATGACGCCTGCTCATGATGAGCGAAGCAGTATTGCGGCGAAAGGGCTGACGGGTGAGGGGTATAAGGGACACGTCTTCTGGGATACCGAAATTTTCCTGCTGCCGTTCCATCTGTTTACCCGTCCACAGATTGCCCGCAGTCTGCTGCGCTATCGCTGGCTCAATCTTTCGGGCGCGCGTGAAAAAGCACGCCGTAACGGTTGGCCGGGCGCGTTGTTCCCGTGGGAAAGTGCCGCCAGCGGACAGGAAGAGACGCCAGAATTTGCGGCCATTAACATCCGCACCGGGGTTCGCCAGAAGGTCGCCTCCGCACTCGCTGAACATCACATCGTGGCAGATATTGCCTGGGCCGTTGTCGCTTACTGGCAGGCAACACACGACGATGCCTTTATGCGCAATGAGGGCCTGACGCTGCTGATGGAAACCGCTTCGTTCTGGATGGGACGCGCGACGGAAATTAATGGTCGTCTTGAGATCCATGACGTAATCGGACCGGATGAATACACCGAGCATGTCAACAACAACGCCTACACCAACTATCTGGCCTGGCACAACGTTGCCTGCGCGCGTCAGTTTATGGCGATGTTTAGGCGTGAAGATGCGCGTTTTACGGAGAATGCCGGGACGTTTCTGGCGCGCCTGTGGCTGCCAGAGGCCGACGCAGAGGGTGTGATCCCGCAGGATGATACCTTCATGGCAAAACCTGCCATCGATCTGAGCCGCTATAAAGCCAAAGCGGGTAAGCAAACCATTCTGCTTGATTACTCTCGCGCGGAAGTGAACGAGATGCAGATCCTGAAGCAGGCCGACGTGGTGATGCTTAACTACCTGCTGCCGGAACGGTTTACGCCGCAGCAATGTGCCGCCAATCTGGCGTTCTACGAGCCACGCACGATCCATGATTCATCCCTGAGTAAAGCCATTCACGGCATTGTGCTCGCACGCTGCGGTGACACTGACGGGGCGTATGCCTTCTGGCGCGATGGTATCGCCATTGACCTGGGAGACGACCCGCACAGCAGCGATGATGGTATTCATGCCGCCGCCACCGGTGCGATCTGGTTGGGCGCCATTCAGGGATTTGCTGGCCTGCACATTAGCGAAGGGGAGCTGCATCTTGCGCCGAAGCTGCCTGCTCACTGGCAGAAACTCGCCTTCCCGCTGCGGTGGCGGAACGCAACAATGCACGTTACCTGTGAAGATGACCAGTTAACCATTGAAACCACCGCACCTGTCACGTTGACGCTGTGGGATAAAACGCTGCACGTATCAGGGCGAAAGGTCTGCGCGCGTAAGGACTTTCTTGCATCTGTTAATGGGACCGCTACCACGGAGGGGCGCCATGACGCTTAACGCTGTTGTATTCGATCTGGACGGGGTGATCACCGATACCGCGCATCTTCACTTTCTGGCCTGGCGCGCCGTGGCGGAGGAGATTGGTATCACCTTCGATGAAGTATTTAACGAACAGCTGAAGGGAATAAGCCGTATGGACTCCCTCCAGCGCATTCTGAAACATGGCGGGAAAGAGGGGATGTTCAGTGACGAGCAGCGCCTGGCGCTGGCGACGAAAAAAAACGCGCTTTACGTCCAGTCGCTGGCATCACTGACGCAGGATTCACTGCTCCCGGGGATTCGCGACGTGCTGGCGGATATTCGCGCCGCGAAGGTCAAAATTGGCCTGGCATCCGTATCGCTTAATGCCCCCGGGATTTTGCACGCGTTGGGTATTCATCAGGCTTTCGATTTTTGCGCCGATGCTTCGCGTATTAACCGCTCAAAGCCGGACCCGGAAATCTTCCTTGCGGCCTGTAAGGGACTGAACGTACGTCCTGAAGAGGCCATTGGTATCGAAGATGCCGCCGCAGGGGTAGATGCGATTAACGCCGCAGGAATGCTGTCGGTCGGGATTGGGCCTGGCCTGAACCATGCGGGATTACAACTTCATTCAACGCAGGAACTGACCTGGGAACGCCTGACGGCGTTCTGGGCATCCCGGGCGTATTGATAAGGAATTAATAATGGCTCAACTGTCTCTGAAACACATTCAGAAAATCTATGATAACCAGGTCCACGTGGTGAAGGATTTCAACCTCGAAATTGAAGACAAAGAATTTATTGTCTTCGTCGGTCCATCGGGCTGTGGGAAATCCACGACGCTGCGAATGATTGCCGGCCTTGAGGAGATCAGCGCGGGTGAACTGATTATTGACGGGGTTTGCATGAATGATGTTCCCGCCAAGTCCCGTGATATTGCGATGGTCTTCCAGAACTATGCGCTCTATCCGCATATGACGGTCTACGACAACATGGCGTTTGGCCTGAAAATGCAAAAAATTGTGCCCTCCGTCATTGAAGAACGCGTTAGCTGGGCGGCACAGATCCTGGGCTTGCGCGATTATCTCCAGCGTAAACCTGGCGCGTTGTCCGGCGGTCAGCGCCAGCGCGTGGCGTTAGGCAGGGCGATAGTGCGCGAAGCGGGGGTCTTCCTGATGGATGAGCCTTTATCCAACCTCGATGCCAAGCTTCGTGTGCAGATGCGCGCTGAAATCAGCAAGCTGCACCAGAAGCTTAACACCACCATGATTTACGTGACGCACGATCAGACGGAAGCCATGACGATGGCGACCCGCATCGTGATTTTAAAGGACGGCATCATTCAGCAGGTGGGCGCGCCGAAGCAGGTCTACAACGAGCCGGCGAATATGTTCGTTGCAGGGTTTATTGGCTCACCGGCGATGAACTTCATTCGTGGCGCGATCGACGACCGCTACTTTGTGACGGAAACGCTGCATCTGGAGATCCCGGAAGACAAGCTGGCCGTACTTAATGCGCAAGGTTACCAGCGTAAAGCGGTTGTCTTTGGGATCCGTCCGGAAGACATTCTCACCGTACAGCGAAGCGGTGAAAACATCACGGCGAAGATCAGCGTTGCTGAGCTGACCGGGGCTGAATTTATGCTTTATGCCTCCGTGGGTGGGCATGAACTGGTTGTCCGTGCGGGAGCGGCGGATGATTACGTTGCCGGAGATAATATCGGCATCCAGTTCGATATGAATAAGTGCCATTTCTTCGATGCTGATACTGAAACAGCTATTAGATAAGAAAGGTGTTCGCCGGAAATGAAAGTTTCCGGTTTTTTGTGTGTTAATTATAAAGGAATATTTTAATGAGTACTCTACTAAGAAGTGCTGCGCTCGTCCTGTGCGCAGGGGTGAGCTGCGCGCAAGCAACAGAATCAGCCAAACAGTGGGAATTTAATATTGGCGCCATGTATGAAATTGAAAACGTCGAAGGTCAGGCCGACGATAAAGATGGATTATATGAACCCTCCGTGTGGTTTAATGCCACATGGGATGCCTGGACCATTTCGCTGGCTATGTATCAGGAAGGGCCGGTCGATTACAGTAGCATGACGCGCGGCACCTATTTCGATCGTCCTGAAGTAGAATTACGCTATCGTTTTATCGGCACCGATGATTTTACGTTCGGCCTGACCGGTGGCTTCCGTAATTATGGCTATCACTTTAAGGATGAGCATGGTGCTAAAGATGGTAGTGCTAATATGCAGCGCTACAAAGTTCAGCCTGACTGGGATATTAAACTAACCGACGACTGGCGTTTTGGCGGCTGGTTTGCCATGTATCAGTTTGCCAACGATCTGGAAAAAACCGGCTATTCTGACAGCCGCGTCGAGACCGAAACCGGTTTTACCTGGACAATTAGCGAAACGGTCTCGGCAAAAGTTAATTACTATTTAGAGCGCGGTTTTAATATGGACGGTTCACGTAATAACGGTGAATTCTCCACTCAGGAAATCCGCGCCTATCTGCCGATTTCATTGGGTCAGACTACGTTAACGCCTTATACCCGTCTGGGACTCGATCGCTGGTCAAACTGGGACTGGCAAGACGATCCTGAGCGTGAAGGACATGATTTCAACCGTTTGGGTATGCTGTACGCCTATGATTTTAACAATGGTTTATCCATGACGCTGGAATATGCCTACGAATGGGAAAACCATGACGAAGGGGAAAGTGACCGCTTCCACTATGCCGGTATCGGCGTGAATTACGCGTTTTGATAACACTTCACCAGGGGCGTTTGCCCCTGGTTTTTAGCGTAATGAAGCCGCATCTGAAAAATGCGTTTCAACCAATATCTTATGCGGGGCAGGTTTACCCGCTATGCACCTGAACAACACATCGCAGCTCTCTTCGCCCAGCTTTCTGGTGGGGATATCAAAGCCGCCAGGCGCAGGGGTTAAAATGAGAGATAGCATTGGGTCGCTGTATCCTGCCATTGCGACCTGTTCTGGGATCGTCAGGTTTAGCGCATCCGCGGCACGATAAAGACTCAGCAATTTCATACTGTCTGTCGCAAAAACCGCATCGGGCGGGTTGTCTGAAGAGAGTAGCTGACAGGCCGCCTGAAGCGCGCTTTCATGGGTATACCCGCCATCAATAACCCAGTCCGGGTTAATCGCAATACCCTGCTTCTCAAGGCTCGATTTATAGCCCGCCAGGCGATCGATAGAAACGTGATAATCGAGCGGGGCATGCAGGCAGGCAATTTTAGTTCGACCATGTTTGATAAATGAGTCGGTTAATATGGCGCTGTCGCGGAAATTATCCGTGTCGACAGAATAGATATTCTGGTAATTACCTTCCACTTTACCAATAACGACCACGGGCACGCCATATTCGTCCAGCGTCGCGAAAAAAGACTCGTTCGCCGGCGAGCTTAGCATGATGATCCCCTTGATCATCTTCTGCTTTATTTTACCCACGCATTTTTGAAGATCATCTTCGCTGCTTTTGGACGTTTGTAAAATAACATCAAAACCCTCTTCTTCTGCTTTTGCCGTAATGGCATGTAGTACATCAGAGAAAAACGGATTGCCTGCGGTGGTTTTGGTTGAACGGGTCGAAATAACCATAATGGCGTCGAAGCCAGAAGAGGTGAGTGCGCGGGCAAGTTTATTCGGTTGATAATTTAATTCTTCTATCGCCTTCAACACCTTTTCGCGCGCTTCAGGAGAAATATTCGTTTGTTTATTCAGAACGCGCGACACGGTTGATTTCGAAACGCCAGCAACGCGGGCAATATCATAGATGGTGGGTGACATACACCTTACTCACTCCAGACGGACAGCAATTGCGCCCATCTTACTGGAGAGAAAACGGCAATAGCAATAATTAAGAATTGATAATCAACGATCTGCCCCAATTTACTGTATTCTGAAGTGACTTTTTTCAGGGTTCCAGGCAATGAAGGACGGCGATGAAGCGACTTAAAAACGAATTCAATTCTCTGGTGAACCGTGGCGTTGATCGCCATCTGCGTCTTGCCGTGACGGGGCTGAGCCGCAGCGGTAAGACAGCATTCATTACGGCGATGGTCAATCAGCTGTTGAACCTGCATGCAGGGGCGCGCCTGCCACTGCTTAGCGCAGTGCGCGAGGAGCGGTTGCTTGGGGTGAAACGCGTACCGCAACGTGATTTTGGCATACCCCGTTTCACCTATGATGAAGGTCTGGCGCAGTTATATGGGGAGCCTCCCGCCTGGCCCACCCCGACGCGTGGCGTGAGCGAAATCCGTCTTGCGCTTCGTTTCCGCTCGAATGAATCCCTGATGCGTCACTTCAAAGAAACGTCCACGCTCTATCTCGAAATTGTGGATTACCCGGGAGAATGGCTGCTCGATTTACCGATGCTGGCGCAGGATTACCTGAGCTGGTCCCGACAGATGACCGGTCTGTTGCAGGGGCAGCGGGCAGAGTGGTCGACCAAATGGCGCCAGCTTTGCGAAGGACTGGATCCGCTGGCACCGGCGGATGAAAACCGTCTGGCCGTCATAGCCGAAGCCTGGACGGATTACCTGCATCAGTGCAAGCAGGAGGGGTTGCATTTTATTCAGCCGGGCCGCTTTGTTCTGCCGGGTGATTTAGCCGGTGCTCCCGCGCTACAGTTTTTCCCGTGGCCGGACGTTGACAGCATCGGTGAATCGAAACTGGCGCAGGCGGACAAGACCACCAACGCCGGTATGCTCCGCGAGCGATACAATTATTACTGTGAGAAGGTGGTTAAGGGCTTTTATAAAAATCACTTTTTACGCTTTGACCGCCAGATCGTGCTGGTGGACTGCCTGCAACCGCTCAACAGCGGGCCGCAGGCGTTCAATGATATGCGGCTGGCGCTGACGCAGCTGATGCAAAGCTTTCATTATGGCCAGCGTACGCTGTTTCGCCGTTTGTTCTCGCCAGTCATCGACAAGCTGCTGTTTGCCGCCACAAAAGCTGACCATGTGACGGTCGATCAGCACGCCAACATGGTATCCCTGCTGCAACAGCTGGTGCAGGATGCCTGGCAGAATGCGGCCTTCGAAGGGATCAGTATGGATTGTCTGGGGCTGGCGTCCGTACAGGCTACGCAGAGTGGGTTGATTGACCTGAATGGCGAGAAAATTCCGGCCCTGCGGGGCAACCGTCTCAGCGACGGTGCGCCGCTCACGGTCTATCCGGGGGAAGTTCCGGCGCGTCTGCCGGGCCAGGCTTTCTGGCAAAGCCAGGGTTTTCAGTTCGAAGCCTTCCGTCCGCAGAGTATGAACGTTGACCAGCCATTGCCGCATATCCGTCTGGATGCCGCGCTGGAGTTTTTAATTGGAGATAAATTGCGATGACGGAACCGTTAAAACCACGCATTGATTTTACCGGCCAGCTTGAGCAGTCCCCGCATGAGGCGTTTAAAACGGCGCAAACCTTCAGCGGCCCGCAGGCCGACAACTTTGCTCCCGTGCTGGCAGACGAACCGTTGGCTGAAGAGGGGCAGGCGGAAGCGGTGGTTGATGCGGCACTGCGCCCGAAACGCAGCCTGTGGCGCAAGATGGTGACCGCCGGGTTAGCCCTTTTTGGTGCGAGCGTAATCGGCCAGGGCGTGCAGTGGGGCGTCAATGCCTGGCAAACGCAGGACTGGGTGGCGCTGGGGGGATGCGCCGCCGGGGCGTTGATTGTTGGTGCGGGCGTTGGCTCAGTCGTCACCGAGTGGCGTCGCCTCTGGCGTTTGCGTCAGCGTGCCCACGAACGCGATGAAGCGCGGGATCTGCTGCACAGTCACGGCACAGGAAAAGGGCGTGCTTTTTGTGAAAAGCTTGCGGCTCAGGCCGGGATTGATCACTCTCACCCGGCGCTTCAGCGCTGGTATGCGGCGATCCACGAAACCCAGAATGACCAGGAAGTGGTCACGCTCTATGCCCACATTGTTCAGCCGGTGCTGGATGCGCAGGCTCGTCGTGAGATCAGCCGCTCGGCGGCGGAATCTACCCTGATGATCGCCGTCAGTCCGCTGGCGATGGTGGACATGGCCTTTATCGCCTGGCGCAACCTGCGCCTGATCAACCGCATCGCCAGACTGTATGGCATCGAGCTTGGCTATTACAGCCGGCTGCGCCTGTTCAAACTGGTATTGCTGAATATCGCCTTCGCCGGGGCAAGCGAACTGGTACGGGAGGTCGGGATGGACTGGATGTCGCAGGATCTTGCGGCCCGTCTCTCTGCCCGGGCGGCGCAGGGGATTGGTGCCGGTCTGCTGACGGCACGCCTGGGCATCAAAGCGATGGAGGTTTGTCGTCCACTCCCCTGGATCGATGGCGATAAGCCGCGGCTGGGGGATTTCCGTCGCGAATTGATTGGCCAGCTTAAAGAGACGCTCAATAAAAAACCTGCTCAGTGAGGTTTTGTTTTCTAATCGTGCGGGCTGTCAATATTTGTTGACAGCCACCTTCCCGAATAACGTGATCTGACATATCATTTTACTGTTATTGGCTTAAACGGTGAATTTCCCATGCGTCTGGAAGTCTTTTGTGAGGACCGTCTCGGTCTGACCCGCGAGTTACTCGATCTTCTTGTTTTACGTAGCATTGATTTACGTGGCATAGAGATCGACCCTGTCGGGCGAATTTACCTCAATTTTGCCGAAATTGAATTTAATACCTTCAGTAGCCTGATGGCGGAAATCCGCCGTATCGCTGGCGTTACGGATGTACGCACCATCCCCTGGATGCCGTCCGAGCGGGAACATCTTGCGCTGAGCGCGCTGCTGGAAGCAATGCCGGAGCCGTTTCTCTCTCTCGATCTGAAAAATAAAGTCGAGCGCGTTAACCAGGCCAGCTGCCAGCTGTTTGCGCAGACTCAGGAAAAACTTATTGGGCACCACGCCACGCAACTGATCACCGGGTTTAATTTCCAGCGCTGGCTGGACAGCAACCCGCAAAATACCCATAGCGAGCATGTCGTTATCAACGGACAGAATTTCCTGATGGAGATCACGCCGGTCTACCTGAAAGGGGAAAATGCCGCGCGGGTGCTCACCGGCGCGGTGATCATGCTGCGCTCCACGGTGCGCATGGGACGCCAGTTACAGAATCTTTCCAGCCAGGACGTCGGCGCATTCAGCCAGATTATTGCGGTGAGCCCGAAGATGCGTCATGTAATCGACCAGGCGCGCAAGCTGGCAAATCTTACGGCGCCGCTGCTGATTACCGGGGATACCGGTACGGGGAAAGATCTGCTGGCGCATGCTGTGCACACGGCCAGCCCGCGTGCGGCAAAACCGTATCTGGCGCTGAACTGCGCCTCTATTCCTGAAGATGCGGTGGAAAGTGAGCTGTTCGGGCATGCGCCGGAAGGCAAAAAAGGCTTCTTTGAGCAGGCGAACGGCGGCTCGGTGTTGCTGGACGAGATTGGCGAAATGTCGCCACGCATGCAGGCGAAACTGCTGCGTTTTCTCAATGACGGCACGTTCCGCCGTGTGGGGGAAGATCATGAAGTGCACGTGGACGTGCGCGTCATCTGCGCCACCCAGAAAAACCTGGTGGAGCTGGTGCAGAAAGGGGTATTCCGCGAAGATCTCTACTATCGTCTCAACGTTCTGACGCTCAATATACCGCCGCTGCGTGATTGCCCGCAGGACATCATGCCGTTGACAGAACTGTTCGTGGCCCGTTTTGCCGACGAGCAGGGCGTGCCGCGTCCGAAGCTCTCTGCCGACCTGGGCACCGTGCTGACGCGTTACGGCTGGCCGGGCAATATTCGTCAGCTTAAAAATGCGGTCTATCGCGCATTAACTCAGCTTGAAGGGTATGAACTGCGCCCTCAGGATATTCTGTTGCCGGATTACGATGCCGGGACGGTCTCGGTAGGCGAAGAGGCAATGGAAGGCTCGCTGGATGACATCACCAGCCGTTTCGAGCGTTCGGTGTTAACGCAGCTTTATCGCAGCTATCCGAGCACGCGCAAGCTGGCTAAACGTCTTGGGGTGTCACATACCGCAATTGCGAATAAGCTGCGCGAGTATGGGTTAAATCAGAAGAAGGGTGACGAATAAATAAAAAAGCCTCTTTGCAGAGGCTTTTTTACGTTTAGGCTTTAAGCGCCTCAAGTGCGGCGGTGTAATCCGGTTCGGTAGTGATTTCGTTAACCAGCTCACTGAAAACAACGTTGTCGTTTTCGTCGATCACCAGTACCGCACGAGCAGCCAGACCTTTCAGCGCGCCTTCGGAAATGGCAACACCGTATTTTTCCAGGAAATCCGGGCTGCGCAGAGTGGAAAGGG
Organism: Enterobacter sp. UPMP2061; assembly: GCF_053709615.1. NCBI lineage: Bacteria > Pseudomonadati > Pseudomonadota > Gammaproteobacteria > Enterobacterales > Enterobacteriaceae > Enterobacter > Enterobacter sp. UPMP2061. The sequence goes on from NZ_JBSKJP010000003.1 coordinate 104,247, forward strand.
TGATGACGTTGCTCAGGCCTTCAGCGCCGCAGAAGCGGGACTGGGCAAACGGCAGGTCAGCAGAAATGCACAGCACTACGGTGTTGTCCATTTCGGTCGCCAGCTGGTTGAATTTACGCACTGATGCAGCACAAACGCCAGTATCGATGCTTGGGAAAATGTTCAGGACTTTACGTTTGCCAGCAAACTGGCTCAGCGTGACGTCAGACAGATCTTTAGCCACCAGAGTAAAAGGCTGTGCTTTGCTGCCAGACTGTGGGATGGAACCTGCAACAGCAACCGGGTTGCCCTGGAAATGAACGAGTTGTGACATAGATATCTTCCTGTTTACAAATAGTTAACGTCGTGGCTAGTGTATGTCATCCGCAGTTAGCACGGCAAACCAATTTTCTGCCTTTCCGGCCTGCAAGGAGTTAGTGATGAGAAGCGTTAAGGTCTATGAAGAAGCCTGGCCATTGCACACCCCGTTTGTGATCTCGCGCGGCAGCCGTAATGAGGCCTGTGTGGTCGTGGTTGAATGTGAAGAGGACGGCGTAAAAGGCGTCGGGGAATGTACCCCTTATCCTCGCTACGGAGAAAGCCTGGCGTCAGTCATGGCGCAAATTATGACGGTGGTGCCCGAGTTGCAGGCGGGTCTGACGCGCGAGGCTCTTCAGCTTCGGTTGCCGGCCGGCGCGGCACGCAACGCGATTGACTGCGCACTCTGGAGTCTGGAAGCGGCGAAACAACAAAAACCGCTGCCTGCGCTGCTGGACGTTACGCTGCCGCAATCGATCGTCACCGCGCAAACGGTGGTCATCGGTGAACCAGAGCAAATGGCCGCCAGCGCTCAGGCGTTGTATGCCACCGGTGCAACATTATTAAAGGTGAAGCTCGACGATCGTCTGATTAGCGAACGCATGGTCGCCATTCGTGCGGCGGTGCCTGATGCCACTCTTATCGTCGATGCGAACGAATCATGGCATAGCGAAGGGCTGGCAGCCCGTTGTCAGCTGCTTGCCGATCTGGGCGTTGCCATGCTGGAGCAACCCCTCCCGGCAGAAGACGATGCCGCGCTGGCGAATTTTATTCATCCGCTTCCCGTCTGTGCAGATGAAAGCTGTCATACCCGTGAGAGCCTGTCAGCTCTCGAGGGACGCTACGAAATGGTGAACATTAAGCTGGATAAAACAGGTGGATTAACCGAAGCCCTGGCACTGGCACAAGATGCGCAGGCGCAAGGCTTTGCTCTGATGCTGGGCTGCATGTTGTGCACGTCAAGAGCGATCGGCGCTGCGCTCCCGCTGGTGAACAGCGTGCGTTTTGCCGATCTTGACGGCCCAACCTGGCTGGCGGTTGACGTATCACCCGCCCTGAATTTTACCTCCGGTGTACTTCATCTTTGAGGCTGCCAGCGCAGGAGATCTGTCATCGCCCGCAGGTATTTTTCGCTCGCTTCATCCGAGGAGATGGGCGGAAACTCTGCGGTGATACAGTGAAGGCTAAGGTCCGCGCACCAGCTGCCAAACGACCCGGGTGTTTCATAGCCAACGCTGCTCACCAGAGGTAGAGCAAACGCATCCGCCAGCCACTGCCCGAGCGCCGTATTACGAGGATCTTCAATACAGGCGAGGGGATCGTGGAAAGAGACAACCCAGGCCGGGTGGATCTTATGAATAAGCTGGCACAATGCCTGAGTCTCCGGTTCGGAACCGGGTTTGTCTCCCGTGAGCAGGACCACATCTCGCTCCTGCGCTGAACTGTTCCAGCGATACACCGTTTCACCGGCGCGCCAGTTTGCCGCCGGGAAGTTCCTGTTCAGGTCAACGCCGCGTGCATTCGCCCGTAATCCAAGCTGACAACCGTCCGGGTTGACGGTCAAAATCACATGATGTCGTCGTAAATCGGGGGCCAGCGTACGTAGCGCGCACGAGAGCGTCACGACAGACGAGTGTTCATCGCCATGCGTGCCCGCAATGATTAAGCCGCTAGTACGATCGGCCTCGGGTGCCGGAAACCAGATCAGCGGCGCGCCTAAAAACGAGCGTCCATAATGTTCAGTCCCGGGCGGGAAGGCGCCGCGTTCCGTTCTTGGTCGGGTAGTTGCCATAGTAAACCCTGATGATAAAGTCACTTCTGGCAGTGTTGTGCAAAAGCCGCGCTTAATCAAATAGTTTCCGTGTGTGTGGAAAATTGCCTGACATCAACTTTCCGGAGGAAGCATTTGCATTTCTCCGTTTCGAAACAAATAATTACGCATCTACCTGTTACCTGACATCATTAAGGGGATCGTATGAAGCATCCTGTTTCGCTTCTTTGTACTGCGCTGTGGCTGTGCGGGCTTTCTTCACTTTCATATGCCGCGGAGGTTCCCGAAGGAACGGTTCTGGCGCAAAAGCAGGAGCTGGTTCGACATATCAAAGATGAGCCCGCTTCGCTCGATCCGGCAAAAGCGGTGGGATTGCCCGAGATACAGGTGATCCGCGACCTCTATGAAGGGCTGGTGAATCAGAACGAAAAAGGGGAGTTAGTTCCCGGCGTGGCGACGCGCTGGCAGAGCAATGATAACCGCATCTGGACATTCACGCTGCGGGATAACGCTAAGTGGTCCGACGGTACTCCGGTGACGGCACAAGATTTTGTCTATAGCTGGCGTCGTCTGGTTGATCCTAGAACAACGTCACCTTTCGCCTGGTTTGCGGCGCTGGCGGGCATTAACAATGCCCAGTCCATCATCGACGGCAAAGCTGCTCCGGATACGCTCGGCGTGACGGCGGTCGATGCTAAAACGCTGCGCGTGCAGCTGGACAAACCGCTACCCTGGTTCAGTAATCTGACGGCTAACTTCGCGTTTTATCCTGTTCAAAAGGCCAATGTGGAGAGCGGTAAGGAATGGACGCGCCCTGGCGCGCTCATTGGCAACGGTGCTTATGTGCTGAAAGATCGCGTGGTGAATGAAAAACTGGTGGTTGAGCCGAACTCTCATTACTGGAATAACGCCAGGACGGTGCTTAAAAAAGTCACCTTTGTACCGATCAACCAGGAGTCCTCAGCGACCAAACGCTATCTGGCGGGCGATATCGATATTACAGAATCGTTTCCGAAAAACATGTACCAGAAGCTGCTTAAAGATATTCCGGGACAGGTATACACACCGCCACAGCTTGGGACCTATTACTACGCGTTTAACACGCAAAAAGGCCCAACCGCGGATGCCCGCGTACGTCTCGCGCTCAGCATGACTATCGACAGACGTATTATGGCGGAAAAAGTCCTGGGGACCGGCGAGAAACCGGCCTGGCATTTTACTCCCGATGTCACTGCGGGTTTTACGCCGGAAACCTCGCCATTTGAGCAGATGTCGCAACAGGAGCTAAATGCGCAGGCGAAAACGTTGTTGCAGGCGGCAGGCTATGGCCCTCAGCGGCCGCTAAAATTAACGCTGCTGTACAACACGTCTGAAAACCATCAGAAAATTGCGATTGCCGTTGCATCCATGTGGAAGAAAAATCTGGGTGTTGACGTTAAGTTGCAGAATCAGGAGTGGAAAACCTACATCGACAGCCGCAATACCGGGAATTTTGACGTCATCCGTGCATCGTGGGTAGGGGACTACAATGAGCCGTCAACATTCCTGTCGCTGCTGACATCCTCCCATAGCGGGAATATCTCACGATTCAACGATCCTGCTTACGATAAGATTATTCATCAGGCGACGCTCGAAACTACTGAAAAAGCGCGTAATGCCGACTACAACATGGCCGAGAAGATCCTCACCGAGAAAGCACCGATTGCCCCTATTTATCAATACACCAATGGCCGTCTCATCAAGCCATGGGTTAAAGGTTATCCGATAAATAACCCAGAGGATGTTGCGTACAGCCGTACAATGTATATTGAAAAGCACTAAAAAGAGCTCAGGGCGCTACGTGATTATGGTTAACATCCATTAACCCATAAGCGCCCGCTCTAAGGGTTGATAGTTTTACAGCATGGTTATTACCGAATATCCCCTTCATATCAGCCCATCACTTATTGTCATGATGAATATCTTCAGAGAGATTTTTTCTCCCGTTTATCGAAAAATGCGTAGTCATTTATTCGCCATACCGTTCCGCTTGAGGAGCAGCTTCGTCTGCTTTCCATTTTACCTGCCGGGCAACCCCTGTCAGCAGCGCAGCTAAACCAGACCGAACAGCATCTTCAGCAGTTGATTGCCAGCTATGCCCTGCTGAAGCACCAAAAAGAATAATGAGACTGGCGAAAAACACGGAGTTGACATGTCAGCAAGAGAGCGTTTTTTTAAGAAAGTGCAACAGAATATCGGGGACAAACCAATCTATGTTAATACGGCTGAGGCCGAAGTCAGGACGTTTTGTGAGCGGATGGAGGATCTTGCGCAGCAAATCATTACATGGTTTGAAGGTTCTGGTATTGAAATAATTTTATCTAAAAAACATATCACCGATTTAAGTACGGTTGGCTACAGCCTCAGTAGCGGTATATGTCGTTATGCTATTACGACGATCATTTTGCAAAATGGGGATCGCAGCGTCACCATTATGCCAGAACAGGTGATCAGGGGGCCGGAGAAGGGGTGTGTGACGATGAGTATTAATGTCCCCGATAGTCTGTCGGGGGCGAGGATATTCCATTTAAGCATGGCGCCTGATACAGGCTGGTATATTCGTCGCGGGCATCAAAGTGCAAAAGAGAATATTCTCATGAATGAGGACTGCTTTTTCCAGACTATCGACTATCTGGCCTGAACGTAAGCCACTCTAACGGGAGGGGCGCGTATTAACTACGTTAACTTATTAAGCACCACTAAACAACGGCGCCCTACAGTACCCCTCCTTAAATATATAATTACCGTTATGGAAGGGGTATCAGCAACCCAACGACAAGCCAGATATTTAGCGTAAAACATGCTTTTTATCCGCCCTAAGTAAAACTGCGCAAATCAAACTGCAAAACAACAAACCAGCGACGAACGTGAGGACAAATTCGTATGGCAATGCTATAACCCTTAATGCCAACCAAAATATAATGTCCCAGGAAAACGTATGCTAAGAAATATTAGTGTCAGAACGTTCATTGTCTATTTCCTTTTATGTGTATTTTTGGTAAGTGATGGAGTTATAGCGCTATTTTCACGGAATTCTTCGCTTTTTATTGCAGTCATAATTGTACAATTCATCGCCTTATTTTTACTCTGGGCGTACATGACCAAATATCTTGTGACGCCGATCAATACTGTGAAAAAAAGTATTGAAGAAGTAACGTCAGGCAAACTTGGCGTGTCGATACCTGAATTTGGCAACAACTGTGCGGGACGACTGATCCCCGGGATTAATAGTCTCTCCAGCAACATTGCAACGCTGGTCCGTGAGATCCGCGCCTCCTCGCAAACCGCGATGACCCTGTCAGATCAACTCTCTTCACGCAGCGCGCAGCTTTCCGTCAAAACAGAACAGCAGTCAGCTTCGCTGGTGCAAACGGCAGCCAGCATGGAAGAGATGGCTGCAAGTACAAAAAATAATGCCGACAATACCCGTTTAGCCAGCGAGCAGGCGAATATCGCGACGTTACAGGCGCGTAAAGGCGGAGAATTAATGGGGCAGGTCGCGAACAATATGCAGTCGATTACCGACTGCGCCCAGCAAATGACAGAGATTATCTCGCTGATTGACGGTATCGCTTTTCAGACCAATATTCTGGCGCTTAACGCCGCCGTTGAAGCGGCAAGAGCGGGCGACCATGGTAAAGGGTTTTCTGTGGTCGCGGGTGAGGTGAGAAGCCTGGCGCATCGTAGCGCCGAAGCGGCAAAAAATATTAAGTCACTGATTGAAGTTACCAGCCATAACGTGACGCAGGGCGTTAACGTGGTCTCTGAAGCCGAAAAAAACATGCATGACATTGTTACCGGTTCGGGCAATGTGAGCAGACTGATGGATGAAATATCCGCCTCAACATCAGAACAGGAAAAAGGTATTTCACAAATTACGCAGGCATTATCAGAGCTTGAACGCGTAACGCAGAGCAACGTGTCGATGGTTGAGGAACTCAATGGATCGTCAGATGTGCTGCGCAATCAGGTGATTGAGCTCCAGACACGAACACGCAATTTCCGTCTGGAAAATGAGTTCCAGACTGATAATGCGTTAAGAAGCCGCGAATGGGCGGTGAATTCCTGAACGTATTCAGGACGATGCCTCACATAATTATTGCTTAACCCTCGGCGAAAGCTAGACTGACACCGAAAGAGATAAAACGGTGGAGGCGCTGTGGAGAGCATTAAAGGGTCTGAGGTTAACGTACCTGACGCAGTTTTTGCATGGGTGTTTGATGGACAAGGCGGCGCAAGGCCGCTTGAAGATCAGGATCACATCGACAGCGAACATCCATGCTGGCTGCACCTCAATTACACGCACCCGGACAGCGCCGAGTGGCTCGCGTCCACGCCGCTACTGCCCAACAACGTTCGGGATGCGCTGGCGGGAGAAAGTCTCAGACCCCGCGTCAGCCGCATGGGTGAGGGGACGTTAATTACGCTGCGTTGTATAAACGGCAGTACGGATGAGCGTCCGGATCAGCTGGTGGCAATGCGTGTTTATATGGATGAACGGCTGATTGTTTCCACCCGCCAGAGAAAAGTGCTGGCGCTGGATGACGTCATTAACGATCTGAAAGAGGGCACGGGGCCTACGGATTGCGGCAGCTGGCTGGTGGATGTGTGTGATGCGCTGACCGATCATGCCAGCGAGTTTATTGAAGAACTTCACGATAAAATCATCGATCTGGAAGATAACCTGCTCGATCAGCAAATCCCCCCACGTGGTTTTCTGGCGCTGCTGCGTAAGCAGCTCATCGTGATGCGCCGCTATATGACCCCTCAGCGCGACGTTTATGCGCGGCTGGCCAGCGAACGCATGAGCTGGATGAACGACGATCAGCGCCGCAGAATGCAGGATATCGCTGACCGGCTCGGACGTGGACTGGACGAGATTGACTCATGTATTGCCAGAACGGCAGTCATGGCGGATGAGATAGCCCAGGTGATGCAGGAGTCGTTAGCCAGGAGAACGTACACCATGTCGCTGATGGCGATGGTCTTTTTACCGAGTACCTTCCTGACGGGGTTGTTTGGCGTAAACCTCGGAGGGATCCCCGGCGGTGAATATCACTATGGCTTCACCACGTTTTGCGTCATGTTAGTGGTTTTGATTGGGGGTGTTGCATGGTGGTTGCATCGTAGTAAATGGCTGTAAATTTACGCTTTTCTGAGGCAGAGTCGGCTTCAAAACGACATTTTAATTGAGCGAAGTCAATAAACTCCGACCATGTTAGGTGCAATATTACTCCCGCAGGTGAATGCAACGTCAAGCGATGGGCGTTGCGCTCCATATTGTCTTACTTCCTTTTTTGAATTACTGCATAGCACAATTGATTCGTACGACGCCGACTTCATAGTCGGCTTTTTTTTGCCTCCTGTTTATCTGCGTCTACCCTTTAGGAGTAAGCACCCTAATCTGGAGGAAAAGATGAGTATGCTACTTGCCCTGCAACGCCTCAACACCTGGCAGTCCGATCCGGTGCCCACCGATCCGACGCCGATACCCGATCCTGTCCCACGTCCGCAGCCGATGCCGGATCCGCCGCCCGATGAAGAACCGATTAAATTGTCGCATCGTTAGCGCAGATCTGCGAGGATACGCGCCATCTGACTGCAATCATTACCACGAGAGTATATTGTGACCGCTTTTTCCACGCTGAACGTTCTGCCTGAAGCCCAACTGACTAACCTGAATGAGTTGGGCTACCTCACTATGACCCCTGTCCAGGCCGCCGCGCTGCCGGCTATCCTTGAAGGCCGTGACGTGCGCGTGCAGGCGAAAACCGGCAGTGGAAAAACGGCTGCATTTGGGCTAGGCCTGTTACAACACATTGATGCAACCCTGTTTCAGACCCAGTCCTTGATACTCTGCCCGACGCGCGAGCTGGCCGATCAGGTCGCGGGTGAGCTGCGTCGTCTGGCGCGTTTTTTGCCTAACACTAAAATTTTAACGCTCTGCGGCGGGCAACCGTTCGGTGCGCAGCGCGATTCCCTTCAGCACGCGCCGCATATCATTGTGGCAACGCCAGGCCGTCTGCTCGATCACCTGCAAAAAGGCACTGTTTCACTCGATGCACTGCAAACGCTGGTGATGGATGAAGCTGACCGCATGCTGGATATGGGCTTCAGCGATGCGATTGACGAAGTGATCCGCTTTGCCCCAGCCACACGCCAGACGCTGCTCTTTTCTGCCACCTGGCCAGAGGCGATAGCGGCGATCAGCGGGCGCGTGCAGAAGAACCCGCTGACCATTGAAATCGATACTGTCGATGCGTTACCGGCGATTGAGCAGCAGTTCTTCGAGACATCGCAGCACGGCAAAATTCCACTGCTACAAAAATTGCTGAGCCAACACCAGCCAGCGTCCTGCGTGGTGTTCTGTAATACCAAAAAAGATTGTCAGGCGGTGTGCGATGCCCTGAATGATGCAGGACAGAGCGCATTATCGCTGCATGGCGATCTGGAACAGCGCGATCGCGATCAGACGCTGGTGCGTTTCGCTAACGGCAGCGCACGCGTGCTGGTTGCAACGGATGTGGCGGCCCGTGGCCTGGATATTAAATCGCTTGAGCTGGTGGTGAATTTCGAACTGGCATGGGATCCGGAAGTGCATGTCCACCGCATCGGGCGTACCGCGCGCGCAGGTAACAGTGGTCTCGCCATCAGCTTCTGCGCACCTGAAGAGGCGCAGCGCGCCAATATTCTTGCGGAAATGCTGCAACTGAAACTCAACTGGGTGAATACCCCTGGTAATATCAGCATCGCTCCGCTGGCGGCGGAAATGGCCACCCTGTGCATCGACGGCGGTAAAAAGGCCAAAATGCGTCCCGGTGACGTTCTGGGGGCGTTAACTGGGGATATCGGTCTCGACGGGGCAGATATTGGCAAGATCACGGTCCATCCTGCGCATGTCTACGTAGCGGTTCGCCAGTCAGTTGCGCAAAAGGCCAGGAAACAGTTGCAGGGCGGGAAGATTAAAGGGAAGACCTGCCGCGTTCGACTGCTGAAATAAGCTTAAAACGCGTCTCAGAAATGATATCTGAGACGCTCCCAGGTTACTTGACTTCTACCACGTTCAGGCGCAGTTCATCGAATTGCGCATCCTCTTCCTCTGGCTGCCAGCCAGCAGGCTGCATCGGGATCTCTTCGCGGTCAAACGCCAGATCCCCGCCATTCACCACCTCTGAACCGTGGTTAATCCCTTTGAAATCGAACAGTTCAACGTCGGCGAGGTGCGAAGGCACCACGTTCTGCATGGCGCTGAACATGGTTTCGATGCGACCCGGATAGCGTTTATCCCAGTCACGCAGCATGTCGCCAATGACCTGACGTTGCAGGTTCGGCTGTGAGCCGCACAGATTGCACGGAATGATAGGGAAGGCTTTGGCCTGGGAGAAACGCTCAATGTCTTTCTCGCGGCAGTAGGCGAGTGGGCGGATCACGATGTGTTTCCCGTCGTCGCTCATCAGCTTCGGTGGCATTCCCTTCATTTTGCCGCCGTAGAACATATTCAAAAACAGCGTTTGCAGAATGTCGTCCCGGTGATGACCAAGCGCAATCTTGGTGGCGCCCAGTTCGGTTGCGGTGCGGTACAGAATGCCGCGACGCAAACGTGAGCAGAGCGAGCAGGTCGTTTTGCCCTCTGGGATCTTCTCTTTAACAATGCCGTAGGTATTCTCTTCTACGATTTTGTACTCAACGCCCAGGTTCTCAAGGTACTCCGGCAGGATATGCTCCGGGAAGCCCGGCTGTTTCTGATCGAGGTTAACCGCGACCAGAGAAAAGTTCACCGGTGCGCTTTGCTGTAGATTGCGCAGGATCTCCAGCATGGTGTAGCTGTCTTTACCGCCCGACAGGCAGACCATGATGCGATCGCCTTCTTCAATCATGTTGAAGTCTGCAATGGCTTCGCCCACGTTACGGCGCAGTCGCTTTTGCAGTTTATTCAGGTTGTACTGTTCTTTCTTGTTAATTTCTTGATTTTGTTGCATCTATTCGTTACTCAGATCTCAAATGGGGCACAGGGTGAGGAAAACGATTTCAAAGCGTCAGCTTCGTGTTCATCTCTTCTATCCATGTAGCATAGATTTCATACACCATCTGCGCATGTACGTGCCCCATCTGGTTAGCGATAAAAGACGGGTTTGTGGCTACCGGTAAAAACCAGCATGCGAAAGTGTGTCGTGTATGGTACGGATTGCAGCGCCGAATGCCAGCACGATTTACAAATGAGCTCCACAGGAGAAGTTTGGTTAAGACTGAAGGGTTGTCTACACTTACAGCTTACGCAGTAAAAACGGAGGTGAAAATGACTGACCGTCCCGTTAATGGTGACCATCCTGATTATAATCCCAGCCCGGATAACCCGGACAAGGATGGAAAAAAACCGAAAGATGATCCTGGCTCAGCGCCTGAATCAGGCGATAAAGATCCAGAGTAATGACCTGCCGCCTTTTCGAAGGCGGTTTTAACACCCATTCGGCCTCTCTACGCGCACCGCTATTCATGTTGTCCTCTTCAACGTTGTCTGATAACCGCTCAGAACCCCTACTGTTTTGCCTGGCGAACAGCTGAGATAAAGCACGGATCTCATTCCCGCGTACCAGCGCGTTTTACATTTCTCCTGCTACGCTTTTGAGGGGGACAAGGGAGCGCTTCTATGAAAAATAAAGACGAGCAGACAGGATTAGTTGGGCTGGCGATTGGTGCCGCCGTTATCGGGCTGGTTTCATCCCAGAAGATCATCAACCGTGAAAGTATTGTCGCTGAGCTGGTAAGGCTCGGCAGGCAGAAGGGGGATGGTGTCGAAGATGAGGTCTTTTTAAAAGCGGCTGAGTTAGTGAGAAAAGGAGTATAACGATGGCTGACATTCGTCATGCACAGTGTCATTGTGGGGCGGTGAAATTTACGGTTGAGCTGTCGGACGGCCTGAATACCGCACGTCGATGTAGCTGCTCGTTTTGCAGGATGCGTGGGGCGGTAGTGGTTTCTGCGCCTTTGACGGGCATTAAGGTGACGCAGGGCGCGGACACGCTCACAGAGTACCGTTTCAACACCGGCACGGCGCGCCATTTCTTCTGTTCGATTTGCGGTATTTACACGTTCCATCAACGACGTTCCAATCCCAATGAATATGGTGTGAATGTTGCCTGTCTGGAAAATGTCACGCCATTCGACTTCCCGGAAGTGGTGGTAATGGATGGAGTTAATCACCCTATGGATGGCGGCAGCGGAGTATTTGGCTATCTCTCTTTCCGCAAAGAACAGGCGAAACAGCGATAAAAATTAGCCCGCAGATCGCTGCGGGCTAACGGGATTAGAACTGGTAAACCAGACCTAACGCTACAATGTCATCCGTACCGATGCCATTGTTTTTGTAGAATGAATCATCTTCATCCAGCAGGTTGATTTTATAATCAACATAGGTGGACATATTTTTGTTGAAATAGTAGGTAGCACCGACGTCAGCATATTTCACCAGATCTTTATCATCCTGGCCATTGCCCAGGTCTTTACCTTTGGACTGTAAATAGGAAATAGCCGGACGCAGACCGAAATCGAACTGATATTGTGCGGTCACTTCAAAGTTCTGGGTTTTGTTTGCCACCGCATCTGCATTGTCGCCGTACGGCGTCATATTGCGGGTTTCGGAATACATTGCCGCCAGATAAATGTTGTTGGCATCGTATTTCAGACCTGCGGTCCATGCATCCGCAGTATCGCCGCCCGCAGTAGTGTAATTTACCTGATCGTTGGTACGGTCAGATGAAGTATATGCCGCACCTGCGCTGAAGCCCATGCCGAAATCGTAGGTTGCGGATATACCGTAACCGTCACCATTTTCATGACGTGTATCACGACCGTTGTTGGTCCCTTCATTGGTAGAGCAGAAATTCTCGTCGCAGTTATTACCTTCATTATTACCCTGATACTGCACCGCGAAGTTCAGACCCTGCACCAGACCAAAGAAGTCGGTATTACGGTAGGTCGCCACGCCGTTTGCACGACCGGTCATAAAGTTATCGGCATAAGTATAAGAGTCGCCACCAAATTCTGGCAGCATATCGGTCCAGCCTTCAACGTCGTACAGGACGCCATAGTTACGGCCGTAATCGAAGGAGCCGTAATCGCCCACCTTCACACCCGCGAAGGCCAGACGCGTCCAGGACTGATTGTCAGACCCTTCGGTGTTGTTTGCCTGAATGTTGTATTCCCATTGTGCGAAGCCGGTCATCATGTCGTTGATTTGGGTTTCACCTTTGAAGCCCAGTCGCATATAGGTTTGATCGCCATCTTTAGACGCGTCGTCAGAGAAATAATGCAGACCATCTACTTTGCCATACAGATCCAGTTTATTGCCGTCTTTATTATAAATTTCAGCTGCGTGAGCGGCGCCAGCCATTAACAAAGCGGGGATCATCAGTGCCAGTACTTTTCTTTGCATTTTGATTATTCCTTTGCAGTTATTTTTTTATTACTTCGTGAACTTTCCGGGCTGGAAAGCTGTCCCATGCTAAATCACTCTGACGGCGGATGAATAAAATATAATTGTTACGGGTTAAGTAAAATCTAAACTAAATGATGCGGTAGAAATAACGATTGATGCCATGAATGAATTATTATAATCAATACAAAATAAAAATTATTAATTACGTGGAAAACAAGGTAACCTCCACGCCGTTATATGCCTTTAAGATTTTTTCATCCATAATTCCCGTGAATATTGTTCAGAACATTGAGGCAATTTTCACCGATCTTCTGGATTCGCCCGGTGCACGTGCATCGGGCTTTTTTTGGCAAAAAAATGCCCGGACAAGCCGGGCATAAAGTTATTCACTGGTCGATTTTTCGGCTTTCCCCGCCAGTTGCGCCAGGAAGTCATAACGCTTCTGTAGATCCGCTGCCGCATCCTTCCATAGCTGCTCTGCCACTTCTGGCTGTTGAGCGTTCAGCCTGCGGAAACGCTGCTCCTGAAGTAAGGTTTCGGCAAGGGCGTCTGACGGCGGACGCGAATCCAGCGCCAGCGGCAATTTCCCTTCATCGGCACGGCGCGGGTCGAAGCGGTACAGTGGCCAGAAGCCGGTTGCGGTGAGCTGACGCATCTGGTCGTGGCTGAGCGCCAGATCGTAGCCATGCTCCTCACACGGACTGTAGGCGATAATCAGCGACGGGCCTGGATACGCTTCCGCTTCCTGAATGGCTTTCACCGTCTGGTTGAGCTGCGCCCCCAGCGAAATCTGCGCGACGTAGACGTGTCCATACATCATCATGCTGACGCCCAAATCTTTACGCGCCTTGCGCTTGCCGTGCTCACCAAATTTCGTGACCGCTCCCAATGGCGTTGCTTTCGAGGCCTGTCCGCCGGTGTTGGAATAGCACTGAGTATCAAGCACCAGAATATTGACGTTTTCGGTCAGGCTCAGGACATGATCAAGACCGCCGAAACCAATATCGTAGGCCCACCCGTCGCCGCCGATCAGCCAGACAGATTTTTCAACCAGCGCGTCAGCATCAGTCAGGAGTTGTTCAGCCCCTTCAACACCCTGAAGCGCGTTGCGCAGTTCAGCAACCTGCGCGCGACGAACGTCAGGTGTGGCCTCCGCATGCAGGGCATCATTCAGTTCTGCCGGGATCTTATCGGCAAAGTGTGCCAGCAGACGCATTACGCGGGCGCGGTGCTGATCGACCGTCAGACGGAATCCCAGACCAAATTCTGCGTTGTCCTCAAAAAGCGAGTTTGCCCACGCCGGGCCGCGACCGTTCGCGTCGGTGGTGTATGGCGTGGACGGCAGGTTACCCCCGTAGATCGACGAGCAGCCCGTCGCGTTGGCAATCAGCATTCGGTCACCGTAAAGCTGAGTGAGCAGTTTGATATACGGTGTTTCGCCGCAGCCGGAGCACGCCCCGGAGTACTCGAAGAGCGGGGTGATGAGCTGCGAGGTACGAATGTCAATGCGTTCCAGCTTGTTGCGATCGATTTCAGGCAGGTCGAGGAAGAAATCATAATTCACTTTCTCTTCTTCAACATGTTCAAGACGCGACATCATATTGATGGCTTTGATTGACGGGTCCTGACGATCTTTCGCCGGGCACACCTCGACGCACAGGTTACAGCCGGTACAGTCTTCCGGCGCCACCTGTAGGACATATTTCTGACCACGCATATCGCGGGATTTTACATCCAGCGAGTGCAAACTTTCCGGCGCGCCATCTAACGCTTCTGGCGACACCACTTTGGCGCGAATGGCCGAGTGCGGGCAGGCCGCCACGCAGTGGTTGCACTGGGTGCACAGCTCTTCTTTCCAGATAGGGATCGCTTCGGCAATGTTGCGTTTTTCCCAGCGGGTCGTGCCCATCGGCCAGGTGCCGTCAGGCGGAAGCGCAGAGACGGGAAGGGTGTCGCCCAGTCCGGCAAGCATCGCCGCCGTGACGGTTTTGACGAAATCCGGGGCGGCGTCAGACACCACTGGCGGCCGGTTCGGACTGCTGGCATTGACCGGCTGCATCGGCACCGCGAACAGCGATTCGCGGGCCAGCGCCAGCGCCTGCCAGTTGCGCTCAACCAGTTCCTGACCTTTGCTGCTGTAGCTTTTGGCGATTGCACCCTGAAGCTCCATCAGCGCGCTGTCGCCCGGCAGAATATTGGTCAGGTGGAAGAACGCCATCTGCATAACCGTATTGATGCGCGCCGCCAGGCCGCATTCGCGGGCGATCTTCGCGGCGTTAATGACATACAGGCGCGCCTGTTTCTGGTTAAGCACCGCCTGCACTTCCTGGGGCAGGCGTGCCCAGACCTCATCGGCGCTGTAAGGGGTGTTGATCAGGAAAATACCGCCGGGCTTCAGGCGCTCGGCCATCTGATATTTATCAATGAACTGGAGCTGGTGACAGCCAACAAAATCTGCCTGAGAAATCAGGTATGCCGAACGGATCGGGTGTTCGCTGACGCGCAGGTGGGAAACGGTCAGTCCGCCCGCTTTTTTGGAGTCGTAGACGAAATATCCTTGCGCATACCACGGCGTAGAGTTGCCGATAATTTTGATGTTGTTCTTGGTCGCCGAGACGCTGCCGTCGCTACCCAGACCGTAGAACAGCGCTTCCAGTTTCGCAGTCGAGGGCAGGGTGTTTTCCGGCAAGGGCAGAGAAAGGTTAGTCACGTCATCATAAATGCCGACCGTAAAGCGCGGCTTCGGTTTTGCCTCGCGGAGTTCAGCAAATACCGCCAGGACGCACTCCGGTCCGAACTCTTTGGAAGACAATCCATAACGCCCGCCAATGACGCGCGGCAGCGTTTCGCGCTCACCGCGGTTAAACGCCTCAGCCAGAGCGGTCATCACATCCAGATAAAGTGGCTCAGCCTGTGCGCCAGGCTCTTTGGTGCGGTCCAGTACCGCCACTGCACGCGCGCTGTCCGGCAGGGCTGCGAGCAGGTGTTTCGCTGAGAAGGGACGGTAGAGGCGAACTTTGAGCACGCCAACTTTTTCACCACGCGTCAATAGCTCATCAACCACCTCTTCACAGGTGCCAATGGCGGAGCCCATCAGGACGATCACGCGCTCGGCCTGCGGATGACCGTAATATTCAAACGGCTTATATTCGCGGCCCGTCGCAGCGGCAAAATCGTCCATCGCCTGTTCAACGTGCTCATAGACCGCGTTGTACCACGGGTTTGTCGCCTCGCGGGACTGGAAATAGGTATCCGGGTTCGCAGAGGTACCCCGGATCACCGGATGCTCCGGATTGAGGGCGCGAGCGCGATGCGCATCGATGTCAGCCTGCGGCAGCAGATTAAGAATGGTGTCGTCCGGCAGCGGAACGATTTTATTGATCTCGTGGGACGTTCGAAAACCATCGAAGAAATGAATAAATGGCACTCGGCTTTTCAGCGTGGCGATATGCGAAATCAGCGCGAAGTCCTGCGCTTCCTGCACGCTGCTGGCGCAGAGCATAGCGCAGCCGGTCTGACGCACGGCCATCACATCTGAGTGGTCGCCAAAAATAGAGAGAGCGTGAGTGGCTACGGTGCGTGCGGCAACGTGCAACACAAACGGCGTTAATTGCCCTGCCAGCTTGTAAAGCGTGGGGATCATCAACAGCAGCCCCTGAGACGACGTGAACGAGGTCGACAGGGCACCGGTCTGCAACGCACCATGCACGGTGGCAATGGCACCGGCTTCGGACTGCATCTCTACAACCCGCGGGACATCGCCCCAGACGTTTTTTATCCCATTACCAGCCCAGGCGTCAGCCTGTTCAGCCATCGTGGAGCTGGGAGTGATGGGGTAGATGGCGATCACTTCGCTGGTACGAAACGCAACAGACGCGACTGCACCATTGCCGTCAATAGTTTGCATAGGACAACACCCTTACATTGCGCAAAAAGAGGGGCCTGAAAAACGACGACAGACCCTGAATATTATCTGTGTATTTTAGCAAAGCTCAGGTTTTACGATTTTCGCTTTTGTGTCCTTGGTATGCGCTGTATCAATGACTCGATGGCTACTCGCGTTAAAAAATTGCGAGAAATTGTTACCAGGGCGCATAAATACGCACATCCGCTCTCGACGATGCGGCGCGTGATGCCTATTATGCATAGGTTTCGCTTTAATTATGGGGAGGAAGGTATGCGTTCAGCATTTTGGGTCGGATGTGCCGCGTTACTGTTGTCGGCATGCAGCAATGAACCTGTACAGCAGGCGACAGCGGCACACGTTACGCCAGGTATGCGAGCGGCGATGTCCAGTTCAGGTCAGGCCAACTGCGCAATGATCGGCGGTTCACTCTCCGTTGCCCGTCAGCTCGACGGCTCCGCCATCGGCATGTGCGCATTGCCAAATGGCAAACGCTGTAGTGAGCAGTCGCTTGCCGTAGGTTCGTGCGGAAGTTACTGAGTTATTCAACTCGCTTAAACATCAATGTCTTATTGGCTGTCGCCAGGGTTAACTGGTCTTCGGTCAGGTCTACCTGTGCGCCTGTGCGTAGCATATCGGCGATGGTCTGATCCAGTTCATTTAGCTGCGGCTCGGTGCAGAGTTTCCGCGTCATTGCCAGCGTTTTGACCGTCAACTCTCCTTCGGACAGTTTCCCCTGGCCGTTGAAGCCGTTGCACATTGTGCCGGAGACGACAATGTTGTTAATCAGGCTGATATTGGGTTGCGCACTGAAGCGAATTTCAGGCTGGGTTTTCCCGCTTTTAACTGCTTTGCCATCCACATTTTCCAGAACGAAACGATGATTCTCTAGCTGTTCGGTCTGAACGGAGGCTTTACCAGGATTAACGCATCCAGCCAGTGCGAGGCTGATTAAACTTACTGCCGCGAGCTTTTTCATCTTTCTTCTCAAACTATCAATGCTGTAAATATTTTTTCAGTGTAACCATACCCTCCTGGGTGTTAATGGGGTTTATCTGAAAGTGCGGGAAGGGACCGGGCGTCGGCGCACCCGGTCAGTGAGTTAGTGCGATTTAAATCCGGCTGCGGTCATCAGCATTTTAAAGAGCATACTTACGCAGGCCAGCGCCAGAACGCTGCCGCCCCAGATGATGGCAAGCCACATCAAACGTTTCCATACAGGTTGTTGCATCAGTGATAACCCTCCCCATGCTGTACTTTTCCGCGAAAAACGTAATAACTCCAGAAGGTGTAGACCAGAATCACGGGAATGATCAACAGTGCACCCACTAACATAAAGCCCTGGCTTTGGGCTGGCGCAGCGGCCTGCCACAGGGTAATGTCCGGCGGGATAATATGCGGCCAGATGCTGATCCCAAGCCCGCTAAAGCCAAGAAAAATTAGCCCTAACGTCATGATAAATGGAAGAGTATGGCTTGCAGGTTCGTTCAGGCAACGCCACTGGCACAGACTCAGGATCGCAACCAGCGCAGGAACGGGCAGCAGATAAAACAGATTCGGCAGCGTAAACCAGCGCGCAGCAATAGCTGGTTGGGCGAGAGGGGTCCAGATACTGATTACTGCAATGAATACCAGAAGCAGGAGCAGAAGCACTTTCGATACCTGACGCATCCGCTGTTGCAGGGCATTTTCGCTTTTCATTACCAGCCACGTTGAACCTAACAGCGCGTAAGCCACCACAAGACCCGCACCGCAGAAAAAATTGAACGCGGTAAACCAGTCAAACGGACCACCGCTGTAAGCGCGACCAGTGACGCTGAACCCATGGATGACCGCGCCGACGGTGATGCCCTGGCTGAAGGTCGCCACAATTGATCCGCCAATAAAGGCCTTATCCCAGAACGGGCGGTGCGCCGGAGTGGCTTTGAAGCGAAATTCGAAGGCGACGCCACGAAATATAAGCCCGATCAGCATTATTGTCAGTGGAATGGTTAGCGCGTCGATGATAACCGCATAGGCGAGAGGAAAGGCGCCAAACAGGGCCGCACCGCCAAGCACCAGCCAGGTTTCGTTGCCATCCCAGACGGGAGCCACGCTATTGACCATCACGTCGCGGTCGTCCGCATTCGGCGTTGCCGGAAACAGGATGCCTATCCCCAGATCAAAACCGTCCATCACGATATACATCAACGTGGCGAAAACGATAATCACGAACCAGATAATGGAAAGATCGATACCCATTACGGTTACTCCTTAAATTCAGTGGTGACGGCAGAAAGCGGACGAGCAGGGCGGCCATCGGATTCAGTCGCGAAGGATTCATGGGGCTGCGGCCCTTTTTTAATCAGACGCACCATATAGCTGTAACCCACGCCGAATACCGCGGTGTAAACCACGAAGAAGGCCAGCAAACTGACGCTCATGTGCAGATCGCCATGCGCGGAAACCGCATCCTTTGTACGCTGTAGACCATAGACGACCCAGGGCTGGCGGCCGACCTCCGTTGTTACCCATCCGGCGAGGATCGCGATCAGCCCGGACGGCCCCATCAGCAGGGCAAACCACAGGAAGGAACGTGAGGTATAAAGGCGCTGTTTATAACGCAGCCAGATTGCCGTCACGCCCAGGAGCAGCATCAATATTCCCAGGCCGGCCATGATGCGGAAAGACCAGAAGACAATGGTGGCGTTCGGGCGATCTTCTTTTGGGAACTCCTTCAATGCCGGAACCTGTTTATCGAGACTGTGGGTCAGGATCAGGCTGCCGAGAGCGGGAATTTCCAGGCCAAAACGGGTCCGTTCCTGCTCCATATCCGGCCAGCCAAATAGCAGCAGTGGGGTAGGCTCACCCGGCGGATTCTCCCAGTGGCCTTCTATGGCGGCTATTTTCGCTGGCTGGTGTTTTAAGGTGTTAAGCCCGTGCATATCCCCCACCAGCGCCTGGACTGGGGCCACGATCAACGTCATCCACAACGCCATGGAAAACATGGTGCGAATAGCGGGCGTATTGTTTCCGCGCAGCAAATGCCAGGCCGCGGAAGCACCGACAAACAGCGCGCTGCTGAGAAATGCCGCTATCGACATGTGCAGCAGGCGGTAAGGGAAGGAGGGGTTAAACACCACGGCAAACCAGTCCACCGGAACGACCTGACCGTTGATGATTTCATACCCTTGCGGTGTCTGCATCCAGCTGTTTGACGAGAGGATCCAGAACGTAGACATGAGGGTCCCCAGTGCGACCATGCAGGTCGAAAAGAAGTGCAGCCCTGGCCCGACCTTATTCCAGCCAAACAACATTACCCCGAGGAACCCCGCCTCAAGGAAGAATGCGGTAAGCACTTCATAGGTCAGCAGGGGGCCGGTAATACTGCCCGCGAACTGGGAAAACCCACTCCAGTTAGTGCCAAACTGATAAGCCATCACCAGGCCGGAGACCACGCCCATCCCAAAGTTGACGGCGAAGATCTTCGACCAGAAATGGTACAGCGAGCGCCAGACGGGATTTTTTGTTTTCAACCACAGCCCTTCCAGCACGGCGAGATAGCTCGCCAGGCCAATGGTTATCGCCGGAAAAATAATATGAAAGGATACGGTAAAGGCGAACTGTATTCGCGCAAGATGAAACGCATCTAAACCAAACATGCACTGCCTCAATGTTAAACGGTGTACTGTTATGATAGAGAGGCGGCAAATGAGATATCAGAAGCAGAAATCGATAATTTATCTATAACAGTTGTGGGAAAAGCTGAACTTTATCTGGCTGATATAGGTAACAAGGAAGAATAAAAAATTTCTTTTTATGATTTTTACGCATTAAACAGCTTGCTTTGTCGCCAGCAACATGCGTTAATGGATTTCTGGTTTTGAATCCAAATAAATATCTGACGTAGTTTTATAAAGCAGTTCTCATCACGTTGTGCCTCTCCGCAGCCTCTCTTGGGTCTTTATCTACATTCCGATTAGTTTTGTATCGAACCATTTATTGCCTGATCGGCTCATGAGTAATTTACGTTTTTACGTTTACAGGAGAATCCTATGACTTCTTATATCCATTTCCGCTGCCCATGCTGTCATGGCTCGCAGTACCGCACCTCAGCTTTTGATGTGTCTGACAAAAATCCGTTCGGCGCGAAATGCATTTTCTGCAAATCGTCGATGATCACGCTCGACCACCTGGCCGCAGCGAGTTCTGCTCAGAATCACATTACAGAGTACCGCAAGTAATCTGCCGCGTTTCCTATAACAGTTAGCAAAATCTTCTCTTTTTCTCCTGCTGATATACACTGTCAGCAATAAGGAGAATCTGATGAAAAAATACCAGCGTCTGGCGCAACAAATTATCTTGCAGATTGAGCTTGGCGTATGGTTGCCGGGCGATAAGCTGCCTTCTCTGCGAGAGCAGGTGGCAAGCAGCGGCATGAGTTTTATGACCGTGGGCCACGCGTATCAGATGCTGGAAAGTCAGGGGCGCATTGTTGCCAGACCGCAGTCAGGCTATTACGTTGCCGCCCGCCCGACCACACACCAGCCTGCACCGCCCGCGCAGGTGATGCGCGATGAAGTGGTCGACATCAACACCTATATCTTCGACGTGCTACAGGCCAGCCGCGACCCCTCTGTTGTCCCTTTTGCCTCGGCGTTTCCCGATCCGCGCCTTTTCCCGCTTCAGCAACTCAACCGATCGCTGGCTAACGTCAGCAAAACGGCTACCGCCATGAGCGTGATTGAAAACCTGCCGCCGGGTAACGTCGACTTACGTCATGCCATTGCCCGTCGCTACGCTCAGCAGGGAATGAATATCTCCCCGGATGAAATTGTGATCACCGCGGGCGCGCTTGAGGCGCTTAACCTCAGTTTGCAGGCTGTGACTGAACCAGGGGACTGGGTTATCGTTGAAAACCCCTGTTTTTATGGCGCACTCCAGGCGCTTGAACGTCTGAAACTGAAAGCGCTGTCGGTTGCCACTGACGTGCGTGAGGGCATCGATCTCAGTGCCCTTGAGCAGGCGTTAAATGATTATCCGGTGAAAGCCTGCTGGCTGATGACCAACAGTCAGAACCCGCTCGGCTTCACGCTGAGTGCAGAGAAGAAAGCTCAGCTGGTGGCCTTACTCACCCGGCATAACGTCACGCTGATTGAAGACGATGTTTACAGCGAACTATACTTTGGCCGCGAAAAGCCGCTTCCGGCAAAGGCCTGGGATAAGCAGGATATGACGTTGCACTGCTCATCATTCTCCAAGTGTCTGGTGGCCGGTTTCCGTATTGGCTGGGTGGCGGCGGGAAAACATGCGCGCCGTATTCAGCAGTTGCAGCTGATGAGTACGTTGTCCACCAGCTCTCCCATGCAACTGGCGCTGGTGGATTACCTGGCGACCAAACGTTACGACGCCCACCTTCGCCGTCTGCGACGCACGCTTGCTGAACGCAAACAGCAGGCCTGGCAATCGCTTCTGCGCCATATGCCTGCCGGCGTCAAAATCCATCATAACGACAGCGGCTACTTTTTATGGCTGGAACTGCCTGAACAGCTGGATGCGGGGCGGTTGAGTGAGAAGGCGTTAACCCATCAAATCAGCATTGCGCCCGGCAAGATGTTTTCCACCTCTAATATCTGGACACCGTTTTTCCGCTTCAATACCTCATGGGGCTGGGGCGAGCGGGAGGAGCAGGCGGTCGTCCAGCTGGCGGGGTTAATCCGCGAAATGATGCTGCACCCAGTCACACCTTGATGAAAATTCCTGAAGCGACATAACGCGCAGTCTACCTTTAGTAAGGGAGCGCGGATTGGTAACGTGACGTTGTCACGTTTCTGCCCGCCAGAACGTGTGCTGACAGCGAAAACAATGTCGATTTCAACAGGACGATGCTATGCAAAATCAATTGCTGATTAATGGTGAACTGGTGACCGGCGAAGGTGAGAAGCAGGCGGTTTATAATCCTGCCACGGGTGAAGTGCTGCTGGAGATTGCTGAAGCGTCGGCAGCACAGGTGGACGCTGCCGTCCAGGCTGCCGATCGCGCGTTCACAGAGTGGGGACAAACGACGCCGAAAACGCGCGCCGATTGTCTGTTGAAACTGGCTGATGTGATAGAAGCCAACGCTGACGCGTTCGCAAAAGTGGAGTCCCTTAACTGCGGGAAACCGCTGCACTGTGTTCAGGGGGATGAGATCCCGGCCGTAGTCGATGTGTTTCGCTTCTTTGCCGGGGCCGCCCGCTGCCTGAACGGGCTGGCTGCCGGAGAATACCTCGAAGGACATACCTCAATGATCCGCCGCGACCCGGTTGGCGTTGTCGCCTCTATTGCGCCCTGGAACTACCCTCTGATGATGGCGGCGTGGAAGCTGGCGCCCGCGCTGGCGGCGGGAAACTGTGTCGTCATCAAGCCGTCTGAAATTACCCCGTTGACGGCGCTGAAGCTGGCGGAACTGGCGAAAGATATCTTCCCGCCAGGTGTGCTGAACGTGCTGTTTGGTCGCGGAAAAACCGTAGGAGATCCGCTGACCGGCCACGAAAAAGTCCGTATGGTTTCTCTCACCGGCTCTATTGCTACCGGAGAACATATTATCGGGCATACCGCATCTTCAGTTAAACGTACCCATATGGAATTGGGCGGAAAAGCCCCGGTCATTGTCTTTGACGATGCAGATTTGGATGCCGTGGTTGAAGGCGTGCGTACGTTTGGTTTCTACAATGCTGGTCAGGATTGTACCGCAGCCTGTCGTATCTATGCCCAGAAGGGGATTTACCCCGCGCTGGTCGAAAAGCTGGGCGCAGCCGTTGCCAGCCTGAAAATGGGCGCGCCGGACGATGCGTCAACCGAGCTGGGCCCGCTCAGCTCCGCAGCGCATCTTTCCCGCGTTTGTGCTGCCGTGGACGAAGCCAAAACCCTTGGACATATCCGCGTCGTCACCGGTGGCAGTAAAAGAGAGGGGGCAGGATATTACTTCCAGCCAACGCTGCTGGCCGGGGCGAAGCAGGAAGATGCGATCGTCCAGCGAGAAGTGTTTGGCCCGGTGGTCAGCGTGACAGAATTTGAGGATGAAGCGCAGGTGCTGAACTGGGCCAACGATTCGCAATACGGCCTGGCCTCGTCCGTCTGGACAAAAGACGTCGGACGCGCCCATCGCCTCAGCGCACGGTTGCAGTATGGCTGCACCTGGGTCAATACCCATTTTATGCTGGTGAGCGAAATGCCGCACGGCGGGATGAAGTTATCCGGTTATGGCAAAGATATGTCGGTCTACGGACTTGAGGATTACACGGTAGTCCGGCATGTAATGATCAAACACTAAACCCTCATGCCCGGCGCAGTGCCGGGCGATTCAGCTTACCAGCCACAGACCTCGTGTTCATTTTCCGTATCGTAGGCGCGAACGGTGTTCACCAGATCCTTCACGACATCTGCCGCGACGTCCGGGATCAACAGCTCCATTGGCGCTTCTGTTTCATAATCCACCGACACGCCGTTGCTGTTGTTGGTGACGGTCACGGTATAGGTAGCCTTACCCATTATTTACTCCTTATGCGTGTTGACCACTTTACCGATGCCCGCACCGCTGAGCGTGACGGCAGGATCCGCGAAAAAGTCGATATTAAAATAGGTGTCGTCGGTCAGTAGCTCAATGCGGTGCCATTTTTGTGGTGGGGAGATGCCAAAAGAACCGGCCTCAATGACCACTTCCAGATCGGGCTCGGTGGCGTCGCCATCGGCAAAGCCAAAGTAACGCACCGCACCCTGCATGACGGACAACCGACCGTACACGCCGGCTTTGGTGTTGTGATGGGTAAAAAGCGCTTTTGGGGCGGTCTCTTTATTCCAGAACGGCGTCGAGCGGGTATGAACAAAGTTTTCAGGAATACGTAACATCATAGTTTCCTTCATGTTGGCGGGCGCTTAAAGGGACTTAAGCACCTCAGGTTCAACAAAGAATTCAATATTGAACAGGGTGTCGTCGGTCATCACCTCAATGTGGTGCCATCTCTCTGGCGGGAAAACGCCGAAACGACCCGCTTCAATGACGAGCTCGCTGTCAGGCTCAGGTGTAAATTCATCAGCATAGCCCAGATAACGCACTGCGCCACGCATCACCGACAGGCGAGGGTAAACGCCCGGACGCGTGCCCGTATCAAGGTGACGTTTAAAAATGCCGGCGGGGGCCGTTTCTTTGTTCCAGAAAGGCGTGGAACGGGTGTGAATGCAACTCTGCGGAATGCGTAGCATGTTTCCTCCCTTAAAAGCCTGCTGGTATTAAACTGCTTTCTGAGGGGGTGGATTTATCAAAAAGTGCATTTAATATGCATCTTATCAATAATAACCGTTTTTCTTTACCCGGCGTTGTTACACAAGGTACTCAGTTGTTATTATCCTTAGTATTTAAGTGGTTATGATGTAACGAAAAAACTTGATCTGTGTCAACATATGACGCATATTGCGTGCGGTTATTTTTCGGCTCAGGTAAACAGAATGACGTTGTATCAAAAGATGTTGGTGTTCTACGCAATCATGGCCTCCATCTGCGCATTAATCACCTGGTTCCTGTCTAAAGATCGTAAACGTATTCGCCTGTTGAGCGCATTCCTGGTGGGTTCCACCTGGCCGATGAGCTTTCCTGTTGCCCTGTTGATCTCTCTTTTCTGAAGCACGCTTCCAGAATCGGCATCCAGCCATAGCATTCCATACATTGAGGCTGTATAAATATACAGTTCGTCATACATGGAGTGCTTATGAACAGTTTCTATTCGCAGCAAGCAGGCTGCACTGTGCGCTGGCAGGATCTTCCCGGTTTCGGTGACCCGGTTGTGTTTATCCACGGGTTGGGCTGTGCATCGTCGTATGAATATCCTCGTATTGTCTGTGATACCCGTTTCGGGGGGCGCAGAGCCATTCTGATCGATCTTCCCGGTAGCGGTTACAGTGACAAACCTGACAACTACCGTTATCGCACGAGCGAACAGGCGCAGGTGGTGGTTGAACTGTTAAACCATCTCGCCCTGGATAGTCTCTGGCTGTATGGTCATAGCATGGGGGGGAGTATCGCGATCGAAACGGCAGCACTGTTAACGTCGCGCGTTAAGGGCCTGATAGTATCTGAACCCAATTTTCATGCGGGTGGCGGGATGTTCAGCCGAGCAATTGCGGCCCAAACGGAACAACATTTTCTGGCTCAGGGCTATGATGACATGCTGCGGTCGGAAACGTCGCCGTGGGCTGGAAGCCTTCAAAGCAATGCCCCCTGGGCCGTCTGGCGCGGCGCAACAAGCCTGGTCGAGGGCGTTAAACCTGACTGGGCACACCTGTTCTTGTCATTGAGCTGCCCGGTAATGTTAGTTTTTGGTGAGCGATCCCTGCCTGATGATGATTTTAATCGCCTGCAACAAAACGGTGTTGCTGTAAAAATTATCCCTGATGCGGGCCATTCAATGTCCTGGGAAAACCCGTCAGCGTTGGCTCAGGCTTTATCTGGCTTCATAAACGGCTCATGAAGGGGTAGCCCGCATTGCTGCGGGCTGCAATGATTAAGACAGCAGGGCAGACAAGGCTTTCCGCGCAGCAGGCTGAACGTCATACGGGCACTGATAATCCATGTTTTCAATCGCGCGGGTGTAGAGCGCAACCAGCCAGTCATAAACATAGGCTGTCGCCGCATGGACAGGCTGCTCGCCAAGTCGGGTAAGACGGGGAGAAGCGCTGCTCACAACTGGCGTCACAAAAATTGGCTGACCTTTGCGGATCCGGCTTGCAGGCCGTTCAGAAACGGGCGTCATTTCATAGCCAAGCCAGCTAATGAAATTGCCTGTCGCGGCATGCAGCTGCGCGGCACTGCTTTTATCTTTTTCTGCAATGCGTTGCAGTTGCAGCGGCAGATCCAGCCGGTAGCTGGTAACGATCAGCACATCCGCAATCTGCTGTAATACCTCTGCGTCCAGGCCCAGACGGGCAGCCGCCGCGTCGTTGCGACTCCACTGACGAAGATGGTTAACCCACACGTTATGGGCCAGCCGCGCCTTGTCTTTGGTCTGCAACGCGCCTGGATTTTCCTGCGTCTCTTCCGCAAACAGATCGATAACATCGTTAAACAGGCCGTTGACCTGTTCCTCACGAGGCTGGTGAACGGTCAGCAGCGTCTCAAACGCGTTTAACGGCGGCAGAAGTCCCTCAAGCAGTTCACCATGACGAGCGGCACTGCCTTGCAGCGTTCGGACCATTTTTTCGGCCATTGCCCGCCCTGCGCCAGGCTCCTGAGTGAGAGGCGCGACATATGGGCGAATCAGCGTCGACAGCGACTCTTGTAACAGCCTTTTCAGCGCGCGGAGACGCTTCTGGCGCTGTGCCGGCAGGGTAGCCTGCGACAGCCACTCAATCACCCGCTGCATGCTGTGGGTATCGAGCGCCTGGAGCGTGCCCCAGCGCAGGCCCGGCTGGCCCAGCAATTGCTGCACCGCTTCGTCCAGATTCTGCTTTGTGGTAAACCGCGCATCATGAGGGGTAATGGCCCAGACCAGCCCCGGCAATGCGGATTCTTCAACCGGCTGCGTCTCTTTGACCCAGTTTTGCAGGAGCCTTGCCGTTTTCGCGGTCTGCTGGTGGTGCGCCGTCGCATTGCAGATAACCAGGACATCCGGCTGAATGTGCTGACGATAATGCTCCAGCAACCACAGGCATTTTGCCTGCATTATCAGCGGCGTGTTTTCCTCAGAAATGGCAGGGATATCAATGACGTCAACGTTATCCAGCACGCAGTTCTCAACGGGCAGCACCACTTCGCGGGTCAGAGATGCCAGTACATCGACGGGCAGGCTAATGGCGTTAAGCAGCTCGCCGTTTTTTACCGGATGAAGCAGTGTTTCCTGTGCTTCCGGCACGGTAAACGCCCCGTGCGTAAGGAAGCCTTCGCAGGGCAGACCAAAGCTGTCCACCAGCAGACTCAACGGCGCCGCAAGCGCGCTGGCATGGCTGGTTTGATGCAGCACCTGGGCGAATTTAAGCCACTGCTGGGTTAACTCCTGCTGCTCACCCCACAGCAGAGACCAGACGCTGGCGCGGGTGCTGAGATCAAGCGACGGAACCAGCAGGGCAAACTGGTGCCACAGGGCATCATCAATATGCTGCTTAGCGCCGGGTACTACGCTTTGCCAGAACCGGGCAATGGTCGCGACTTCCCGCGCCGTCATTCCCGGCACGCTCTGCGGTTGACGCAGTGCACGCCACTTCTCAAGCCGGGCTTCAATCACCAATTTATCCACCGCGCGGATCTGCGGATCCAGCGTGGTGCGCGCGATAAACAGCTGCACCAGCTCGGCCTCCGTTACCAGGCGCAGGCGCAGGGGAAACGCGTCGTCTGCGACCTCGCGGGACGCTCTGCTGAAACGCACGGCCATGTTGGTCGGTGCATGCCCGGGGTTAATATGCGAGAAGTAATCAAACGTGCGTTGACCCGGCGTAACGTTCAGCCGTTCGTCCCCGCTGCCGCAAAGAGCAGCCAGCAGGTGCGCTTTCGCGGCCTGCGAGTGGCCATATAAGCCGATACTGCCTTGGCTGACAAGGGCGCGATCGAGCGCCTCTTCACGCGCGCTTACTGCGTTAAGGCGGGCAAGCAGGGCGTCGGCTTCGTTATCAAGCATCGGGGCGTGCTGTCGCGTCTCGTTGATCCACCCGATTAAGGCCTGAGTGGTGGCAGTCGTCGCAGTCATTTGAGGTATACGCTCCCGCTGTCGATCCAGTAGTGGCTGCCGCTGTGTCGGCGATCGGCCAGAGTATTCAGTTTAAAGGTCAGGGCATCCGGCGGCACGGGCGTGCCGTCCTGTAGCCAGGCATCACTCAGCTCGAAAGATTCCGGGCCTTCCTGCTTAGTGCCGCCACGCAGCTTCAGGCGCACGTTCAGTACGCCGTCGCCCGCAATGGCTTTCGCCAGCTCGGCTGAGTTGATGCTCAGGGTATAGAGCGGCGTCGCGGGCCAGCGGGCATTGGCCAACTGCCGGAAGCCGAGCGTAACGTTGCCGCGCAGCGGGAAGTGCAGACGGGCGTCCAGTTTCGCGCCGGGTTTATCGAGGTCGATATCGTGATACCAGACGTTCTCGTCCCGCAGGGTATTGATCGTGTTATCCAGCACGCCCAGATAGCGCACCGTAGAATACGCGCCGATATCCGCTGCTTTAAAGTTAAAGCGCGGCAGACGAAGATCCAGCGCCAGGCTACAGAGCATCGCTCCCACCGCAGCGGTGGATTTCGGGTTGCCGATCCGTCCCTGCTGGCTGAACGGATACCATTCATGAACCTGGTATTTATCCAGCCAGACGATGCGGTTGACGGGCACCGGTTGCAGGTGGCGAATCAAGGCCTGAACGCCCGGCAGACAGCCCGGCCGTCCCGTGATCAGCAGGATATCGCAGCTGTAATGAGAGATCGCCTCACATACCGCATGAAGCGGGGCGGCAAGCGTGAACTGACCCGCCAGCATGGCGTCCCGCATCTCCCGGAAGCTGACGTGCAGCGGTACGCTGAACAGATCAAAGTGTTCTGAGCCGGCAGGCAACGCATGGTCGATCGCCTGCTGGAGATAATTCATCACGTTGCGCGTCGGTTTTTGCGCAAGCAGATCGCCAAAGGTGGCATGCAGCCCGGCCAGCGGATCGTCAACATCGCTCGATTCCCACGCCGCCAGGATCGCGTGACCGATCGGCATAAAGAGCTGAAGCGCCGTCTGCTGGCGCAGGACCGCCTGGGTATCGATCCGCCCGGAGTCACCGAACAGGGATGCCATCAGCTGGGAGGCATCGGCTATGCCGGATTTCTGAAGCTGGGTTTGCAGGGCGGGCAGAACGTAGCGCTGGATCACGTCCAGCAGCGTGTCGTCACCGGCTACCTTAAACCCTTCGCGGAACAGCAGCTGCGGGGTGATTTTGACGTTATTCCCGGAACCATCATCTAACTGATAGTGCGTGATGGCCATATCCGTCGTGCCGCCGCCGATATCAATCGAGGCCACGCGCAGCGCACGCCCCGGCTGGACGCCAGGCTCAGGCGCGCGATCCGGACGGGCGAGGGAGGCGAAAAAGGCCTCGGTCTGGCCACCAAAATGGGAAATGGCTTCGTTATACAGCCACACCAGCTGGCCGCAGCTGGCCTCGTCCCACTCCATCTGGATCTCAGGGACCGGCACCACGCTTTTTTCCTGCTGCTTGCGGCTGGCAAAATCTTCATCCTGCGGGTGCCAGCCCATCGCTTTCCAGACGATGGCGATGGCTTCGAACATGCGGCGACGGAAAATCTCGCGCTCCTGTTTCGGCATCGCCGACGGCAGGGTGAGGATCAGCGTCCGCAACTGGCGGGGAGAGGCCGGGAAGCCGAGCCGCAGGCGGGTGGCCACGCTGTTAATCTGGCCAAGCGCCTGAGCCAGCAGCTCGCAGAGCATGTGCGTCATCAGGGTGCTGCGGCTGTACTGCGGAGAGAACACCGGCAGGCGCTCATCCTGCGGCAGCGTAAAGAGCGGTTCCCCGTCGTCGTTCATCAGGTTCATCAGCGGAAACGCAGTTGCCAGCGGTTCGCGCTGGGTTTTGCTGTTCATCTGGCTAAAGCGCCAGTCCTGCACCACCGGCGTCTCGTCCCACAGATAGCGACGCGGGCTGGAAATGCCGCTGTTGCCTTCGGTGCCCAGACGCTGCATTGCCAGCTTACGCGCTTCATCACCCACGCGGACAATCGACGGCCAGACGAATGCATCCTCCCGGCCGCTTTCCACCGAGAAGTGTTGCTTGCCAAAACGCGCTTCGGAAAACTCAAGACGGCTGGTAAACAGCGGCTCATTCAGGAACTGCGGCTCACTCAGCGATCGTACCTGAAGTTCAGCCGTCTGACGCAGGCCGTCGTTGGCATCACCATGATCTTCAATAATCACGCCGCAGGTGTGGGTGTTGCCTACGTCAAGGATCAAATCGACAGGAATAGCAGGGGTGCTCAGGGTATGGGTGACAAACTTCACTTCCGGCACGGTGAGTTGTTCACCGAGCATGGAGAGCAGGTTGAGCCAGTGCGCCTGATATTCAAAGCTGCGCATGGCCTGATGCAGCTCGCGCTCGGAGCGTTTTTCAACCCCGTCGGCAAACTGCGTGAAGGCTTCACGGAGCCAGCCGTCAATCCAGGTCTGGTCGAGGAAACTTTCAACCTCACTGTCGCGCCAGGCGAGCGCGAAACGTGTGCCGTTCAGGATATCGTTTTCAACCGGCGACAGGGCAGACGTCGCATGCTCTGCAATCTGGCTGTCGAGCGCGACGGTGACCCGGTGCGTATTGCCAGCTGCGTCGGGCGTGGAAAGCTTTCGTACCTGGACGCGCGCCCAGTTATCCGGGCCTTCAACAAACGTCCGCGGCGGGTTAAAGCGCAGGAAAGGGATCGGCAGCCAGACGCCGTCCAGCACGGTCAGGGAGTCATGCAGTGGAATGGTGCTTTCAGGCTTGACCACTTCCGGCTGCCCGCCATCGGTGGCAGGGAGCGTGTACCGGCCGTTAACCAGGTCAAAATCCAGACGCAGCAGCGGGCCATTTGCCGTTTTACGCACGAAACGCCCGTTGCTGGCGGTGTCCTGCGGAGTCAGGCCAAAATCGAGAAACTGCACGCCGCTGTTAGCAATCAGCGTCACGCTCTGTTTATAGTCGCAAAGATTAACCAGCATAGGATCAGACACCTGCTTTCTTGAACGTCAGAGGAACGACGGTGTTGGCATCGTAACGTGCGGTGCATTCCGCCACATCGCTGGCACCTGCCTTACAGGTCACTTCCGGCATCGGATAGCGTGAACCGTCGGTGCAACGCGCGTTTCCGCGCGTTTTGATCAACAGCTCGCCGTTGCTGTGTAATCCGGAAAAGACGTCTACCCGGCAGACAATGTTGTCGCCATGCACGACCCGGGCGAAACCTTTATTGTTCTGGATCTGGTAGCGCAGCGACGGCGGTTTGCCGGTGAGCGGATCCTGCACATCGAGAAACGCGCGCCAGGTGCCGTTCAGGAAGCGCGTTAACCCCGCTTTGACCTGGTTTGCCTCCATCACCATCGCATCTTTCGGTATCGCGGTAATGACCACCGGTTCGGCTGCCGGGGCAGGCGTTTTCACCTTCGGCTCTACCACTTCGGCCTGGTGCAGCGGGAGTTTCAGTTCAAGCGGCTCAACCGACTTTATGGGGGCCGGAGCAATGGCGACGGGTACTGGCGCTGGTGTGGCAACAGGCGCTGCGATTGGGGCCTGTTTTGGCCAGAGCAGCGGGGTGGCGATGGCTGCAATAATGACGGCGGCAACCGGCAGCAACCACAGGGGGGAGCGACGTTTTTTCTGTATGGCCGCCGGTGCGGGCTCTGGCGGCGCGGCGTTCATGCGCACCGGCTCTGGCGTATACAGTTCATCGTCGGTGATACGGACTGTAGTCACAGGCGTGATAAGCGGCGCGTCGGCCTGCTCAAAGGTCACCACCGGGGCCGGTTCTGGCTCCGGTTCAGGTTCAGGCTCGTTAATCACCACTGGCTCAGGTTCAGTGACCAACGATTCGCGCAGGCAGTCCAGCACGTCATCGCGCGCGTTTTCGTTAAGGTTGACGAAACCCCAGAAGCAGATCACCGGCTTGCCATCCACCAGGAAAACAAAGTTTTCACCGGGATACTGAAAGGCTTTTGAGAGCAGAGAGCCAAACAGTTGCTGCGCCGTTTTCGGTGACTGAAGGCATTTTTTACTCAGCGACTCCACGCTGGCGAGCGTGTTTTCCAGATAGCGCAGGGCGCGATAACGATCATCTTCATCCGCCGCCTTCCAGCTGGAGACGGTTCCCTCAACCGGGGAGTACCAGTCAACGCGATCGCCGCCGTCGTTGACCTGGGGGATGGCCAGGCAATCAACGATAGCCTGCTGTTTGCGCAACCGAAGCGCTTCGCGGATTTGCAGCGCTGATTCAAAAACGGCCTGTCCGCCGCCGCCAACGGCCTGAAAATCATCCAGATTACCGCTGCGTAAAAGTGTTTTTGCCACGATTTGGTCCTGTAGACTTTTTCACGCCATTACTTTAGCGAATCAGGTAAGCAAGCAAACGGCTGAGGAGACGGCAAAAGGGACGATTTCTTGCGGCATTGATCGTGACGGTTGTGCTTGACGAATAATGGACCTTAAGGCAAATCGGTTTCTGCGGGCTGATGCTAAAACCAGCGAAATGTACGGCTTTAGAATAACCTGATAGTGATTCGTTATTTGTCAGGCCAAAACGTCTGTGCTGTTATTACTGTTCACTATAATAAAACCGAAAGGGTAATAACCATGTCTACAGGGAAAACCGTGCTGGCCCTCGCGCTGAGCGCGCTGCTACCGGCAAGCGCCGCATGGGCGGAAAACAAAGACACCATTATCTACTGCTCCGAGGCGTCGCCGGAGTCGTTTAACCCGCAGATCGCCAGCTCTGGGCCCTCATTTGTCGCCAGCTCGCAAACGCTGTATAACCGTCTGATTAACTTCGACCCGGTAAAAAACACGCCGGTGCCTTCTCTGGCCGAGTCGTGGACCATTTCGCCAGACGGCAAAACATACACGTTTACCCTGCGTAAAGGGGTAAAGTTCAACAGCAATAAATACTTCAAACCGACCCGTGATTTTAACGCTGATGACGTTATTTTCTCCGTTATGCGTCAGAAAGACCCTAAGCATCCCTATCACAATGTTTCCCAGGGTAATTACGAATACTTTAATGACGTGGGCCTCGACAAGCTCATTCAGGATGTGAAAAAGATCGACGATTATCACGTTCAGTTCACGCTGAGTGAACCCAACGCGGCGTTCCTCGCCGACTGGGGAATGGACTTCGCCTCGATCCTCTCTGCCGAGTACGCGGACGCGATGCTGAAAAAGGGGACACCTGAATATGTGGACACCTGGCCAATCGGCACCGGCCCGTATGTGCTTCAGCAGTACAAGGTGGATTCGCTGATCCGCTACGTCGCCAATCCGAACTACTGGGAGGGTGAGGTGCCGACCAAACACCTGATCTTCTCCATCACGCCAAACGTTGAGACGCGTCTGGCGAAGCTGCAAACGAACGAGTGTCAGATCATTCCTGCGCCGTCGCCGGTGCAGTTTGAAGCGATCAAGAAAAACAAAGACCTGACCCTGCACTCGGTGGATGCGCTGAACGTGGGGTACCTGGCGTTCAACACGGAGAAAAAACCGTTTGATAACGTGCTGGTGCGCCAGGCTCTGAATTACGCAACGGACAAAAAGGCCATTGTTAACGCGGTCTTTATGGGGTCTGGTACGGTCGCTAAATCGCCGATCCCGCCGAACATGCTCGGCTTTAACAAAGACCTGAAGGATTACGGCTACGATCCGGAAAAAGCGAAAGCGCTGCTGAAGCAGGCGGGTCTGGATAAGGGCGCGGAAGTGACCCTCTGGTCCATGCCGGTTCAGCGTCCGTACAACCCGAACTCGCGACGCATTGCGGAGATGATCCAGGCTGACTGGGCGAAAGTGGGCGTGAAGGCGAAAATCGTCTCATACGAGTGGGGGGAATATCTCTCCGGCATGCGTAAAGGCGAGCATGATTCCGCGCTGTTCGGCTGGATGTCTGATAACGGCGATCCGGACAACTTCGCCGATGTGCTGCTGGGTTGTAACAGCATCAAAACCGGATCTAACGCCGCGCGCTGGTGTGATAAGGGGTATGATGAGCTGGTGCAAAAGGCCAAACTGACCAGCAACCCGGACGAACGTGCGAAGCTGTATGGCCGGGCACAGGAGATTTTCTACCAGCAGGCACCGTGGATTGCGTTAGCTAACGGCAAAACGTTCTACGCGACCCGCAGCAACGTGACCGGGTACAGCGTGAGTCTGATGGGCAGTGACTTCTCGAAAGCGAAGCTGAACTGATCGTATTCTTGCCGGGTGGCGGCTATGCCTTACCCGGCCTACAGTTACCACCCGTAGGCCCGGTAAGCGTAGCGCCACCGGGCATTTGGAAAGGAGTGACAATGTCACATTTAAACGATGTTATCGCCCGCGTCGATGCCGCCATCGAAGAGAGCATAATTACCCACATGAACGAACTGCTGATCGAATTAAGCGACGATGCAGAGCTCAGCCGTGAAGATCGCTATACCCAGCAGCAGCGCCTGCGTACCGCGATTGCGCATCATGGTAAGCAGCATAAAGAAGAGGCGGAGGCGCGCCATGCCCACCTCACGCAGGGTGGGACTATCCTGTAAGGGTTAAAACTGGCGCCGTGCCACCAGCCAGGCGCCGACCACCAGCATCACTGCGCCGCAGACCGGGCCAACCAGCGCCCTCAGGGGGACACCGTTGCTCTTGAGGATGTCCATCACCAGGCCGCCAATCAGCTGGCTTGCTACCAGCACGGCAATGGTCGTTGCCGCGCCCACATTCTGATACCCGCTAATACTGGCAAAGACAAAAAATGACCCCAGCAGGCCGGGGATCAACGTCCACCAGCGCACCGTTGACGCCAGTTCGCTAAACCCCGCCAGGCCATTTTTCACCAGCAAAATGCTGACAAACAGCACAATCCCCACCAGCGAGTTCAGCAGCATGGCGATAAGAATAGTGGAAGAGGATTGCGTAATGCGCACCATCAGGGTGTTTTGCACCACCAGCCCAATCCCGGCGGCCACCAGAAACGCTAACGTCAACGATTGATTCATGGCAGAGCATCCGGATCGCTGCGCTCATCGAGCTGGAGTTGCATAAAGGTTAAATCCAGCCAGCGACCGAATTTGGTTCCCACCTGCGGCATATTTCCGGTGGTAATAAAGCCCAGGGTTTTGTGCAGATGAATCGACGCCTGATTCTGCGCCTCAATACCGGCAACCATCACATGTTTACCAATCTGGCGGGCTTCCTTGATTAATTCCGTCATCAGCAGCCGACCGATGCCTTTGCCCTGATGATCGGGATGAACGTAAACCGAGTGCTCCACCGTATGGCGAAAACCGTCGAACGCTCGCCAGTCGCCAAATGAGGCGTATCCCGTCACAACACCTTCTTCTTCACTGACCAGCACCGGATAACCCAACAGCGTGCGCGCCTCAAACCATGCAATACGGTTATCGGTGTCGACAGTTGTATCGTTCCAGATAGCGGCGGTGTGCAGCACCGCATGGTTATAAATTTCACCGATAGCGGCACAATCTTCTTTGCAGGCATGACGAACGATCATGGTTAACCTCTGGCTGTGTTGTTTACTATAGTAGTACGATTCACTCACAATATTACACAGTTCTTGTGTTGCATCGCTACGACAAAATCCCTATTTTTTTGTCACCAAACTGCCCCGAAAAACCATCCGTACACTATAGTATGACGTCATGAACACAATGACAGACAATATGAATCAACGCATTAGCGCCCGCATACGCCTTGAACGCGAGTCGCGGGGCTGGTCATTAAGCGAACTGGCCGAACGGGCAGGTATTTCACGCGCCATGATCCATAAGATTGAACGGGGGGACAGTAGCCCAACGGCGACGCTGCTTGCCCGGTTATCCGGTGCCTTCGGTATTAGCATGTCTACGCTCATTGCGCGCGCGGAAATGCAGGAGGGCAAACTGTTACGTCTGGCGAACCAGCCCGTCTGGCGCGATCCGCAAACCCACTATTTACGTCGTCATGTGTCGCCGCGCAGCGATATGCCTATTGACCTCGTCCAGGTGGAACTGCCCGCGGGCAGCGATGTGCCGATGCCCGCCTCCTCTTATGCGCTGGCGCGACAGCTGATTTGGTTGCAGGCAGGTGAACTGGTCTTTCTGGAGGGGGACACCCGCCATGAAATGAAGGCCGGAGATTGTCTGGAACTCGGGCCGCCGAACGACTGCCGGTTTATTAACGAAACGGATGAATCGTGCCTTTATCTGGTCGTGCGGCTTAATCAGTCCGGCTCATAATGCAAAGGCGATCCGCAGGATAACGTGCCAGACTTGAATGACATTTTCAGCTGTAAGGAGCGATGAATGAGTCAATCAACTACGCAAAACCGACGCTGGGTACTGGCTTCCCGTCCACACGGCGCACCGGTTGCCGAAAATTTCCGCCTGGAAGAGCAGCCGATCCCCACGCCCGCAGAGGGGCAGGTGTTATTACGCACCGTATGGCTCTCGCTTGATCCGTACATGCGGGGCCGTATGAGCGATGCCCCATCCTATTCACCTCCTGTCGAGATTGGCGCGGTGATGGTGGGCGGCACGGTAAGCCGCGTCGAGACCTCCCGCCATCCGGATTATAAAGAGGGCGAGTGGGTTCTGGGCTACAGCGGCTGGCAGGAGTATGAACTTTCCGACGGGAAAGGGCTGGTCAGGCTGGGCGAAAACCCGTCGCACCCTTCATGGGCACTCGGCGTGCTGGGAATGCCGGGCTTCACCGCGTATATGGGGCTGCTTGATATCGGCCAGCCTCAGGCGGGAGAAACGCTTGTCGTGGCGGCAGCCACGGGGCCGGTCGGCGCAACGGTGGGGCAGATCGGTAAAATCAAGGGGTGCCGGGTTATCGGCGTGGCTGGCGGGGAGGAGAAATGCCGTCATGCGGTCGACGTGCTCGGTTTCGACGCCTGTCTGGATCACCATGCGGATAATTTTTCCGAACAGCTGGCGAAAGCCTGCCCGCAGGGCATTGACGTGTATTATGAAAACGTCGGCGGTAAAGTCTTTGACGCCGTACTGCCGCTCCTGAATACCTCCGCGCGCGTACCTGTTTGCGGACTGGTCAGCGGCTACAACGCGACCAACCTGCCGGATGGTCCGGATCGCTTGCCGCTGCTGATGGGGACCATCCTCAAAAAACGCATCCGCATGCAGGGCTTTATCATCGCTCAGGACTATGGTCATCGTATCGACGAGTTCCAGCAGGAAATGGGACGCTGGGTGAAGGAAGGCAAAATTCACTATCGCGAGCAGGTCACCGAAGGGCTGGACGCGGCGCCGGAGGCGCTGATTGGGCTGCTGGAAGGGAAAAACTTCGGCAAGGTCATGATCCGCGTGGCGGCGGACTAAACAGAGCATCGGTTATGGCGGGCAAAGTCCGCCATAATTATTTGTGAAGATACGATATATTGTCTTTAATTAATCCATAAGCATTGCGCGCCATCGGCCCAGCTGAGCCAGAAGTGGTAAACGTAATATTAATTGAACAATTTTTATTTTAACGCGCGCCCTTCATACCAGGCATGACGATACAGGATATATCAAACCGGCGATGTTTTTTTAAACAGTCGCTGAAAATGGCATTTTGTTTTGGCTACGGGAATTAAACATGCTTGATTTGGAAAATCTGGAAAAAGCACAAAGAATCAGTCTGACGATGCAAGTTGAGAACAGTTTAAAGGGAGCGTTAATTACGGGCTCATTAAAACCTGGGGCTCGACTCATCACGAAAGAGATTGCGGATAAATTAGGCACCAGCATCACACCGGTGCGCGAAGCCCTGCTGCGCCTGGTGTCGGCAGGCGCATTACAGGCCACGCCTGCTCAGGCGTTTTTGGTGCCAGAGGTTACGCTGGAGCGTTATAACGAAATTAACGCCATTCGAAAACAGCTTGAGCCGATGGCCGTTGCGGCGGCGTGTCAGAATATGACCGAGACCAAACTGGATGCATTACGCGCGCTGTCAGATAACTTCAGCACCGCCATGCATCAGGGCGACGTGCAGAAGGCGATCCATGCCAACCGCGTGTTCCGGTTTACGCTTTATCAGTATGCCGAAATGCCGACCCTGAACTCGCTGATTGAGCAGCTCTGGGTACGGATTGGTCCGTGTATCAACTACCTGCACGAAGAGATGAAAGATATCCCTGCAACGACTTACCATTATGCCGATCTGCTTTCTGCGCTTGAGCAAAGGGACGTGACGGCCAGTCGGGAAGCGATCGACCGAGCCATTGATGAAGCTAATATCCTCCTGCAACGGCAATACTACAGTTAAGGATCGCACTGGCGCACTTATTTTTTTATTCGTTTTAAACTTCCCTGAGTATATTCCCGGCGCTTAAGGCTACCGGGAATGATGTTATTTTTTACCGGCAACGTGCGCTGCCGGAAAATGTTTTACTCAAAGCGATAAGAGACCGACAGGCCCACGCCATAGTTACGGCCAGGGGCGGGTTCGTAATAGCGATTGTAGCCAGCGTTAACAATCTCTGAACCGACGTACTCTTTATCAAACAGGTTATCGACGCGACCAAAGATGTCCATTCCCCATTTGCCGTAATTGAGTTTATACCCGGTATTCAGACCGACCACGGTATAAGAGGGCGCTTTGGCGGTATTGGTGTCGTTTGTCATCACGTCGCTCATGTAGCGGGCATCTGCCCCCGCGTACCAGCCTTCCTCAGGCTCCCAGCCAAACGACGCATACCCCATGTTACGGGCAATACCCGGCATTCGGTTGCCGCTACAATCTGATTTATCACAGACGTTGGTACGGTAGGTCGCGTCAAGGTAGGTCCACGCCATTTTCAGCTTCCAGTTCTCGGCAAACTGCTGATCGAGCGCAATTTCCATACCCTGACGGCGCGTTTTACCGGCATTTTTATAGCTGGTACGGCGTTCATTGTCTTTATCTACCACGATCTCATTGTCGGTATCCGTGCGGAACAGCGCCGCCGTCAGGATGCCATTGCCGATGCGGGTTTTGCTGCCAATCTCATAGGTGTTGTTGGTTGACGGTTGCAGATTAATATTGAGGCCGCCTTTGCCATCAGA
Source organism: Enterobacter sp. UPMP2061 (assembly GCF_053709615.1). Classification (NCBI taxonomy): domain Bacteria; kingdom Pseudomonadati; phylum Pseudomonadota; class Gammaproteobacteria; order Enterobacterales; family Enterobacteriaceae; genus Enterobacter; species Enterobacter sp. UPMP2061. The sequence continues at coordinate 143,422 of NZ_JBSKJP010000003.1, forward strand.
ACGGTAGGAGAGTTCGTTGATGGTCGGGGTCTCAAATCCACGTCCCGCCGCGGCATACAGGTTCCAGGCGTCGGTCACGGCGTATTTCACCGCACCAGCCGGGAGCCATTTATGGTAGCTGGCGTCACCGCTGTCATCGCCGTTTTGCGGGGTAATGTAATGATCGTTGGAGTCAAACCAGACGGAGCTGTAACGCACGCCCGCCTCAACGGACAGCTTTTGCGTGAGCTGCCACTGGGTTTGCAGGTAGGGATCAAGGTTCCACATCAGGTTACGTTCGTCACGGCGTTTGTTACCCTTCACGCCAAAATCCGGCACGCCATTGTTCATCACGAAGTTTTCATACCCGCGGCGATTTTCACTCATATTTTCGTAGTTAAGGCCGGTGGTAAACGTTACCGGCACCAGCAGCTCGCCGCGGTGGGTCCAGCGGGTATCAATACCCTGATAATGGCGCTGCATATCAATTACGCCGCCCGAATGCGCAGGATTGTCACGCTGAGTGGACGCCGGAATGGACTGGTACTGGGTCATTTCACGCTCACCGGCATACATCATCACGCTGAGGTCGTCCTGTTCGCTCAACTGACGGTCGTAGCGGATCCCGGCCTGGGTCTGCTTAATGGTTTTACGCGTATTGTACTGATCGCCACGGGGTGACTGGCGCGGGTTGTTCTGCCACTCCTGATAACTCAGTCCGCCCGGATCGTTGGCTTTCATGTCCACGCTGTTAAAAATCAGCGTTAGCTTGCTGACATCATCAATGCGCACGCCCAGTTTCGCATTGGCGAGGTTTTTCCGTGCGCCGCTGTGGTCGCGATAGCCATGGGTGGTGAAACGGGTGGTGGATACCGCATAGTCCACATCCCCCGCCTGAGTCCCGTCGCCCACCGCACCGGTGGCCTTCATGCCGTAACGCCAGGTGCCGTAGCTGCCGTAATAGCTGCTGGCTTCAATTGTGGCTGGCTGTTGTCCGGTCTGGGTGTTGATGTTGATCACGCCGCCGGAGGCATTGCCGTACAGGGCAGAGAAGGGGCCGCGCAGCACGTCGACGCTCTCAATGCTGTTGAGGTCAATGTTAGACGTCTGCCCCTGGCCGTCGGGCATGGTTGCCGGAATGCCGTCCACGTACATGCGGATCCCGCGTACGCCGAAGGTCGAACGCGCGCCGAATCCGCGAACGGAAAGTTGCAGATCCTGAGCATAGTTCTGGCGGTTCTGGATTTGCAGGCCTGGTACGCTCCCAAGGGATTCAGAAAGGTTGATGCGCGGTGTGGCATGTCGCATATCCTCGCCGCTCACCACGCTGACTGCGGCCGGGGTGTCCAGTTCGGAGACGGTTTGCGGCGTGGCGCTGACGATCAGGGTCTGTTCATCCGCGGCCATCGCACTCAGCGGGCTAAAAATGACGGGAACGAAGAGCAGTGGTAGTGATGCCTTACGGGCAGTAATAATTTTCATGGAGTAAACCGGTTAAGAAAAATCGAACCAAATCAACTGGAACCTGTGTATATATGTTAAATCCTTTGTAAATGTTATGAAAACTATAACCGCACATTTCGTGAATGTAAGGTTTTGAAGGAAAGAAATACTCCACATTCAACTGATTAATGATTACTATTCTCATTAAAATAACGGCAAAGCGATGACTTTGCCCACCGGAAGTGATGTCAGCGGTAAATCTCCTCATTTAAAAAGGAATTGTTATGTCTTTACGTCATCTGTGCTCGCCGCGCCTGCGTGGGTCTCTGCTGTTGGGCTCTTTACTGTTTGCCGGTACGTTCCAGGTTCATGCCGCTGAAGAGATGCTGCGCAAAGCGGTCGGCAAGGGCGCGTATGAAATGGCCGTCAGCCAGCAGGAAAACGCGCTGTGGGTTGCGACGTCACAAAGCCGCAAAACCGATAAGGGCGGCGTGGTCTATCGTCTGGATCCGGTCACGCTGGAAGTGACGCAGGCGATTCATAACGATCTCAAGCCGTTTGGCGCCACGATCGATAACGCCACCCAGACGCTGTGGTTCGGTAACACCGTCAACAGCACCGTGACGGCGATTGACGCCAAAACGAGCGAGGTGAAAGGGCGCCTGGTGCTGGACGATCGCAAGCGTAGCGACACGGTGAAGCCGCTTCAGCCGCGCCAGCTGGTGGCCGATGACACGACCAATACGGTGTACATTACCGGTATCGGCAAGGAGAGCGTGATCTGGGTTGTTGATGGCGCAACGCTGAAGCTGAAGGACACCATCACCAACACCGGCACGTTCAGCACCGGTCTGGCCCTGGATGCGAAGGCAAAACGCCTGTATACCACCAATGCGGACGGCGAGCTGGTGACCATTGATACGGCAACCAACAAAATCCTCAGTCGTAAAAAAGTGCAGGATGACGGAAAAGAGCACTTCTACCTGAACCTGAGCCTGGACACTGCCGGCCAGCGTGCGTTTGTGACGGATTCAAAACAGCCAGAAGTGCTGGTGGTGAATCTGAAAGATGGCAGCGTGATGCAGAAAATCGCCGCGCCAGCATCGCTGGCCGTACTGTTTAACCCGGCGCGTAACGAAGCCTATGTGACGCACCGCGAGGCGGGCAAGGTGAGCGTGATTGACGCCAAAACCTACAAAGTGACCAGGACCTACGATACCCCGGTTTACCCGAACAGCCTGGCGCTGTCTGCGGACGGTAAAACGCTGTACGTAACGGTGAAACAGAAATCAACCCGTCAGCAGGAAGCGACCCAGCCTGACGATGTGATTCGTATCGCGCTGTGATGGTGGAATTGCCCGGTGGCGCTGCGCTTACCGGGCCTACAAAACCATGAGATGTAGGCCGGGTAAGGCGAAGCCGCCACCCGGCTTTTTTATTAACGCGAGGTTTCTTCTACCAGCGGTGCGTCGTGCTTTTCATCGTCGTGATGAAGCGGCGCGGTGCTGTGGATCTCGTGAACGCGCTTACGCACGCCGAACCAGCCAGCAATCAGCAGAACCGCCAGCAGTGGGATCGTCGCGATGGTGTAAGTACCGTTCGGGTAGTCAAACGCCATCAGTACCAGCACGCTGAACAGGAACAGCAGGGTGAGCCAGGAGGTCACCGGTGCGCCCGGCATCTTGAAGCACACATCAGCCGCTTTGCCTTCTTTGATCGCTTTGCGCAGACGCATCTGGCAGACCACAATAAAGGCCCAGGAGGCGATAATCCCCAGTGCAGCCACGTTCAGAACGATCTCAAATACGCGGGACGGCACCAGATAGTTCAGGAACACGCCAAAGACGTAAACCACCAGCGTGGCCAGAATCCCCGCATAAGGAACCTGCTGCCTGCTCATCTTCGACATAAACTTCGGCGCAGAGCCTCCCATCGACATGGAGCGCAGGATACGGCCCGTCGAATAGAGCCCGGAGTTCAGGCTGGAGAGCGCGGCGGTCAGTACCACGATGTTCATGATGCTGCCCACGTACGGCACGCCCAGCTTAGAGAAGAAGGTTACAAACGGGCTTTGCCCCGCCTGGTATGCATTCCACGGCAGCAGCAGCACCAGCAGCACCACGGAACCCACATAGAACAGACCGATACGCCAGATCACGCTGTTGATGGCTTTTGGCACCATCGTCTGCGGATCTTTACATTCGCCTGCCGCCGTACCGACCAGTTCGATGGAAGCAAAGGCGAACACCACCCCCTGCACCAGCACCAGCGCTGGCAGCAGGCCGTGCGGGAAGAAACCACCGTTATCGGTAATCAGGTGGAAGCCGGTTGCGTTACCGTCCAGTGGTTTACCGGTACCGAGGAATACGGTTCCGACCACCAGGAAGATCACAATGGCCAGCACCTTCACCAGTGCGAACCAGAACTCCATCTCGGCGAACCATTTCACGCCGATCATGTTCATGGTCCCGACAATTGCCAGCGCCCCAAGGGCGAACACCCACTGCGGCACATCGCCAAACGCGCCCCAGTAGTGCATGTACAGCGCAACGGCGGTGATATCGACGATACCGGTCATCGCCCAGTTAACGAAGTACATCCAGCCCGCGACATACGCGGCTTTTTCACCAAGAAACTCGCGGGCGTAAGAGACAAAGCTGCCGCTGGAAGGGCGGTGGAGTACCAGTTCGCCGAGGGCGCGAAGGATGAAGAAAGAGAAGATCCCGCACACCAGATAGACCAGGGCGAGAGCGGGGCCAGCCATTTGCAGACGTGCGCCTGCACCTAAAAACAGACCTGTACCGATAGCGCCGCCGATGGCGATCATCTGCACCTGACGGTTGCCCATCGCCTTGTGATAGCCCTCTTCATGAGAGTTCAACCAGCGACGTTTCGCAGCATGATGATCGGCTGCGCTTTTATTGCTTGTTTTCATTGAGTTACCTGTTTGCCTGTCTGAACCATTAACGTGATAGTCCTGCCTGGCAGAAGCCGAAACAAACGATTGCTTCTGCGCAGACACATGCCGCCTTTCCAGTCATTCTGTGTATGGATAAGGCAAAACATGGCGAGGCATCCTACCCGCAATTGTTAAGTGACGCAAAATATAACCGTGTCGAAAGTGATGCTCGTCGAAGGAAATCGTGTGGTCAGAGCAGACGGCGATCACAACGCGCTGAATCGTGACGTTTTTTTAGGCAAAAAGGTCTGCGAATGCTGATTTAATCATCAGGTTTACTTAATAGTTACTTATAGGTAGAGCTTATGAATGCCGCAGGGCTGCAATAAGTAATGCAAACGCGGTAGTGTGCTGGCGGCGGCTCGGATAGTACAGATGGTATCCCGTAAAAGCCGGGCACCAGGCTTCAAGCACACGCACTAACCGGCTCTCAGCAAGGGCGTCCTGAACCGCATCTTCCGGGACGTACGCCAGCCCCAGACCATTTTCGGCGGCATCGATGCGTTGCGGCAGGCTGTTGAGGATCAGCTGGCCGTCAACCCGCACGCGCAGCTCACGTCCGTCCCGTTCAAATTCCCAGGCATATAATCCGCCGCGTGTGGGCAGGCGCATATTAATGCAGCGGTGCTGATCAAGCTGCTCCGGCGTTTCCGGTACGCCGAAACGTTGCAAATACTCTGCCGACCCGACGACCGCCATGCGCATGTCCGGCGCAATACGAACGGCAATCATATCTTTCGCCACCTGCTCACCCAGACGCACCCCCGCGTCAAAGCGGCCATCGACAATATCAGTCAGCCCATTGTCCACCGTGACTTCAACGTTGATATCAGGATACTGCGCCATAAAGGGTTTAAGCACAGGCCACAGCACCGCAGACATGGCGTGCTCCCCGGCGGTAAGGCGAATATTCCCGGCAGGTCTGTCGCGGGTATCACGCAGCGCGGTGAGTTCCTGCTCGATCTCCAGCAGATGGGGGCTTAAGCGCATGAGGAGTTGCTCGCCGGCCTCGGTAGGGGCCACGCTACGGGTGGTGCGGGTTAACAGACGGACTTCCAGCCTCGTTTCCAGATTGCGCATTGCGTGGCTGAGCGCCGACTGAGATACCCCAAGCTGCGCCGCGGCGCGGGTAAAGCTGCGCTCCCGGGCGACGACCATAAAGGAAAGCAGATCGTTGAAGTTGTCTTTTAACATGGCGGTTTACTCGATTTATGAAATGAATTCATGGTTCCTTTCTGATTATGCACTCTAATGCTCCCCATGGCTTTACGCTACTGTTAACGCAACAGCAAACGAGGAGTTAATCATGAAAATTATCCGTAGCGGTTCGTTACCTTCCGTTCAGGGGCCAGAGGCCTGGTTTACCGGCTGCGTGCGCATTGACGCGCCTTTCCAGGCGACTGAACCGGCAAAAGTCGGCGGCGCGACCGTCACCTTTGAACCCGGCGCACGTACCGCCTGGCATACGCATCCTCTTGGACAAACGCTGATCGTGACGCAGGGGCGCGGCTGGTTACAGGAGTGGGGGAAAGAGGCGGAACCGCTGAATCAGGGTGATATCGCCTGGATCCCACCCGGCGTGAAGCACTGGCACGGCGCAAGCGCGCAGACGGCCATGACCCATATCGCCATCGCAGAAGCTGTCGACGGGAGCCCGGTGGCATGGCTGGAGAAGGTCACCGACGAGCAGTATCCGAACGAGTAGTCTGGCGTTTCGTAAACAAATTATTAACGTTATGATTCGATCCGTTTTCTTCAGTATGTGCAGGCGGAACGGTGAAAATCAATATCATAGGCACCAGCGGAAGTGGGAAAAGCACGTTTGGCAGGCGAATCGCGGAGGCGCTGGCTATCCCTTACATTGAGATGGACAGGCTTTACTGGCGAGCGAACTGGCAGGGAACACCGGATGATGAGTTTCTTGCAACCCTGGAAAAAGCGCTCGCCGCCTCGCCTGACTGGGTCCTGGACGGGAATTACAACCGCACACGCGACGTTAAGTGGCGCGACGTCGATCTGGTGGTGTGGATAGATCGTGGGTTTATCCGCACGCTCTGGCAGGCGGTGACGCGGGCCTCCAGACGCGCCTGGCACAAACAGGAGCTCTGGCCCGGCACGGGGAACCGCGAAAGCTTTCGTCGGTCGTTCCTTAGCAAGGACTCTATTATCATCTGGACGATCAAAACCTGGCGCAGCAACCGCAAACGATATGAGGCGGATATGCAAAACCCGCAGTACGCACACATTCGCTTTCTCCGCATTACCCGACGGCAGGATGCGGAAAGACTCATTACATCGCTCAAATCACGCCGATGACAGACGCTCTATTGCCGTTTTCCGGCAATCCAAATGTAAATTAATTGTTTCTCAGAGGTGAAATCCACCTTTAATAATGACGACATGTTAAGTCAAACGAGAACGCAACATGTCATGGCGAATCAGCATTCTGGATAAAAGCCCCGTCGCAGAACACGAAACAGCCGCCGATGCGCTGGCGCGAACCTTAGCACTGGCGCAACAGGCAGAAACGCTGGGTTATCACCGCTTCTGGATTGCCGAACACCACAATACCCCGCAGCTTGCCAGCCCCTCGCCGGAGCTGCTGATTGCCTGGATCCTCGGGCAAACAAAACGTATTCGCGTGGGCTCAGGCGGCGTCATGCTGCAACATTACAGCCCCTATAAAGTCGCCGAAAATTTTAACGTACTGGCCGCCATTGCGCCGGGCCGGGTTGATCTGGGCGTTGGCAAAGCGCCCGGCGGTCTGCCGCTCTCTACCCGCGCCTTGCAGCACGGCCTTAATCCGCAGGAAAAAGGCCGCTTTGCTGAACAACTGACGCAGCTCGATCGCTGGATCCGCCCTGAAAATCAGTCAGCGGAGGAGGACGTTCGCGCCACGCCGCTGCCGCCGGTGCCTGCCCGGGGGTTTCTGCTGGGCGCCAGCACAGAAAGCGCGCTGCTGGCTGCCTCCCTTGACTGGCATTTTGTCTTTGCCGCCCATCTGAACGGTGATCCTGAGCTGCTACGCGAGGTCGTCACAGCCTGGCGTCAACACAGCGTCCGGGAGGTGATTGTGGCCGTGCAGGCCATTGTTGCCCCAACCCAGGCTGAGGCCGATGCGCTGGCGCAGAAGGTTGAAGTGTGGGGCGTGGAGCTGGCAAACGGACAGCGCGTCACCGTCGCCAGCGAAGAACAGGCCTACGCCTTTGCGCGGCAGGCGGGGAGTGAACCGGTGCGCATCGCGCGTCGGGCGCAGTCTCTGCTGGCCGGAACGGCGGCGTCGGTGCTTGAACAGCTCAACGCGCTGCATCAGCAGTGGGGGATTGACGAATTTATCATCGACACGCCGGTCGCTGATGGCGCAACGCGCGTGCAGTCCCTGCGACTGCTGGCCGAGGCGCGTCTTAACAGGGAGGTGACCGTATGAGCTTTAGCGAACAACTGATTGCCTGGCGCCGTGAGCTGCACCAGAACCCTGAACTCTCTGGTCAGGAGGTCGAAACAACGGCGCGCCTGCGCGAGTGGCTGACGGCAGCCGGGATTGCCCCGCTGCCTTACGATCTCCAGACCGGGCTGGTTGCGGAGATCGGCACGGGCAACGCACTGGTTGCGCTGCGCGCCGATATCGACGCGTTACCCATCGACGAGCGCAGCGGGGTGCCGTTTAGCTCCCGGCGCGCCGGGGTGATGCATGCCTGCGGACACGACATTCACACCAGCGTGATCCTCGGCGCCGCGCTAAAGCTGAAAGAGCGGGAAGCCTCGCTCAACGGTCGCGTGCGGATCCTGTTCCAGCCAGCGGAAGAGAATTTCGGCGGAGCGAAAAGCATGGTGCGGGCCGGGGCGTTACGCGACGTACGCGCGATTTTTGGGATGCATAACGAGCCGTCACTGCCGGTCGGCGAGTTTGCCACGCGCGGCGGCCCGTTCTATGCCAACGTTGATCGCTTCGTTATTCACGTGACCGGCAAAGGCGCGCATGCCGCACGTCCCCATGAAGGCAACGACGCCATCGTGCTGGCAAGCCAGCTGGTAACCGCGCTGCAAAGCGTAGCCAGCCGTAACGTCAACACGCTGGATTCGGTTGTTCTGAGCGTGACGCGCATCGCCGGGGGGAATACCTGGAACGTGCTGCCGGAAAGCGTTGAGCTGGAGGGCACGCTGCGCACGCACCGCACGGAAGTGCAGCAGAACGTGAAAGCGCGCGTCGGTGAAATCGCCGCCGGATTTGCCAGCGCCTTTAGCGCGCAAATCAACATCACCTGGTACGCCGGGCCCACCGCGCTGGTGAACGATGAGCACTGGGCCGGGTTTGCCACCTCGGTCGCGCGCGAAGCGGGATATGAAACCCGGCATGCGGAACTGCACATGGGCGGGGAGGATTTCGCGGTCTATCTGCAAAACATACCCGGCGCGTTTGTCAGCATTGGCAGCAACAGTCCGTTTGGGTTACATCACCCGGCATTTAACCCGGACGAAGCATTAATTGAACCCGCTGCCCGCTATTTTGCTCAGCTCGCGGAAAAAGCCCTGCAACACGTTTAATTAATTTGAGGTGAATATGTCTGCACATCGTCAATTGCGGCTGGGGACCATTTTGCATGGTGCATCCGGAAATATGTCTGCCTGGCGCCATCCGGCGGCGGTCGCGGATGCCAGCATTAATTTTGATTTTGTTAAAGAAACGGCTTTAAAAGCAGAAGAGGGCAAGCTCGACTTTATATTTGTGGCCGACGGTCTTTATATTAACGAGAAATCCATTCCGCATTTTTTAAACCGCTTTGAGCCGCTGACGGTGTTGTCCGCGCTGGCGAGTATCACCTCGCGTCTGGGGCTGGTCGGCACGTTATCCACCTCCTACAGCGAGCCTTTCACCGTTGCACGCCAGTTCGCCAGCCTCGATCACCTGAGCAACGGACGCGCGGGCTGGAACGTGGTGACGTCACCGCTGGAAGGGTCAGCCAGGAACTTCTCCCGCGAAAAACACCCGGAGCATGCGCTGCGCTACCGCATTGCCGATGAGTATCTCGACGTGGTGAAGGGGCTGTGGGATTCCTGGGAAGGGGATGCCTTTATCCGCAATAAAGAGAGCGGACAGTTCTTTGATGCGTCGAAACTGCATACTCTTGATCACCACGGTGATTTCTTCCAGGTTTCCGGCCCGCTGAATATTGGCCGCACGCCGCAGGGACATCCGATTGTCTTTCAGGCTGGCGCGTCCGACGACGGTAAAAAGCTGGCGGCAAAACACGCTGACGCCATCTTTACCCACCATGACACGCGGGAAGAAGCCCAGGCTTTTTACCGCGATGTTAAACAGCAGCTGGAAAGTCACGGCCGCCGCGCAGAGGATTTACATATATTCCAGGGCGTCAGCGTGATTGTTGGAAACGACGCCGATGACGTAGAAAACCAGTATCAAACTACGGCGGCACTGGTCTCAATTAATGATGCGCTGAATTACCTCGGACGTTATTTCGAGCATCACGACTTCAGCCAGTATCCCCTCGACGCGCCGTTCCCGGATATTGGCGATTTGGGCAAAAACAGCTTCCGCAGCACCACCGATGAAATCAAGCGTAACGCCCGTGAGCGCAACTTAACTCTGCGTCAGGTCGCGCTGGAAGCCGCATCGCCGCGCCCGCGTTTTTCCGGCACACCGGAGCAGGTGGCCGATGGTTTACAGGCCTGGTTCGAAGAGAAGGCGGCGGATGGCTTCATCATTCAGGGCGGCACGCCGGACACCTTCCCGCGCTTTGTTGACCAGGTGGTGCCCGTTTTACAGGCGCGCGGCCTGTTCCGCACCGACTATCCCGGCACCACGCTGCGCGAAAGTCTGGGCTTAGACGAGCCCAAAAATCAGTTCACACAACAATAAAAGAGAAAAACGCTATGCAGAAATCATCGCTTATTCTGGCGCTTGCGCTGGCCTTTACCCCTGCCGTCTGGGCAGAGAACGTCAATATTAACGGCACCGGCGTGAGCATTGAGGCCAATAAAACGCCGATCAATACCGCCAAAAACAGCGATGCGATCGCGCAACTGCCGAAAGACTATCGTTTTGCCGTGCCGGGGAAATTTACCGTGGCGGTGGCGGGACTGAATCAACCGCCACTGACGGTCTTTTCCGACGACAACAAAACTCTGCTGGGAAGTGAGGTCGACATTGCGCGTCTGGTGGCGGACAGCCTCGGACTGGAGCTGAACGTGGTGCCCACCTCCTGGGAGGACTGGCCGTTGGGGGTTGCCTCCGGGAAATACGACGCGGCTATCAGCAACATCACCGTCACTAAAGCGCGCAAAGAGAAGTTCGACTTCGCCACCTACCGCAAGGATTCACTTGGCTTCTACGTGAAATCCACCAGTCCGATCAACTCGCTTGTGAAGGCAGAGGATATCGCCGGGCTGCGCATCATCGTGGGTTCCGGCACCAACCAGGAGGCCATCCTGCTGGCATGGAACGAAGAGAACCTCAAAAAAGGGCTTAAACCCTTTACGCCGATCTACACCAAAGACGACGCGGCCCAAACGCTGGCGCTTCAGTCCGGACGCGCGGACGCCTACTTTGGCCCGAACGTGATCGGTGCCTGGAAAGCGGCGCTTAACGGTAAAACCAAACTGGTCGGCAGCGTCGACGGCGGCTGGCCGAAGGCGGCGCATATCGCGGTGACGCTGAAAAAAGGCAGCGGCCTGGTCGAACCGGTTCAAACCGCGCTGAACGGCGCGATCAAGAACGGAGATTACGACAAAGTGCTGAACCGCTGGGGGGAAGGTGTGGAGCGTATCCCCAGTTCCGAAGTTAACCCGGCGGGTCTGGGCGATTAAGGAGGCGCTATGCGGGAACAATTTCGTGACGTTTCGCCGGAAGATGCCGATCTTCAGCCCATTATCGAGGGGCTTTTCGGTGAGTACGCCGCTCGTTACGGCGACTACTTTTCAAAGGATGCGGAAGTCGAGCTGACAGAGTGGTACCTGGCGCCGCAGGGGCTCTTTATCGTCCTGGAGCGCGATGGCGAGATCATCGCCACCGGTGCGTACAAGCCCTTCGACGAACATACCGCAGAGATCAAACGCATCTGGACGAATAAAACGCTGCGCCAGCAGGGGCTGGCCGCGCGCGTGGTACAGGAGCTGGAGCGCCGGGCGGTGGTGGCGGGCTACAGCCACATCTACCTGACCACGGGGTTTCGCCAGCCGGAGGCAGTGCGGCTCTATCTCAGCCAGGGGTACCAGCCGCAGTTCGATCTTAACCGTGATCCGGAAGAGTATAGCCAGCCGCCGTTCGACGGTCGGCTGCGTTTCACCAAGACGCTGATCCGCGAAGCGCTCAGCAAAACCGCATAAGGAGCGACGATGAGCAACGTTGAAACCATAAAAGTGGTCCCGGCACGTTATCCGCTGCGCGCTGCTGGCGCCGTGGTGGCGCTGTTTGTGCTGGCGGTCGTGATCCAGTCCGTGGCCTTTAATCCGCGCTGGGAATGGGCGGTATTTGCCCGCTGGTTCTTCGACCCGGTGATCCTCGAAGGCGTCGGTCAGACGCTGCTGCTGACGTTGATCAGCACCGTACTGAGCGTGGTGATTGGCGGCATGCTGGCGCTGGCGCGGCTCTCGTCATCATGGCTGTTGAGCAGCATGGCGTGGGGTTACATCTGGCTGTTCCGTTCCCTGCCGCTGATCGTGGTGCTGATTATCCTCTATAACTTCTCCTATCTCTACGACACGCTCTCTCTCGGCGTGCCTTTTACCGGCATTACCTGGGGCAGCTTTGAAACCATCAACGTTCTCGGGCAATTTTCTACCGCCATCGTGGGGCTGACGCTGGTGCAGAGCGCCTATACTGCGGAGATCATTCGCGGGGGCTTCCTTGGGGTCGACCACGGTCAGTATGAGGCGGCCGCTGCGCTGGGTCTGCCGGCGTGGCGTCGCACGGTGCGCATAATTCTCCCGCAGGCGCTGCGCACCATCCTGCCGTCCGGGTTTAACGAAATCATCAGTCTCGCCAAAGGGACGGCGATGGTTTACGTGCTGGCGATGCCGGAACTGTTCTACACGATCCAGATGATCTACAACCGCACCCAGGAGGTGATCCCGCTGTTGATGGTGGGGGCCGTCTGGTATCTGGTGATCACCACCGTACTGTCTGCCATCCAGCATGTTATTGAGCGTGGACTCGCCCGCAGCGAGCGCCGCTCCGCCGTTAACCACAACCGGGCGGCCAGTCGCGCGCGTTCCGTCACCACTTCGCCAGCACAGGAGCTTGTTCATGCAAGCCTCTCCTGAAGGACATATTTCCATTACCGGCGTCAGTAAGTATTTTGGCCGACATAAAGCGCTCGATAACGTCACGCTTGAGATCCCGCCGGGCTCCGTGACGGTGATCCTCGGCCCCTCAGGATCGGGAAAATCGACGCTGCTGCGCACCATTAACCATCTTGAGCGCGTAGACGAAGGCTTTATTCAAATTGACGGGGATTACATCGGCTATCGCCGTCAGGGTGACAAACTCTACGAGCTCAAAGAGAAAGAGATCCTCAAACAGCGCGTCAACGTTGGGTACGTGTTTCAGAACTTCAATCTTTTTCCGCATCTCACGGTGCTGGAAAACCTGATTGAAGCACCCATCGCGCATAAAAAGTTCAGTAAAAAAGAGGCTGTTGAAAACGCCTACAGCCTGCTGGATGTGGTAGGACTGCGCGATAAAGCCGATGCCTGGTCACGTCACCTCTCCGGCGGCCAGCAGCAGCGTATCGCCATTGCCCGCGCGCTGGCGCTGCGCCCCCGCGTGATGCTGTTTGATGAACCCACCTCGGCGCTGGATCCGGAACTGGTTGGCGAAGTGCTGGACGTGATTAAAAAGCTCGCCCGTTCCGGCACGACGCTGGTGGTGGTCACCCATGAGATCGGTTTTGCCCGGGAAGTGGCGGACCAGGTGGTATTTATGGTCGACGGTAAAATTGTGGAGCAGGGCAGCAGCGACGACGTGTTAAACCGACCGTCGCATCCGCGAACGCGCCAGTTCCTCTCAAAAGTGCTGTAAGGAGCGCAGATGAAATATGGAATCCTGGCGGGGCTGGTCTTCACGACGGCGAGCCACGCCAGCATTGATTTAAAGGCCAACGAACAGCCGCTGCCGGTGACGGTTGATCAACAGGCGGTGGCGAAAATCCCGGCGAACTATAAATTTGTTGAGCCGGGGACCCTCACGGTAGCAATTTCAGCCCTGAATTCTCCGCCGCTGGCGCTGCTGGCCAGTGATAACCGCACCCGTATTGGCAGCGACCCGGATATCGCCCGGTTGCTGGCGGGCAGCCTGGGGCTGAAGCTGAAACTGGTGCCAACGGCGTGGGAAGACTGGCCGCTGGGGATCACTTCCGGGCGCTATGACGTGGCGTTGGTTAATATCGCCGTCACCGAGCAACGTAAGGAGAAGTTCGATTTTGCGACCTATCGCGTCGATTCCCTGGCCTTCTCGGTGAAATCCACCAGCAACGTACAGTCGATCACCCGTGCGAAAGATCTGGCCGGTAAAAAGGTGATTGTCGGGTCAGGCACCAATCAGGAGCGTATTCTGCTGGGCTGGAACGAAGAGAATAAAAAGGCCGGGCGCGAGCCTGCGTTGCCGGTTTATCTGACCGACGACGCCTCAGGCAATCTCTATATTCAGTCCGGCAGGGCGGATGTGTTCTTTGGACCGCAGTCCGTTTCGGCCTACAAAGCCGCGTTAACCGGAAAAACCCGCGTCGTGGGATTAGGCCCGAAGAAAGCTTATGTCGCCACCACAACCAAAAAAGGTAATGGGCTGGTGTATGCGTTGCAGGCTGCGCTGGACGGTGCGATTAAGCGCGGGGAGTATCAAAAGGTGCTGGCGCGCTGGGGGGAAGCGGGCGAAGCGGTGACGTCTTCAGATGTTAATCCGCCCGGGATAACCTACTAATGGTGCTCTACACTTAGGGTTTTCATCCCTGAGGGGGCAACATGATCAAACTCTATGGCGTACCCGGCTGGGGATCGGCAATCAGTGAAGTGATGCTGACTCTGGCAGACATCCCGTATCAGTTCGTCAACGTGGACGGGTTTGACCAGCCCGGCCCGCAGCGCGAATTGCTGTTGAAACTGAACCCGCTGTGCCAGGTGCCGACGCTGGAGCTGGAAAATGGGGCGATCGTGACGGAAACCGCAGCGATCGCCCTGATGGTGCTCGACAGACGTCCCGACCTCGCGCCGCCCGTAGGGCAGGCCGAGCGCCAGCAGTTTCAGCGCCTGCTCATCTGGTTTGTGGCGAACGTCTATCCCACCTTTACGTATGCAGATTACCCGGAACGCTGGGTGCCTGATGCCCCGGAACAGCTGAAGAAAAATTGCATTGAGTACCGAAAATCGCTCTATCTGTGGTTCGACAGCCAGCTCAGCGCCTCGCCGTTTGCGTTTGGCAAACAGCTGACGCTGCTTGACGTCTATATTGCCGTTGCGCGTACCTGGGGGCCACGTCATGAGTGGTTTGCCACTAACACGCCTAATATTACCGCCGTCGCGGATGCCGTCTGCGCGCTGCCGGAACTGCACAAGGTGCTAAAAGCTAACGATATAATCTGATAACGTGGAACGCTCACCTATAAAAGGAGCCCTGCCCATGCCACACGTTGATATCAAATGTTTTCCACGCGATCTGACTGACGAACAAAAAACGGCCCTGGCGGCGGATATCGCCGAAGCGATCGCCCGTCATCTGAACAGCAAAGATCGCTCAATCTCCGTGGCGCTTCAGGAGGTTCAGGAAGCTGACTGGAAGGCGCAGGTCTGGGATACCGAGATCGGCCCGAAACTGGATGAACTGATTAAGAAGCCCGGTTATTCGATGTAACTTGCCTGCCGGGTGGTGCAATATCACCCGGCGCTCCTCGCTTTTATTCCCTTTCGCAAAAATCGATAATAAAAACCATAACGATTCCGCTACAATTCATCCTTCCGAACAATATTCGTTAAATCAGCAGGTAAGCACTGCAACTGCACCAGATTAAGTACAAATTAGTAAAAGGATAATTTTTCCATGACAAAATTACCTCAGTTTTCACTCGCCTTTATTCATCCTCGTTACTGGCTCAGCTGGGCAGGCATTGCCGCGCTCTGGTGCACGGTTCAGCTTCCGTACCCGCTGCTGTTGAAAACAGGTCACGGGCTTGGGCGTCTGGCTATGCGCCTGCTTCCACGCCGCGTGGAGATCGCCAGACGAAATCTTGAGCTTTGCTTTCCTGATATGAAAGAGGACGAGCGCGAGCGTTTACTTGAGCGTAATTTTGAATCGGTTGGAATGGGCGTCATCGAAACGGGGATAGCGTGGTTCTGGCCAGACTGGCGCGTACGGAAACACTTCAGCGTAACCGGCTACGAACATATGGAACAGGCGCGGGCGCAAGGAAGGGGAGTGGTGCTCATTGGCATGCATTTTCTCACGCTGGAATTAGGCGCACGCATCTTTGGGATGCTCAACGCGGGTATTGGTGTGTATCGTCCCAACAATAATGCGTTGCTCGACTGGCTGCAAACGCGCGGTCGTCTGCGTTCCAATAAAACCATGCTTGACCGCTATGACCTGAAGGGCATGATCCGCGCGCTGAAGCAAAACGAGATCCTGTGGTATGCCCCGGACCACGACTATGGCAAAACGAATAGCGTGTTTGTGCCGTTTTTTGCCGTCCCGGACGCCGCGACAACTGCCGGGAGCTACATGCTGGTGAAAAGTGCCAGACCGGCCGTGATCCCGTTTGTACCGCGCAGAAAAGCAGATGGCACAGGGTATGAGCTGATTATTCTGGAAGATATTAGCGATACCTTGCAGGGAGGCGACAAAGCGTCGGTGGCCACGCAAATGAACAGAGCGATTGAGCGCGCCGTGATGATGGCGCCTGAGCAATATATGTGGCTGCATCGCCGGTTCAAAACCCGCCCTGAAGGCCAGCCGGACCGGTATAAACGCAAAAAACAGGTCGCGTCTACTGCAAGAACCTTTTCTGCCAGCGATATTTCGGACCGGTCGAGTATCCAGCAGTAGCCCGGCAGGGCGGATGCCGGTGCGCTCCGCCCTTTATAAATCCTGCCGCGCTGGATAGAATTACCGCATCCACATTGACGGGATGCCCCACATGACCGGAAGAGTCGATTATCATCTTGAAAAATACCTCCTCACCGAAGCCGGTGAGCCGGAACGCCTGACGCGCCAGTGGGCGGAGGTGATGCGCGAGTGTCATGACCAGAAATCCGGGGCAGAAGAGCGGCTGCGTCTTGCGCTGCTGAATGTGGATTACGTGACCAGCTTTGAGCTTCCCTTCCGGTTACTTCTTACCCGCGCACCGCAGCTGATTGATGGCATCAGAAATGAGTTTCAGCTTAGTCAAAAAAATGTCCTGTTCAACGGCAAGCGGTTTGGCTGCGTCTACAGCCTTAAACAGGATTTGAACGGCATTCCCGATGAATTTACCTACCACCTGAAGACCCGTATTCAGCGAATCGATGCGTCCGGCGCTTCGGAAGTGCCTTACCGGCAAATCGCTCAGCAGGTGAAAGCCCCCCGCGAGCGCCTCCAGCTGGCGCTGGAGCAGGGGCTTACGGTCACCGCGCTTGACGGGCTTTTCTGGTTTGGCCTCCAGCGCATAGCCGCCGAGGTGCAGCGGTTAAGGAAGACCGGGATGAGAATAGTGACGTCCGATACGGAGGTGTTCGACACCCTTACCGGAACAACACGGCGCATTCCGGTTTATCGTCTTGAGGACGCTGCCGCTACTTAGCCTGGAGCAGGATCGCCAGCAGCCCAGGAAAGCGGGCGTCCAGATCCTCTCTTCTCAGTGAGATCATATTCTCGCGCCCCTGCGGGCGCTGCCAGATCACGCCGCTGTCGCGCAGCACGCGCCAGTGGTGAGTCATAGTAGATTTCACCACCTCTTCCGGGCGCAGCGCGTTACAGCTCAGTTCGCTGCCGTCGGCCAGCCTGCGGATAATCGCTAATCGCAGCGGGTTGCCGAGGGCGAACAGCACATTTTCCAACACTATTTGTTCAGGTTCCGGGTGGTTTGGGATCATCGTTTTCCTGCGTCTCGCGTGAGATTGAGCTATATCAACAATAGGTCAACCGTTAAAAAATAGTTCGATAATACTCGTACAATAGGACTATTATAACAAACGAACGAACACGCGACCATCCCGGTCGTCACAAACCAGTCATGAAGACTTAAGGAAATATCATGCCCCGACCCATTCCACTCGAACGTTATCGCAACATCGGTATCTCCGCGCATATCGATGCCGGCAAAACAACCACCACTGAGCGCATCCTGTTTTACACCGGGATGAGCCACAAGCTGGGTGAAGTACACGATGGCGCGGCAACCACCGACTGGATGGCGCAGGAGCAGGAGCGCGGGATCACCATTACGTCGGCGGCGGTAAGCTGTTTCTGGCCCGGTATGGACAGAGGCTTTTAACCGCACCGCATCAATATTATCGACACCCCCGGGCACGTGGATTTCACCATTGAGGTGGAACGTTCCATGCGTGTGCTCGACGGTGCGGTGATGGTCTATGACTCCGTCGGTGGCGTGCAGCCGCAGTCGGAGACCGTCTGGCGTCAGGCGAATAAATATCACGTTCCGCGTCTGGCGTTCGTCAATAAAATGGACCGCCCGGGTGCGGATTTCTTCCGCGTGGTGCGGATGATGCAGGAGCGGCTGAAAGCCAATCCGGTCCCGATTGTGATCCCCGTGGGGGCAGAAGAACACTTCACCGGCGTGGTGGATCTCATCAGGATGCGCACCATTCTGTGGGATGATGCGACGCAGGGCATGGCGTTTAGCTATGCGCCAGTGCCTGACGATCTGCTGAGCACCGCCCAGGCGTGGCGAGAAAAAATGGTTTCGGCTGCGGCAGAAGCCAGCGATGAGCTTATGGATAAGTACCTTGAGACGGGCGAACTGGATGAAGCGGAAATCATCAAAGGGCTGCGGATCCGGACTATCTCCGGCGAAATACAGCCCATGCTGTGCGGCAGCGCCTTCAAGAACAAGGGCGTGCAGCGCATGCTCGACGCGGTGATTGAATTGATGCCGTCTCCACTGGACGTGCCCGCTATTGATGGGGTAGACGAAGACGGACAGCACGCCGAGCGCCACCCAAGCGATGATGAACCGTTCTCGGCGCTGGCCTTCAAGCTGATGAGCGATCCGTACGTCGGCCAGCTGACCTTTATCCGCGTCTATTCCGGCATACTGCGTAAAGGCGACGCGGTGTACAACCCGGTGAAGGGTAAGAAAGAACGTATCGGGCGCATCGTGCTGATGCATGCCAACGATCGCCATGAGGTGGACGAGCTGCGCGCAGGGGATATCGCGGCCTGTGTCGGGCTGAAAGACGTCACCACCGGTGACACGCTGACCGATCCGAATGCGGTGATCACCCTTGAACGGATGGAGTTCCCGGACCCGGTTATTTCGCTGGCGATTGAGCCGAAAACCAAGGCCGATCAGGAGAAAATGGGGATCGCCCTACAGCGCCTGGCGGCGGAAGATCCGTCGTTCCGCCTGCACACGGACGAAGAGTCCGGACAGACGATTATCTCCGGGATGGGCGAGCTGCATCTGGAGATCATCGTCGACCGCATGAAGCGCGAGTTTGGCGTTGAGGCGAACATTGGTCGTCCGCAGGTCACCTACCGTGAAACTCTGCGTAAAGCGGTGAAGGATATTGAAGGTAAATTTGTCCGACAGTCCGGCGGGAAAGGGCAGTACGGTCATGTGGTCCTGAGCCTTGAGCCGTTAGCCGCCGGGAGTGGTTTTGTGTTTGAAGATGCCACCAAAGGCGGGGTGGTGCCGCGGGAGTACATCCCGTCGGTGGAAAAAGGCTTGCGAGAAGCCATGAATACGGGAGTGCTGGCGGGCTATCCGGTGGTGGATGTGAAAGCGACCCTGACGTTTGGTTCCTACCATGACGTTGACTCCTCGGAGATGGCCTTCCGCATGGCGGCGATCCTCGGCTTCAAAGAGGGCGCACGGCGGGCGGATCCGGTTATTCTTGAGCCGGTCATGCACGTTGAGGTGGAAACGCCGGAAGAGTACGCCGGGAACATTATGGGCGATCTCTCCTCCCGTCGCGGCCTGGTGCAGGGGATGGCAGAGCAGTACGGCAGCCAGATTATTCGCGCTGACGTCCCGCTGGCTGAGATGTTTGGCTACGCCACCACGCTGCGCTCGATGTCCCAGGGGCGCGCGACGTATACGATGGAATTCCATCATTTTGCGGAAGCTCCGCGGAATGTGGCGGATGAGATTATTACGAAGCGTGTGAAGAGTTAATTAATTGCACATGGTAGTCATTTGGCTACCATGTGCCTTTATTATTACGACAGGGAGTTTATGCCTGTTACTTAATTAGCGTCGCCGATCGCACTTTCCATTTTCCTTGCTCTTCAACGAGACAATCTGCAATAACATGATCTTGCTTCTTACCAAATGCGACATAGACGTTTGTGCAAACGGCGTCAAAATCAGAATGTAAGACGGTTATCTGATTCCAGTCATCATCCCAGTCCTGCGCTTTGATAAACATATCCGCATCGGGCATATCTTTGTCGTTACTGTCGCCAGAGTACATTTCTTTAATTGCTGCAATGGTCCCTGAGGCTACGTACTCGTTCATAATGTCTGGATTGAGTACGGGTGGTTTGTTCTGATCTAACTGCGCTATATACCATTGATTGAATTTAAGCGCCACTAGCCCCGGTGCATAGGTGGTTTCCGCGCCCGCTAAGGAAGACAGGATGAAAAGTAAAAAGAAGAGTGGCTTCGATGACATAATGTGCCTAATTACCGATGCTTTTTGCTTGAGCATTTTATTTGGAATATAAAATTTCGCCATATCTATCCAGGACATTAATATTTCCTTAACGGGGAATTGCTAACTCAGCAACTCAAGAAATATCCTCCGTTCTACAACGCAGTGGTAAACATAAAATGCCATAGAAATTTTATATAATTCAGATGGGTATAATTAAAAAATCATTCCAGCGCCTTGACCATTTTCCCGCTCGCGACAAACGTACCCGCACCCAGATGATGCAGCGTATTCAGCTTATCCCCGTCAAACTGCCAGCGTCCGGCGACAAATGCGCGTTCATCCGCCGCGGCGGAAACCACTTCGCCAAACAGAGTGTCATATTTCTCGGCCGCAGAGGTTACAGGTAATAACCGGCACTCCATCCACGCCAGACATTTCTCTTCTATAACCGGCAGGCCAAGCTCAGGGCCATAAATAACCGGGATCCCGTAGCAGTTAAATTTATCCTCGTCGCGCCCGCTGACGCTGCCGACCGCCCAGGTCCAGTTGGCTGCCGCCACGCCGGGGATCACAATGCCGAATTTCCCGCTGCGTTCGATCAACTCCCGTGACCACGCGCTTTTGTCTACCACAATCGCGATACGCGGGGGCTCAAATTCCACCGGCATAGACCATGCGGCGGCCATGACGTTGCGACGATCGATGGTCTCATCCCGGCTGGTTATGAGCACGGTTGGACCGTGATTCAGAAGACGGCTGGCATGGCGTAATTCAACAGGGCGAAAGTGGTTCATAGGATCTCCTCATGTACACGATGAGTATGACGAAAAAGCACTTTTGCGCATATGCATAAGGGAAAATAGTTTATAAACAGGGAATATCACATCCTGGAGCAAATCATGTCCCCATTTCTGAGTGCTTATTTCGCCCGCACGGGCTGGCAGCAGCCCGTACAGGTTGATATCGATACCCTGCAGGGGCTGCATTTACACCATAACTGCGCAATCCCTTTCGAAAATGTCGATGTTGTTTTGCCGCGGGAAATCCATCTGGACGACGGGTGTCTGGTGGATAAACTGGTCACCGCGCGTCGGGGGGGGTATTGCTTCGAGCAAAACGGCCTGTTTGAGCGGGTGTTGCGCGAAGTCGGTTTTACGGTGCGCAGCGTGCTGGGGCGGGTTGTGCTGGCCAATCCGTCGCAGATGCCGCCGCGTACGCACCGGTTGCTGCTGGTTGAGCTGAACGGCGAGCGCTGGATCGCCGATGTGGGATTTGGCGGACAAACGCTGACGGCGCCGATTCGTTTGATCGCCAACGAGGAACAGGAAACCCCGCACGGGAGTTATCGTTTGCTGAGCGAGGGTAACGACTGGGTACTGCAATTCCGCCATCACGAGCACTGGCAGTCGATGTACCACTTCGACCTGGCGACCCAATACTTCAACGATTACGTGATGGGAAACTTCTGGTCGGCGCACTGGCCGCAGTCCCATTTCCGTCATCACCTGCTGATGTGTCGCCACCTGCCGGACGGGGGCAAGCTGACGCTGACCAACTTTAATTTTACCCACTGGCAGAACGGGCATGTGGAGGAGCAGATCCATTTGCCGGATGCGGAGGCGCTGTATAAGCTGATGCAGGCGCGGTTTGGCCTGGGCGTTGATGACCCGAAGCACGGCTTTACCCTGGCCGAGCTGACGGCCGTGATGGCGGGGTTTGATACGCATCCACAGGCAGGGAAATAGCCCGGTGGCGGCTACGCCTTACCGGGCCTACAGCGGCTTGAAACGTAGGTCGGGTAAGGCGAAGCCGCCACCCGACAAAATCAACGGCGCGATCTCACTACCTGATAGCGACGGGTGAAGTACTCAAACGGCGCGCTCCACACGTGCACCAGACGGGTGAACGGGAAGATAAGGAAGATCGTCATCCCCAGCACCAGATGCACGCGGAAGATCGGTGCGACGCCGCTCAGCATTTCTGACGAGCCTCCCTTAAACGTCACGATCCCCTGCGCCCAGCCGACCAGCTTCATCATTTCGCTTCCGTCAGGATACTGGGCGGAGAAAGGAATGGTCGACAGCCCAAGGATGCACTGAAGCAGCAGGATACTCATGATGATAATATCCGGCGTGGTGGATGTGGCACGCACCCGCTGGTTGAACAAGCGGCGGATCAGCAGCATCGACCCGCCAACCAGCGTCAGCACCCCGCAAATACCCCCCGCAATCATGGCTAACTGCTGTTTAACCGCGATGGGTAAAAACCAGGCGTACATCCAGTGCGGAGTTAACATGCCGAACAAATGCCCGAAGAAGATCCCCAAAATCCCGATATGAAACAGGTTAGAGCCCCAGTTCATACCGCGCTTGCTGAGCATCTGGCTCGACGAGGCGCGCCAGGTGTACTGCCCGTAGTCGTAGCGCAACCAGCTGCCAAGGAAAAACACGGTGGCGCAGATGTACGGATAAATGTCATAGAAAAACACGTTCAGGTAATGTGTCATTTTGGGCCTCCGGCGCTGACGTCCACGTACTGCGGCGCGACGTCCTGGCTAAAGCGTCGTTGATATTGCTGCATCGGCGAGCTGTCGCACGATGTGGCGTTGTCTTCGATAAACTTCACCTGTTCCTCTTCCCACACGGCGTCCAGCGCCTGACGGGTATCATCCCGTTTTTCACCAGACACCTGCTTCGCCACGCTGTCGCTGGAAAGCCGTGTACCGGCCATCGTCAGCAGGGCGTCAAACAGCTGGTAATGTGCCACCTCGCGCTGTTTCAGCCGGCCGCCAATCAGCGCCAGGATCGGCGCGACGTTTTGCAGCCCTTCACGCGCCTCGTCATCGCTGACGATACTGAGATATTCCAGATAGAGCGGCAGATAGTCCGGCAGCTCGCGGCAGTCCAGCTGGAGCCCGGCTTTCTCATACTGGCTCATCAGGTCGACCATCGCCTGACCGCGATCGCGGGACTCGGCGTGAACGTGTTCGAACAGCAGTAGCGAGGTTGCGCGCCCCCGTTCAAACACTTCGCACCATTCGGCCTGCTTATCCAGCAGCGGGGCGCTCAGGTGCTGCTGCGCAAACGGCAGCAGCATGGGCGCGTCCTGTTCCACCAGGGAAAGCGCTTCGTCACGGTTTTCCCACAGCAACTCATCGGGATACTCAATGAGCAGCGCGATGATTTTGAGGATCTGCATTACTCTCCCTCCCCGTGTTCGCGCACTTCGGTGATGTTGATCGCGTCGATGCGGCTGCTGTTGAAGAGGTTGAATTTGGTGTCGGAACCGTGGCAGCCGTCGCCAAAGGTGAAGCCGCAGCCGTTTTTCTCCGGGAAGGCGTCGCGCGCCATTTCGCGGTGGCTGGTCGGGATCACGAAGCGGTCTTCGTAGTTGGCAATCGCCAGGTAGCGATACATCTCTTCTACTTGGTCTTCCGTCAGGCCGACCTCTTCGATGGCGCGGGTGTCGGTCACGCCTTCCACGGTCTGGGAACGCTTGTAGTGGCGCATCGCCATCATGCGCTTCAGGGCACGCAGCACCGGACCGGTATCGCCCGCGCTGAGCATGTTTGCCAGGTACTGCACCGGAATGCGCAGGCTTTCGACAGCAGGCAGCACGCCGTCGCTCTGCGGCAAACCACCCGCGTCCGCGTAGGACTGAATCGGTGACAGCGGCGGCACATACCAGACCATCGGCAGGGTGCGGTATTCCGGATGCAGCGGCAGGGCAAGCTTCCAGTCCATCGCCATTTTGTAAACCGGGGAACGCTGTGCCGCGTCGATGACGTTCTGCGGAATACCCTGTTTCAGCGCTTCCTCAATCACCGCCGGATCGTTCGGGTTAAGGAACACGTCGCACTGGCGCTCGTACAGGTCGGTCTCATGCTCGGTGCTGGCGGCCTCCTCGATACGGTCCGCGTCATACAGCAGCACGCCAAGGTAGCGGATGCGCCCGACGCAGGTTTCCGAACAGACGGTCGGCTGACCGGACTCAATGCGCGGGTAGCAGAAGATGCACTTCTCTGACTTGCCGCTCTTCCAGTTGAAGTAGATTTTCTTGTACGGGCAGCCGCTGATGCACAGACGCCAGCCGCGGCATTTGTCCTGGTCGATCAGCACAATGCCGTCCTCTTCACGCTTGTAAATCGCGCCGCTCGGGCAGGTGGCGACGCAACTGGGGTTCAGACAGTGCTCGCACAGGCGCGGCAGGTACATCATGAAGGTGTTTTCAAACTGGCCGTACATCTCCTTCTGGATCTTCTGGAAATTGCGGTCGCGGGCGCGTTTTTCGAACTCGCCGCCCAGCAGCTCTTCCCAGTTGGGCCCCCATTCGATTTTATCCATTCGCTTGCCGTCAATCAGCGAGCGCGGGCGGGCGGTAGGGAGGTGATCGCCCTCTGGCGCGCGGTGCAGATCCTGGTAATCGAAGGTGAAGGGTTCATAGTAATCGTCAATCTGCGGCAGGACGGGGTTAGCGAAAATCTTCGACAGCACGCCCATTTTGCCGCCGAGGCGCGGGGTCAGCTTGCCGTGAATACCGCGGATCCAGCCGCCTTGCCACTCATCCTGATCTTCCCAGTTTTTCGGATAGCCGATACCCGGTTTGGTTTCGACGTTGTTGAACCACGCGTATTCCATCCCTTCGCGCCCGGTCCAGACGTTCTTACAGGTGACCGAGCAGGTGTGGCAGCCAATGCATTTATCGAGATTCAGAACCATGCCAACCTGTGAGCGTATTTTCATTTTTTCGCCTCCTGTACCTGATCCCGACCTTCGCCGTCCAGCCAGTTAATGTTTTTCATTTTGCGGATCATGATGAACTCGTCGCGGTTCGAGCCGACGGTGCCGTAATAGTTGAAGCTGTACGCCAGCTGCGCGTAGCCACCGATCATGTGGGTCGGTTTCGGGCAGACGCGGGTGACCGAGTTGTGGATCCCGCCGCGCCGTCCGGTTACTTCTGACCCCGGAATGTTCAGGATGCGCTCCTGAGCGTGGTACATCATGGTCATGCCCGGCGGCACGCGCTGGCTGACCACCGCGCGGGCGGTGAGGGCGCCGTTTGCGTTAAAAGCTTCGATCCAGTCGTTGTCCTCTATGCCCAGCTCGCGCGCGTCGGTTTCGCTGATCCAGACGATTGGCCCTCCGCGCGACAGGGTCTGCATCAGCAGGTTTTCGCTGTAGGTGGAGTGAATGCCCCATTTCTGGTGCGGCGTCAGGAAGTTAAGCGCTTTTTCCGGGAATCCGTTCGGCGGGATTTCGCGCATATGGGTAACGCTGCGGGTGTCAATCGGTGGACGATAAGCCACCAGACTCTCCCCGAAGGCGCGCATCCAGGCATGATCCTGATACAGCTGCTGGCGGCCCGAAATCGTGCGCCACGGGATCAGCTCGTGAACGTTGGTATAGCCTGCGTTATAGGAGACGTGCTCGCTCTCAAGGCCGGACCACGTCGGGCTGGAGATGATTTTGCGCGGCTGCGCCTGAATATCGCGGAAGCGGATTTTCTCATCTTCTTTGTTCAGCGCCAGATGAGTGTGATCGCGTCCGGTCAGTTCGCCGAGGGCTTCCCAGGCTTTGACCGCGACCTGACCGTTAGTTTCCGGCGCAAGGGCGAGGATCACCTCTGAAGCGTCAATGGCGGTCTCGATGCGCGGGCGACCTTTCGCCGGGCCGTCGAGCTTGACGTAGTTGAGCTTGCCGAGGAAATCGACCTCGTTCTGGGTGTTCCACGATATGCCTTTTCCGCCGTTACCGAGCTTGTCCAGCAGCGGCCCAAGGGCCGTAAAGCGCTCGTAGGTTTCCGGGTAGTTACGCTCGACCACGGCGATGTTCGGTGCCGTTTTGCCGGGGATCAGATCGCACTCGCCTTTGCGCCAGTCCAGAATATCAAAAGGCTGCGACAGCTCCCCCGGGGAGTCATGCTGAAGCGGCTGTAGCACCACGTCAGTTTCGGTGCCGAGATGTCCGACGCACACCTCAGAGAAGACTTTGGCGATGCCCTTGTAAATCTCCCAGTCGCTGCGGGACTCCCACGCCGGGTCAACGGCTGCGGAAAGCGGGTGAATAAACGGATGCATGTCCGAGGTATTCATATCGTCTTTTTCATACCAGGTGGCGGTGGGCAGGACGATATCCGAGAACAGGCAGGTGCTGGACATACGGAAATCGAGCGTCACCAGCAGATCCAGCTTGCCCTCAATGGCGGCGGTTTGCCATTCCACCTCTTCAGGTTTCACGTCGTCCGTTGAGCCTAAATCCTCACCCTGAATACCGCTCTCGGTGCCAAGCAGGTATTTCAGCATGTATTCATGGCCTTTCCCGGACGAGCCAAGCAGGTTAGAACGCCAGACAAACAGGTTGCGCGGGTGGTTCTTACCGTTATCCGGCTGTTCGCAGGCGAAGCGGATATCGCCCGATTTTAACGCCTGAACGGTGTAGTCCTGCGGCGACATGCCGGCGGCGTCCGCCCGGGCCTTAACGTGCAGCGGGTTGAGATTAAGCTGTGGAGCCGACGGCAGCCAGCCCATGCGCTCGGCGCGGACATTGAAATCAATCAGGTGACCGGTAAACTTCGATGCGTCTGCAAGGGGAGAAAGCAGTTCCTGTGCGGTGAGCTTCTCATAGCGCCACTGGCTGGCGTGGTTGTAGAAGTACGATGTGCTGTTCATCTGGCGCGGCGGACGGTTCCAGTCCAGCGCGAAGGCCAGCGGCAGCCAGCCGGTTTGCGGGCGCAGCTTTTCCTGGCCGACATAGTGCGACCAGCCGCCGCCGCTCTGCCCGACGCAGCCGCAGAAGACCAGCATGTTGATCATCCCGCGGTAGTTCATGTCCATGTGGTACCAGTGGTTCACACCGGCCCCGAGGATGATCATCGAACGACCGTGAGTTTTGTGCGCCGTGTCGGCAAATTCACGGGCGATTTTTTCTATCAGATAAGCGGGGACGCCGGTAATTTGTTCGCCCCAGGCCGGGGTATAGGCTTTTATCTCGGCGTAGTTTGTCGCCGCGTTACTGTCTTCCAGACCGCGATCGAGGCCGTAGTTTGCGAGCACCAGATCGTACACGCTAACCACGCGTCTCTGGCTGCCGTCGGCCAGCGTCAGGGTTTTACTCGGTACGCGGCGCGTCAGCACCGGCTCCTGCTTCACGCTGCGGAAATGCGGATTCTCGTTGCCCCCGAAGTAAGGGAAGGCCACGTCTGCCACGCTGTCGTGGGTGATGAGCAGGGAAAGCGTCAGCTCGGTTTCCTGTCCCGCAGCCAGCGACTCCAGGTTCCATTTGCCTTTTTCACCCCAGCGGAAGCCGATGGAACCATTCGGCGCCACCAGATTACCGGCCACGTCAAAGGCGATGGTTTTCCACTCCGGATTATTGGTTTCACCCAGCCCGTCGGCCAGATCCGACGCGCGCAGCATGCGGCCCGGCACCACGCGACCGTCAGCCTGTTCATCCAGCAGGACCAGCATCGGCATGTCGGTGTAGCGGCGGCAATAGTTAAGGAAGTAATCACTCGGATTATCAAGGTGGAACTCTTTAAGGATCACATGGCCCATCGCCATGGCAAGGGCGCTGTCGGTACCCTGTTTGGGGGCCAGCCACTGGTCGCTGAGCTTCGCCACCTCCGAGAAGTCCGGCGTAATGGCGACGGTCTTGGTGCCCTTGTAACGCACTTCGGTAAAGAAGTGGGCGTCCGGGGTGCGCGTCTGCGGCACGTTCGACCCCCAGGCAATGATATAGCTGGAGTTGTACCAGTCCGCCGATTCCGGCACGTCGGTCTGTTCGCCCCAGGTCATCGGCGACGCCGGAGGCAGATCGCAATACCAGTCATAGAAGCTCAGGCAGGTGCCGCCGAGCAGGGAGAGATAGCGCGTACCGGCGGCATAAGAGACCATCGACATCGCCGGGATGGGGGAAAAACCGGCTACCCGATCCGGGCCGTAGTTTTTGATGGTCCAGACGTTGGCGGCAGCAATCAGCTGGTTAAGCTCTTTCCAGTTTGAGCGGATAAAACCGCCTTTTCCGCGCGCTTTCCTGTAGCTCTGCGCTTTCTGCGGATCGTTTTGAATGGCATCCCAGGCCAGCACCGGATCGGTATGCTGCGCCAGCGCCTCGCGCCAGAGTTCGATCAGCCTGCGGCGTACCAGCGGGTACTTGAGACGGTTGGCGCTGTAGAGATACCAGGAGTAGCTTGCGCCACGCGGGCAGCCGCGCGGTTCGTGGTTAGGCAGGTCAGGGCGGGTGCGCGGGTAGTCGGTCTGCTGGGTTTCCCAGGTTACCAGGCCATTTTTGACATAAATTTTCCAGCTACAGGAGCCGGTGCAGTTAACGCCGTGGGTGGATCGCACAATTTTATCGAACTGCCAGCGCTGACGGTAGCTGTCCTCCCAGTCGCGGTTGGTGTGGTACACCTGCCCGTGCCCATCGGCGAAACTGTCGCCTTTTGTTTTGAAGTAACGGAAGCGGTCCAACAGTTTGCTCATGACATTTCTCCTGCTTCGATAGCATGGCCGGAGGGTGAGACATCACGCTCCGGCGAAGAGGTAGTTATTATTTTTGTGAGGATTTGCGGCCGTACACCAGCCAGGTGACGAGCACGCAGACGATGTAAAACACGAGGAAGACTTTCATGGCGCCCACCGGGGAACCGGTCATCGCCAGGGATGTGCCAAAGGCTTTGGGAATAAAGAACCCGCCTACCGCACCGATGGCAGAGATAAAGCCCAGCGCGGCAGCCGTTTCGGTCACCGCTTCATGCTGTGCCTGTTCGTCGCTCCCGCCCTGTTTTTTCACGCGGTCGAGGGTGATTTGGCGAAAGATAATCGCGATCATCTGGAAGGTCGAGCCGCTGCCCAGGCCTGCGGTGAGGAACAGGCCCATAAAGACCAGATAGAAGGCCATAAAACTGCCTGAACCAGACCCGGGGAGCGTCAGGAAAATCAGGGCGCTAAAGATGGCCATAAAAACGAAGTTGATCAGCGTCACCCGTACGCCGCCCAGCCTGTCTGAAATCATTCCGCCAGCCGAACGCGCCAGAGCGCCGATCAGCGGGCCAAAGAAGGCGAGGTGGAGGATATTTACGTCCGGAAACTGGGTTTTCGACAGCATAGCAAAGCCTGCCGAGAAACCGATAAACGAGCCGAAGGTTGCCAGATAAAGCAGGCTCAGCAGCCAGAGGTGAAAGCGCTTAAGCACCGGAAGCTGGCTGGCAATGGACGCTTTCGAGCTGGCGATGTCGTTCATGCCAAAAAACGCCGCAAGGGTAGCAAGAATCAGCAGCGGCGCCCAGATCCACGCCGCGTTCGCCAGCCACATCGTCGAGCCATCCTCCTGGGGGACGCCGTGAACGCCGAGGAAGGTAAACATCGGCAGAAAAATCACCAGCGGCGCAACCAGCTGCATCACGCTCACGCCCAGGTTACCCAGCCCGCCGTTAATGCCCAGCGCGCTGCCCTGTCTGGCTTTCGGGAAGAAGAAGCTGATGTTTCCCATGCTGGAAGCGAAGTTGGCGCCGGCAAAACCGCACAGCAGTGCGATGATGATAAAGACCCAGTAAGGCGTGGCGGTATTCTGGATGGCGATCCCAAGCCAGACACAGGGTACGACCAGGATAACGGTACTTAACACGGTCCAGTAACGTCCGCCAAATATCGGCACCATAAAAGAGTAGGGGACACGTAATATCGCGCCGGAAAGAGAAGGTAATGCCGTTAGCATAAAAAGCTGATCGGTGCTGAAATTAAATCCGACCTTATTAAGATTTACCGCAATAGCGCTAAACAACATCCATACACAAAACGCGAGAAGCAAACACGCCACGGAAATCCACAGGTTTCTACGTGCGATATGTTTCCCTTTATTCTCCCAAAATTGCGCGTTTTCCGGTTTCCAGTTACTCAACAGATGCTGATTACTCTTCTCGCTTTGATGTGACATATCACCCTCTTGCTTACCCAAATGGAGAGAAAAAAGAAGTGAAAACAGAAAGATACCTTTCGGCAGTTTGTAGAAATTTTTGGATGTTATGGGATACATCTGAAAGGATAGATAAAAAAGCGAATCCCTGAGTTTGGAATGGGAATCAGGGTTCGCTTTATGTGTTACTAATTGTAACTATTTGCGGAAATTAATACCCCGATGGGAGTATTAAAACAATTCGAGGGAGATAAGTTTATCCAGATGCTTATTAAATGCCGCGTCGTCCATTTCAGGCATATTTAATACGTATATGCCATCCAGGCCACATACCAGACCAATTAAACGCCAGGCGATATTTTCCGGCTGGTCAGCAAGCGTAAAGGCGTTGGCCTCCGCCCCAGCGCGGATAATCGCGACCGTTTCCTGGTGCCACATCTCCATAGTCAAAACGTAGGCGCCTTTGATATCGCTATCCCGGCTGGCGAGAATTTGCGCCTCCCGCCACAGTCGAATGTAGGGCTCAAACCCGCCGTCATCGCTGCCGAGCATGGCATGCAGGCGCTCGCGCCAGCCAGCGTTTTCGCCAACGATTTCAGCATCCAGCAAATCGCGGATCAGCCGGACAAACGCCAGCGATTTTAGCTCGCCCGCCGACGCAAAGTGGTGATGCACCTGCCCGGTGGCGACGCCCGCTTCGGTGGCGATGCGGCGCACGGTCATTGCCGCGAATCCTTCGGTCAGCGCCACGCGCATCGCGGCCTGGAGGATCTCTTCCCGCCGCTCGTCCTTGCTCAGATAACGCATAATTTCTCACTCTCAATGGCAACGAAACGAGTGTAACAAAGAGCTGGACAAGTGTTCAACTTTACGTAGGATCGCATTCTGGACATGCGTCCAGTTTTTAACTGAAAAGGAAATTTATGTTTCGTCAGTGGTTAGCGTTAGTGATTATCGTGCTGGTGTATATCCCGGTGGCGATTGACGCGACGGTGCTGCACGTGGCGGCGCCAACATTGAGCATGACGCTGGGTGCCAGCGGCAACGAATTGCTGTGGATTATTGATATTTACTCGCTGGTGATGGCGGGAATGGTGCTGCCGATGGGCGCGCTGGGCGATCGCATAGGTTTTAAGCGCCTGCTGATGATCGGCAGCGTGCTGTTTGGCCTGTCATCGTTAGCGGCGGCTTTTGCGCCGTCCGCGGGCTGGCTGATTGCCGCCCGCGCGTCGCTGGCGATTGGCGCGGCGATGATCATTCCGGCTACGCTTGCAGGGATCCGCACCCTGTTTATTGACGTGCGGCACCGTAATATCGCCCTCGGCGTCTGGGCTGCCGTTGGGTCGGGCGGCGCGGCGTTTGGCCCGCTGATTGGCGGCATGCTGCTGGAGCACTTTTACTGGGGGTCGGTGTTCCTGATTAACGTGCCGATCGTGCTGATCGTGGTTTCGCTTGCTGCGCGCCTGGTGCCTGCTCAGCAGGGGCGGCCCGAGCAGCCGCTCAATATGAGCCATGCCATTATGCTGATTGTGGCGATTTTACTGCTGGTCTATAGCGCCAAAACCGCCCTGAAAGGGGTGCTGTCGCCGTGGATGGTGGCCTGTACGCTGCTTACCGGAGCGGTAATGCTGTTTATCTTCGTCCGTATCCAGCTACGCGCGCGCGTGCCGATGATCGACATGCGCCTGTTTTGCCATCGCATTATTTTAAGCGGCGTGGTCATGGCGATGACCGCCATGATTGCGCTGGTGGGCTTTGAACTGCTGATGGCGCAGGAGTTGCAGTTCGTGCATGGTTTTACGCCGTTTGAAGCAGGGATATTTATGCTGCCGGTGATGGTGGCGAGCGGATTTAGCGGGCCGATCGCGGGCGTGCTGGTCGGGCGTCTGGGGCTGCGCATTGTCGCGGCCGGAGGCATGGGGCTTAGCGCGGTCAGTTTTATCGGCCTGTCGACGCTCGATTTCAGCACCCAACAGTGGCAGGCGTGGAGCCTGATGGTGCTGTTGGGTTTCAGTGCCGCCAGCGCACTGCTGGCATCGACGTCAGCGATCATGGCTGCCGCGCCGAAAGAGAAAGCGGCCGCCGCAGGCGCGATCGAAACCATGTCCTACGAGCTGGGTGCTGGTCTGGGTATCGCCATTTTCGGTCTGCTGTTAACCCGCAGCTTTTCGGCGTCTATTGTACTGCCGCAGGGGCTGAGCGCGTCGCTGACCGATAAAGCCTCGTCGTCCATCGGTGAAGCGATGAAGGTGGCGCAGGAGCTGACGCCGTCGCTGGCCGAGCCGGTGATGACGGCGGCGAAAACCGCGTTCATCACCTCGCACAGCGTGGCCCTGGGCAGTGCGGGAGGCATGCTGCTGATTCTGGCGGTCGGGATCTGGTTTAGTCTGGCGAAGGTCGGAGGGCAGCAGTAATAAAAAAGGCCAGCCGCGAGGGCTGGCCTTTTGAACTAACAGATCTTAGAACTGGTAGGTCAGACCTACAGCTACGATGTTGTCGGTAGCCACTTTGGCATCTTTGGTGAACTGGCTGTCATCCACGAGGTTGATTTTGTAATCAACATAGGTGGACATGTTTTTGTTGAAGTAGTAGCTCGCGCCAACGTCAACGTATTCAACCAGGTCCTGGTCGCCATAAGAACCGATGTCTTTACCTTTGGATTTCAGGTAAGCGATGGACGGACGCAGACCGAAGTCGAACTGGTACTGAGCCACAACTTCGAAGTTCTGCGCTTTGTTGGCAACGTGACCGTTACCGAACGCCGTCATGTTGCGGGTTTCAGAGTAGGTGGTTGCCAGGTAGATGTTGTTCGCATCGTACTTCAGGCCAGCAGCCCAGACTTCTGCGTTTTCGCCACCGGCGTTCAGGTTGCTTGCAGCACGAACCTGACGGTCGGTACGGTCAGATTTCGCGTAGGTCGCACCCACACCGAAGCCGTCGAATTCATAGGTAGAAGACAGACCCCAGCCGTCACCGTTGGATTCGGTGATATCGTCACGGTCGTTTTTACCCTGGTACTGAGCAGCCACGTTCAGGCCGTCAACCAGACCAAAGAAGTCGGTGTTACGGTAGGTTGCAACGCCAGTGGTACGGCCGGTCATGAAGCCGTCAGTCTGCGTCCAGGTATCGCCACCGAACTCTGGCAGAACGTCAGTCCACGCGCCGATGTCATAAGCCACACCGTAGTTACGACCGTAGTCGAAGGAACCGAATTCATCGAATTTCAGACCAGCGTACGCCAGACGGGTTTTGTTGCCGTCGGAACCTTGAGCTTCAGAGCGATTGCCCTTGAACTCATATTCCCACTGACCGTATCCGGTCAGCTGATCGTTGATCTGAGTTTCACCTTTGAAGCCCAGACGAACATACGTTTTGTCGCCGTCGCTACCAGCATCATCAGAAAAATAGTGCAGACCAGTAACTTTGCCGTACAGATCCAGTTTGTTACCGTCTTTGTTAAAAACTTCAGCCGCGTTAACAACGCCAGCTGCCAACATGGAAGTCACTGCCACTGCAACTAATTTAAGTTTCATCTTAAATAATCCTTATAATTTTATTTAGGTATTTCCTAAGCCACCTGAGCGATTTTTAAACGAGGCTTATCGTCAATGGCAGACTATTTTTAAAATTCCGTAGACTGCTTTCAATAATAAGTTTCAAAATATTAAAGATAATTTCAATTAGTGTGATCCTGATCGGATAAATTGCCCTTAAATCGGCCAATCAGGTTAATATATAGACATAAAGTGATTATTAACCAATCAAGATAATATGGCTGTAAATAGTTGTCGGACGTTTTAGTTTTTTGGTGGGATTAAAAGGGTTTGGCAGGGAATGTCAAAGCATGTGGCAGGATAACCTTTTTTAAAACAGTTGATTATAAACTTCTCGGGAAACCAGAACCTGTTTTTTAAGAGAAATATTCAGAAATAAACTATTGCACTTAGTGCTATATAGCGCGGGAATATTTGCGCTGAATTAATTACCTGCGTTGTCAGTTTATGTCAATTTCCACAACAACTCTGGCTTTTTGACAGCACTCTATACAGAAATTTAATTACTCTCTAATGTTACGAATTATATTCGAGGGTGTGATCACATATTAAAATATTGTTAATATTTTGCCGGGCATATTCGGTACCCGGCAAAAATAAAAATGCTATTTGCGGGTGGCATACCAGCACAGTAACGATCCGGCGCACACCATCAATGCCCCTTGCCAGAATGAGAGTGAAAGCGGAGAACTCAGCAGAATAGCCGCCAGTGCGGCGGAAAGAACTGGCGTGAAATAAGAGACAGCCGCAAGCACCGTGACGTTACCGTGAAGAATACCGATATTCCAGGCGGCGTAGCCAAAGCCAAGCGCAACCCCACACATCAATAGCTTCACCACAACCGGGACGCTGAACACCATTTCAGGCTGATCGCTGACGGCATATTTGACCCACAGGCTCAGGGCGGTCAGCAGGACGAAAAGGGTAATGCCATTTTGCCCTTTGGCATACTTGCTGGTGACGGTGCAGTAGGCGGCCCAGATAAAAGCGCCAGCAAACGCCAGCCCATAACTTAGCGGACTGGAAACGACGTTCTGCATGATGTCATTCAGTTGCAGACCGTTTTCGCCACCTAAAACCCAGCACACCCCCAACAGCGAGATGAGAAGCCCAGGGATCACCCACAGGGTGGTTTTTTGCCCGTTGAACAAAATCGCGAACGCAATCGTCAGGCTTGGCCACAGATAATTGACCATACCGACTTCAATCGCCTGTGAACGCGTCGCGGCATATCCTAGCGACAGGGCCAGGCACATCTCATAGCTGACAAACAGGATGCTGCCCGCAATGAGATAGCGCGTGGAAAAACGCCGAAGATCGGGAAAACCCACCGTCACCAGACACAACAGCCCGCTGACGGTGTAAATCATCGCCGCGCCGCCCACCGGGCCCAGTCCTTCACTGACGCTGCGGATGAGACCCACCATGGTGCTCCACAACAATATGGCCGCCAGGCCTGTCAGCGTTGCTCTTTTTCTGTCCATTACCCTGCCAGTCTTCTAAAAATCAAAGGGAAAACTTATAGCATCTATTTGCTTCACCTGGCGAATTTTCAAAGAGCCTGTTAACCCAAAAGGATTAGCAAATCGTACCGGCAGTGACTATTAAGGGGGCGAAGTCTGGCGACCTTGATTTGACGCAAAAAAAACAGGGGCTTTGCTGTTAGTTTGCGGCGCGAAGTCTTATCAGATAACGAGGACAGCAATGGACGTCAGCCGCAGACAATTTTTTAAAATCTGCGCGGGCGGTATGGCCGGAACAACAGCCGCAATGCTGGGATTCGCTCCCAAAATGGCGCTGGCTCAGGCACGCAACTATAAACTGCTGCGCGCGAAAGAGATCCGTAACACCTGCACATACTGCTCCGTGGGTTGTGGGCTATTAATGTATAGCCTGGGTGATGGCGCAAAGAACGCCAAAGAAGCGATTTATCATATTGAAGGGGACCCGGACCATCCGGTGAGCCGCGGGGCGCTTTGCCCGAAAGGGGCGGGGCTGCTGGACTACGTCCACAGTGAAAACCGTCTGCGCTACCCGGAATATCGTGCGCCGGGCTCTGACAATTGGCAGCGTATCTCCTGGGACGAAGCCTTCTCCCGAATTGCAAAACTGATGAAAGCGGATCGCGACGCCAACTTTATTGAGAAGAACGAGCAGGGCATCACGGTAAACCGCTGGACCTCCACCGGGATGCTGTGTGCCTCTGCGGCAAGTAATGAGACCGGCATGCTGACGCAAAAATTTGTGCGCTCCCTCGGCATGCTGGCGGTTGATAACCAGGCGCGCGTCTGACACGGACCAACGGTAGCAAGTCTTGCTCCAACATTTGGTCGCGGTGCGATGACCAACCACTGGGTTGA
This sequence comes from Enterobacter sp. UPMP2061, assembly GCF_053709615.1. NCBI lineage: Bacteria > Pseudomonadati > Pseudomonadota > Gammaproteobacteria > Enterobacterales > Enterobacteriaceae > Enterobacter > Enterobacter sp. UPMP2061. The sequence continues at coordinate 179,447 of NZ_JBSKJP010000003.1, forward strand.
TATCAAAAACGCTAACGTCGTGGTGGTAATGGGCGGTAACGCCGCTGAAGCCCATCCGGTGGGATTCCGCTGGGCGATGGAAGCGAAAAACAACAACGATGCGACGCTGATTGTCGTCGATCCACGCTTTACGCGTACGGCATCGGTGGCTGATATCTATGCGCCGATCCGCTCCGGTACGGACATCACGTTCCTGTCCGGCGTGCTGTTGTACCTGATCGAAAATAACAAAATTAACGCGGAATACGTTAAGCATTACACCAATGCCGGCCTGCTGGTAAGGGAAGATTTCGCCTTCGAAGATGGCCTCTTCAGCGGCTATGACGCCGGGAAACGTCAGTACGATAAATCGTCCTGGAACTATCAGTTCGACGAAAACGGCTACGCGAAACGCGATGAGACCCTGAGCGATCCGCGCTGCGTGTGGAACTTGCTGAAACAGCACGTTTCCCGCTATACGCCGGACGTGGTGGAAAACATCTGCGGTACGCCGAAAGCGGACTTCCTGAAAGTATGTGAAGTGCTGGCTTCCACCAGTGCCGCCGACAGAACCACTACATTCCTGTACGCGCTGGGCTGGACGCAGCATACCGTGGGCGCGCAGAACATCCGTACCATGGCGATGATCCAGCTGCTGCTCGGCAACATGGGGATGGCCGGTGGCGGCGTGAACGCCCTGCGCGGGCACTCTAACATTCAGGGCTTAACCGACCTCGGCCTGCTGTCGACCAGCCTGCCGGGTTACCTGACCCTGCCGTCCGAGAAGCAGACCGACTGGCAAAGCTGGCTTGACGCCAACACGCCAAAAGCGACGCGTCCGGACCAGGTGAACTACTGGAGTAACTATCCGAAGTTTGCCGTCAGTCTGATGAAATCGTTCTACGGCGACGCGGCGCAGAAAGAGAATGACTGGGGCTTTGAGTGGTTGCCGAAATGGGACCAGGCTTACGATGTCATCAAGTATTTCAACATGATGGATAAGGGCGACGTCACGGGTTACATCTGCCAGGGCTTTAACCCGGTAGCGTCATTCCCGGATAAAAACAAAGTCGTTCGCAGCCTGAGCAAGCTGAAGTACATGGTGGTTATCGATCCGCTGGTCACCGAAACGTCTACGTTCTGGCAGAACCACGGTGAATCAAACGATGTCGATCCGGCAGCGATTCAGACCGAGGTGTTCCGCCTGCCGTCGACCTGCTTTGCGGAAGAGGACGGTTCAATTGCCAACTCTGGCCGCTGGCTACAGTGGCACTGGAAAGGTCAGGATGCGCCCGGCGAAGCGCGTAATGACGGCGAAATTCTGGCCGGGATTTACCATCGTCTGCGCGAGATGTACCGCGCCGAAGGCGGCAAAGGCGCTGAGCCGCTGCTGAAGATGAGCTGGAACTACAAGCAGCCGGATCATCCTGAGTCCGAAGAGGTGGCAAAAGAGAACAACGGCGTGGCGCTGGCCGACCTGTACGATGCCAACGGTAATCTGGTGGCGAAGAAAGGACAGCTGCTCAATAGCTTCGCGCTGTTGCGTGACGACGGTACCACGGCCTCTTCCTGCTGGATCTACACCGGCAGCTGGACGGAGCAGGGTAACCAGATGGCCAATCGCGATAACGCCGATCCGTCAGGCCTGGGCAATACCCTGGGCTGGGCATGGGCGTGGCCGTTAAACCGCCGCGTACTGTACAACCGTGCCTCCGCAGACGTGAACGGTAAGCCGTGGGATCCGAAACGCATGCTGATCGAGTGGAACGGCACGAAGTGGACGGGGAACGATATCCCGGACTTCAACACCGCCGCGCCGGGCAGCAACACCGGGCCGTTTATCATGCAGCCGGAAGGGCTGGGACGTCTGTTTGCTATCGACAAACTGGCGGAAGGGCCGTTCCCGGAACACTACGAGCCGATGGAAACGCCGCTCGGCACTAACCCGCTGCACCCGAATGTGGTCTCCAGTCCGGTGGTACGCATCTATGAAGACGACGTGCTGCGTTTAGGTAAAAAGGACAAGTTCCCGTATGTCGGCACCACCTACCGCCTGACCGAGCATTTCCATACCTGGACCAAGCACGCGCGGCTTAACGCCATCGCGCAGCCGGAACAGTTTGTGGAGATAAGCGAAACCCTGGCGAAGGCGAAAGGCATTGCCAACGGCGATCGCGTGAAGGTCAGCAGCAAGCGCGGCTTTATTCGCGCGGTGGCGGTGGTCACCCGTCGTCTGCAAACGCTGAACGTGCATGGCCAGCAGGTGGAAACCGTCGGTATACCGCTGCACTGGGGCTTTGAAGGTGTAGCGCAGAAAGGCTACATCGCCAATACCCTGACGCCAAACGTCGGCGATTCAAACTCGCAAACGCCGGAGTATAAAGCGTTTCTGGTCAACATCGAGAAAGCGTAAGGAGCGATTAAATGGCGATGGAAACACAAGACATTATTAAACGCTCCGCGACCAACCCGATAACGCCCGCGCCTCGTGCGCGGGATTACAAGGCAGAAGTCGCCAAGCTGATCGATGTCTCCTCCTGCGTGGGCTGTAAGGCCTGCCAGGTGGCCTGCTCGGAGTGGAACGATATTCGCGACGAGGTGGGGCACTGCGTTGGTGTCTATGACAATCCTGCTGATCTGAGCGCCAAGTCCTGGACGGTGATGCGCTTTAGCGAAACCGACCAGAATGGCAAGCTGGAGTGGCTGATCCGTAAAGACGGCTGTATGCACTGTGAAGATCCGGGCTGCCTGAAGGCATGCCCGTCTGCCGGGGCAATCATTCAGTACGCCAACGGGATCGTCGACTTCCAGCAGGATAACTGCATCGGCTGCGGTTACTGTATTGCAGGTTGTCCGTTTAATATCCCGCGCCTCAATAATGAGGATAACCGGGTCTATAAATGCACGCTGTGCGTCGATCGCGTCAGCGTCGGCCAGGAGCCTGCCTGCGTGAAGACCTGTCCTACCGGGGCGATCCACTTCGGCACCAAAAAAGAGATGCTGGAAGTGGCGCAGCAGCGGGTGGATAAGCTCAAAGCGCGCGGCTATGACAAGGCCGGGATTTATAACCCGCAGGGCGTGGGCGGTACGCACGTCATGTATGTTCTGCACCACAATGACCAGCCGGAGCTGTATCACAATCTGCCGAAAGATCCGGCGATCGATACCTCGATCAACCTCTGGAAAGGGGCGCTTAAGCCGCTCTCAGCGGCGGGCTTTATCGCCACCTTTGCCGGGCTGATTTATCACTACATCGGTATCGGGCCGAATAAAGAGGTGGATGACGACGAGGAGGAGCATCATGAGTAAGTCGAAAATGATAGTGCGCACAAAATTTGTCGATCGCGCCTGTCACTGGACGGTGGTCATCTGCTTCTTCCTGGTGGCGGTATCCGGCATATCGTTCTTCTTCCCGACGCTACAGTGGCTCACGGAAACCTTCGGGACACCGCAGATGGGGCGCATTCTGCATCCGTTCTTCGGCGTGCTGATTTTCGTGGTGCTGATGTTTATGTTCGTGCGTTTCGTTCATCACAACATCCCTGACAAGCAGGATATTCCCTGGATTAAAGGGATTGTTGAGGTTCTGAAAGGCAACGAGCATAAAGTCGCGAAGGTGGGCAAATACAACGCCGGGCAGAAGATGATGTTCTGGACCATCATGAGTATGATTTTCGTGCTGCTGGTGACCGGAGTGATTATCTGGCGTCCGTATTTTGCCCAATATTTCCCGATCCAGGTGGTGCGCTACGCACTGCTGATCCACGCGACCTCGGCCATTATTCTGATCCACGCCATCCTGATCCATATGTATATGGCCTTCTGGGTGAAAGGATCGATTAAAGGCATGATTGAAGGGAAGGTGAGCCGCCGCTGGGCGCAAAAACACCATCCGCGCTGGTATCGGGACGTCGAGCGTCTTGAAGCGCAAAAAGAGAGTTCGGAAGGGTTGAAGTAAACCTCGCGCCGTCGGCATTGTCCGGCGGCGCTGCACTTGCGCGGCTCTGAGCTACGTATTGGTAATTAACGCATCAATTCCTGCAAGAACACTACTTCTTGCACTGCGCAGATTACATACATAATTCTTATTATTAAGTTTCTTTGTCTCCACGTGTGTGATGTTGGCTGTATTAAGGAAATATGTCTGGAATTCAATGTTCACCAGTGGCGTTGCAGCGTTTGAATGTCCTCTTAAATGATTGTGATAGCTTAACGGTACAATAAGTCTCGTTGATAAGTCGTCATAAAAATCGTGCTGAATAATCATAAAATAGGGCTGATATTCACGCGTTCTGTCTGATGGGTTGCGATAAACGTCAAACTGAAAACACATCAAAGCCCTCCAAAATGAGGGTCATCCGATAATAGCCCTGCTTTGGCCGTTAATTCATTCATCGCTTTAATAAATCCCTGATCCTGTTGATGCTGTCGCTTGTGCTCTGCTGTTGTAGAGAGTGGGCGAGGCTTTTTCCCCGTAAAAGGCTTTGTTGTAACACATCTTTCTGTGCGGTTCGATTTCATGTTTTCTCCTTTGTTGGTGCGGTCATTATCAACCGCAGCCAACAAAAAACAATACTGTTTCCCCTGGTAATCAACATTATGCGAGCCGTCTTCCAGTAATATCAAAATTGCTCTGCAATATACCGGAAGGGATATTATGTAGGCTTCACTTTGCCGATCTTGCGTTTCGGTAAATCCACCTTGTCTACGTGAATTTCTTTATAGGGGATCTGGGAAAGCAGATGCGAAATAATATTCAGCCGCACCCTTTTTTTATCTTCTGAGCGCGCCACAAACCACGGCGCCCAGGCGGTGTCGGTCGCTTTAAACATCGCGTCGCGGGCGAGGGTATATTCATCCCACAGATTGAAAGATTTAATATCCATTGGAGACAGCTTCCAGATCTTGCGACCATCATTAATGCGATCGCGCAGGCGTCGCTCCTGCTCTTTTGGCGTTACTTCAAGCCAGTATTTCAACAAAATGATCCCGGCATCGACCATCGCTTTTTCCATTACCGGCGTTCCATCAAGAAATTTTTCGGCCTGCTCTTCGGTACAGAAACCCATGACTCTTTCCACGCCCGCGCGGTTGTACCAGCTGCGGTCAAAAATAACGATTTCCCCGGCAGAGGGCAGATGGGGAACGTAACGCTGAAAATAGAGCTGACTTTTCTCTTTATCGGTGGGGGCCGGTAACGCAACAACGCGAAACACCCGAGGGCTGACGCGTTCGGTGATGGCTTTGATGACGCCGCCTTTACCGGCGCCGTCTCGCCCTTCAAAAACAATACAGACCTTTAACCCTTTGGCGACTACCCATTGCTGGAGCTTAACCAGTTCAACATGGAGGCGGCGAAGCTCTTGCTCGTACGCTTTGGTTTTGAGCGGCGCGTTTTTAACGACATCATCAACAACATGGGTTTTCTTCTTACTGACCATGGTGGGTCTCCCTTTGTATCCGGTCGTGGGATCGAGGCCGTACTAAGAGTGTAATCGGCCTGAATGAATGGATTAATGTGTCAGAAATCTGATTTGAACTGGTTCACCATACAAGTTTAATCAATAATGCACGCTGCATATTTTTTAACAGTGGTCGCGGTATGAAAAAGACAATTTTTTCGTTAGCACTGGGTACCTTTGGCCTGGGGATGGCTGAGTTTGGCATTATGGGCGTGCTGACCGAGCTGGCTCATGATACGGGCATTTCGATTCCCTCCGCCGGAAATATGATTTCGTTTTACGCTTTTGGCGTGGTGATCGGCGCGCCGATTGTGGCGCTGTTCTCCAGCAAATTTTCGCTGAAAACAACGCTGCTGTTTCTGGTGGCGATGTGCGTCGTCGGTAACACACTCTTTACCTTCTCTGACTCCTATGTAGGGCTGGCGGCGGGGCGCTTAATCTCTGGTTTTCCGCATGGCGCGATTTTCGGAGTGGGGGCGATAATCCTGTCAAAAATCGCGCCGCCGGGTAAAGTGACGGTCGCTGTGGCCGGGATGATTGCCGGGATGACCGTTGCCAACCTGCTTGGCGTGCCGCTCGGGACGTGGCTGGGACATGAATTTAACTGGCGTTACACCTTCTTTTTGATTGCGGTCTTTGACGCGCTGGTGATCCTGTCTGTTCTGCTGTGGGTGCCTGACATTCACGACACGACAACCACCCGGCTGGCAGAACAATTCCACTTCCTGAAGAAACCGGAACCGTGGCTGATTTTTGCCGCTACGATGTTTGGCAATGCCGGGGTGTTTGCCTGGTTTAGCTTCGTGAAGCCGTTTATGGTCAACGTGTCAGGCTTTTCTGAGGGCGTCATGACCGCGATCATGATGCTGATGGGGCTGGGCATGGTGCTGGGAAATGTCTTCAGCGGCAAGCTGTCGTCACGCTTTAGCCCGCTGCGCATTGCTGCCACCACCGACCTGGTGATTGTGGCTTCGCTGCTGGCGTTGTTTGCCTTTGGCGAGCTTAAAACAGCTTCACTGGTCATGGGATTTGTCTGCTGCGCCGGGCTGTTTGCGCTCTCTGCGCCGCTGCAAATTCTGCTGCTGCAAAATGCGAAAGGCGGCGAGATGCTGGGGGCCGCAGGCGGGCAAATGGCGTTTAACCTCGGCAGCGCAATTGGCGCGTATTTCGGTGGATTGATGATTACGCTCGGCTTTAGCTGGAGCTATGTCACGCTGCCGGCCGCGATTTTATCCTTCTCTGCGATGACCTCTCTGCTGATGTATGGTTATTTATGTGCCAAAAAGCGTCAGGCCAACGCAGGTGCGCTGGCCTGATTGCACACTTTGCCCGCTGGTCGCGGGCGCAGGAGGGGACTAAACGAATTTCGCCAGCGGGTCAGCGGCGGCAAAAGCGACCGCTTTGTCTGCTGCTGGCGGGTAAATCAGTTCGTTGGTGATGGCGACTTTGATCTTTTTGCCTTCCTCGCGCACGGATTTAACGCGCTGTTCCCAGCCCTCGGTGTATACCGCGCCCCAGCCACCTAAATCCAGACAGGTGACGTAGTTCACCTGACGGTAAGGGTACGGCTCCAGATTTAACAGGCTGGCCGCCGCGTTGTGTCCGGCGAATTTCCCCAGCTGGATCGCGTGCTGGCAGGTCATCAGCGCCGTGTTGCCCGCATCGTCCGTTTTGGCGTGCGCCATATCACCCGTCGCGTAAACCTCAGGATGCGCAGGAACCTGCAACGTGTCGTTGACGATCAGCCGTCCCTGAGTATCGCGTTCCCCGTCAATTTGCAGGCTGAGGAGGTTAGCTTCTACCCCTGCCGTCCACACTACAGTGGCGCTGGCAATCCGCTCTCCGTTTTTCAGCGTTACGCCGCTGGCATCGATGGCTTCAATTTCACTGTTTAAACGCCATTCAACGCCGAGCGCGTTGCTTGCTTCTTCAATTGTGTTACGCAGCGCCTCGCTATAACGCCCGCCGATGGTTGCACCTCTTTCAACTACGATTACTTTAGTCTTTGTATCAGCGCCGAAGCGAGTACGGAGTCGGGCAGGGAGTTCCGTTGCCAGTTCGATGCCGGTAAAGCCGCCGCCACACACGACCACGGTATTACGCTCCGGGGTGGAGGGGCGCGAAACCAGCGAATCAAGATGCTGCTCGAATAATCTGGCGGAGTCGAGTTGGTCGATATCAAAGGCGTATTCAGCCAGACCGGCAACAGGAGGACGTTTAGTCTGGCTACCGGTTGCGAGGATCAGACGTTCCCAGGCGACGTCAGCAATCGCGCCGTTTGAATCGCGATACAAAACGGTTTTAGACGAGGTATCAATACGTTGTGCTTCGCCCGCAATAAAGGCGATACCCAGCTCAGCAAACAGTTCGGTCAGCGGCGCGACCATCGTCGACACGTTCTCTTCATAAAAGCGTGGGCGAACGCGTAGCTCCGCAACAGGGGCCAGCACGGCAATGCTGAGGCTATTGTTACCCGCCAGAGCAGAAAGGCGCGCGGCGCTGACCGCAGCCCACATACCGGAAAACCCACTACCCACAATTAAAATCTGCTTTTTCATACTCGATCCTTTAGTGCGTCAGGCTGTATGTCTGACATAACTGCCACTATACTTGTCGGAGTTAACTGCGACAACTTCTTTCTGAGTTAAAAATCGTTATAATGCAGCGAACAATGACCCGGAGTGAGCCATGGCGTTTTACAGTTCTGGTGTGGAATATGGCATTCATAGCCTGATGTGTATGGTGGATGCAAAAGGCAATGAACGTGAGATGAGCGTCCGGGAGATGGCGGCCTTGCAGGGCGTGCCGTACGACTATCTTGGAAAAATCTTCACCCGTTTATCACGCGCGGGGCTGGTCATCAGCACCGAAGGCAAAGGGGGAGGCTTCCGGCTGGCGCGTCCGGCAGAGCTGATCAGCGTGCTGGAAGTGGCGCATGCCATTGACGGCGAGAAGAATATGTTTGAGTGTCGGGAAGTGCGTCAGCGCCTGGCGGTGTTTGATGAAACGCCACCTGCCTGGGTCTGTAACGGCCCGTGTGGGGTGCGCTCGGTCATGGACAGTGCGCAGCAGCGGATGGAAGAGGAGTTAGGACGTCATACCATCCTGGATCTTGCGCGGAAGATGTATCGAAAAGCGCCGGACACGTTCCAGATCGAGGTTCAGGAATGGATTTCCGATCGCCGTTCGTCCACGTGAAAAGCCGGGCAGGGCAAAGCCGCTACCCGGCCACCGCGGTTAAGAACGTAAATCAATCACCATACGGCCACGGATCTGGCCCTGTTCCATCTCTTTGAAGATGGCGTTGATATCTTCCAGTGGGCGCATTGTAACTTTCGGTTTCACCTTACCTTCAGCCGCAAACTGGAAGGCTTCGAGCAGATCCTGACGGGTACCCACCAGGGAACCCACTACCTGAATCCCATCCAGGACCAGACGTGGAATATCCAGGCTCATCGCTTCCGGCGGCAGGCCAACAGCCACCACGCGGCCACCGGCGCGTACTGCGTCAACGGCAGAGTTGAAGGCCGCTTTCGCTACCGCCGTCACCACCGCCGCATGTGCACCGCCGGTTTTCTCCTGAATCACTTTTGCCGCATCTTCACTGCGGGAGTTCACGGTTAAGTCTGCGCCCATGCTGGCAGCGAGCTTCAGCTGCTCGTCATTCACGTCAATGGCGATAACCTTCGCATTGAAGACATTTTTGGCGTATTGCAGCGCGAGGTTGCCCAGACCGCCCAGGCCATAGATCGCAATCCACTGGCCGGGTTTGATGTCAGAGACTTTTACCGCTTTGTAGGTGGTGACCCCGGCGCAGGTGATGCTGCTGGCCGCCGCAGAGTCCAGTCCGTCCGGAACTTTAACCGCGTAATCCGCGGTTACGATGCACTCTTCCGCCATGCCGCCGTCAACGGAGTAACCCGCGTTTTTCACGTCACGGCACAGCGTTTCGTTGCCGGTATTACAATATTCGCAGTGGCCACAGCCTTCGAAGAACCACGCCACGCTTGCACGATCGCCTACTTTTAGCGACGTGACGCCAGGACCAATCTCTTTGACGATACCAATCCCTTCATGGCCGAGGATCACCCCGATTTTGTCGCCAAAATCGCCATTCTTAACATGGAGATCGGTATGGCAAACGCCACAGCACTCCATCTTCAGCAGCGCTTCACCATGTTTGAGCGCGCGTAAGGTTTTTTCTGTGACATTAACCTGATGATCCTGAGTGACAACAGCAGCCTTCATGTGTTTCTCCTTTCATGATGAGTATCTGCATAGCAGGTCTGATTACCCATTAAGGATTAATACTTTGGCGCTGTAATGCAAGGCAACCGCAACATAATGTCATTATTTGATGCATTTTCGGATTAAGAAAAGGCTGTACCCCTCATAAATTGGGGTGAAAAACACTGGCCCGGCGACGCCACCGCCGGGCTCAGATTTACAGTTGCGCTTCTATGACCTTAATCTCTTTTCGCCATTGCGCCTGTAACTGCGGTTTTTGGTGTTTTGGCTTACGCGCCAAATCCTCTTCCAGCAGCGTTTCCAGGGCAACCAGGCGTTCGAGCAGATCGTCAGACGCTGAAGAGGGTGCCTTCGATGCGGCCTTCGACGCTTCAGGTACAACCGGACCGGTGTCCTCACGCAGACGCTCAAACACCGCCTCCGCATCGTGCCATTCGCTCAGCCTGCCGTCCTCAATCAGCCAGAAGCGGTTACAGCTCTGGCTAATTAACTGACGATCGTGGCTCACCAGCAGCACTCCGCCTTCAAACTGTTGCAGCGTTTCCGCCAGCGCCTCTTTGCCTTCCATGTCCAGATGATTGGTCGGTTCATCCAGCATCAGCAGGCTATAACGGGCAAGCGTCAGGCCGACGAACAGCAGGCGCGAACGTTCCCCGCCGCTCAGCGTACTGACTTTTTGCCCGTGACGCGCCCACGGGAACCCGGCACTGATGAGCGCCATTTTACGGGTCTGCGGATCTGGCGCGAAAGGCTCCAGCGCATCAAGCAGCGCCGCATCGTCTGGCAACTGGTGCAGCGTCTGGTCGTAGTAGCCGGGTGAGACGCGCGGATGACGCTTAAGCCGCTCGTCCGCGATCTCGTCGCGAAAATGTCGCCAGATAAGCTTCAGCAGCGACGATTTTCCGCAGCCGTTACGACCCACAATCGCCACGCGATCGCCGCTCTTCAGCCGCGCGCTGTCGAGAGTAAACAGGTCTGGCAGACCCGGCGCCGGGGGGACGCCGAGGTGAGTCATTTCCAGCAGGCGGTCGGCCCGAAGCGCGTCCCCGCGCAGGGTTAAGGTCCACGGGCTTCCCGCCGTCAGTTCCGTCTGGGTCTCTTTCAGGCGTTCGACCTGTTTTTCCATCTGCTTAGCCTTACGGGAGAGATCTTCGTTGTCATAGACCTTGCCCCAGTTCGCGAGACGCCGTGCGCTGGCCGTGACGCGGTCGATCTCTTTTTGCTCTGCCTTATGGCGCAACGCATCGCTTTCGTCTTTTGCGTCGAGCGCCAGACGGGCGGCAGTGCAGGGAAGGGCAAAGGCGTGCAGCGTTTTATCGCGCAGGATCCAGCTGCCGTTGGTTACCGCGTCCAGCAGTTGCCTGTCGTGTGAGACCAGCACAAAGCTGCCGGACCAGTTTTGTAGAAACTGCTCCAGCCACAGCAGGGTCGGCAGGTCAAGGTGGTTGCTCGGTTCGTCCAGAAGCAGCAGATCCGGATCGCTTATCAACGCTCGTGCCAGCAGCAACCGCGTATGCTGGCCGCCGCTCAGCGTGGCGGAGGTTAACGCCGTTTCCTGCGTCGTGAAGCCCATTCCGGCCAGCAGCGACTCGGCTTTCCAGCGCAAACTGTCGCGCTCACCGATCGGCAGCTGCGCCAGCACCGCATCCAGCATGGTCAGGGGATCAAGAGTCTCCGGCAGATGTTGTTCCACGCGCGCCAGCAGGCAATGCCCCGCCAGTGAAACGGTTCCGGCAGCAGGGGACTGCGTCCCGTCGAGGATTTTCAGCAGCGTACTTTTTCCGCAGCCGTTATCACCCAGCAGGCCGATGCGATCGCCTTTTTTCAACGTAAAGGAGAGAGAGTCGAAGAGCGTGCCGAACGCTGTATCAACGCGTAAAGAATGTGCAGTGAGTAAAGTGCTCATTGTTGCTTACCCAGGAGTTACAGGCATGTTTATGCCTCGTCAAACATCGCTGACGATAACTCAGTAAGCCCGAGAGAAGGGATTTCAGGGGTTGGTGTCTTCGCTCAAGCAGAAGTTATCGCAGCACGATACCGATAACGCTTGAGCTGGTGCGATCACCAAATGTATGTGAAACATTGAAAATTTCACAGTACAGCATAATTGGCCTCCTTATATATTCAGTAGGTTAATGGATGAAGGGAGTGTAGCGGGGGAAAATGGGTTTGGCTAGTGGGAGGTGCCGTATATTCCCCTCACCCAGCCCTCTCCCCTTTGAGGAGAGGGCTGGGTGAGGGGCAATGCTTAAATAGAAGTACGACGATAGCTACGGTATTCCGGCATCCAGAAGTTATCGTCAATCGCCTGCTGCAACGCATCGGCAGAGGTTTTCACCGCGACGCCTTGCTGCTGCGCCATTTTGCCTACCGCGAAGGCAATTGCGCGGGACACTTTATGAATGTCTTTCAGCTCCGGCAGTACCAGGCCTTCACCGTTATTCACCAGCGGTGAGTGACCTGCCAGCGTTTCGCTCGCGGACATCAGCATTTCGTCGGTGATGCGTGACGCGCCGGAGGCGATAACCCCCAGACCAATACCCGGGAAGATATAGGAGTTATTGCACTGTGCGATGGGATAGAGTTTGTCCTTCCACAGCACCGGATCAAACGGGCTGCCGGTCGCGACCAGTGCCTTACCTTCTGTCCAGGCGATGATATCCTGCGGCGTTGCCTCCACGCGTGAAGTCGGGTTAGACAGCGGCATCACGATAGGGCGTTCGCAGTGCTTGTGCATCTCGCGAATAATCTCTTCCGTGAAGAGGCCGGTCTGCCCGGATACGCCGATCAGAATGTCCGGCTTCACGTTGCGCACCACGTCAAGAAGCGAGAGCACTTCGTTATCCGTATCCCAGTTTTTCAGGTTTTCACGCTTCTGCACCAGTTTGGTCTGGAACGGGAGCAGGTTTGGCATACCGTCGGTCAGCAGGCCAAAACGGTCCACCATAAAGACGCGGGAGCGAGCCAGCTCTTCGCTTAAGCCTTCGCGCTGGGTCTGGGCAATAATTTGCTCGGCGATGCCGCAGCCTGCGGAGCCTGCACCCAGGAAGACAATTTTCTGATAGCTGAGCTGGCTGCCTGCCGCACGGCTCGCGGCAATCAGCGTCCCCACGGTCACTGCCGCAGTGCCCTGAATGTCATCGTTGAACGAGCAGATCTCATCGCGGTAGCGGTTCAGCAGCGGCATGGCGTTTTTCTGTGCGAAGTCTTCGAACTGCAACAGCACGTCCGGCCAGCGGTGCTTCACGGCCTGGATGAAATCATCAACAAACTGATAGTACTCGTCGTCGGTAATGCGCGGGTGACGCCAGCCCATGTACAGCGGATCGTTCAACAGCTGTTGGTTGTTGGTCCCTACGTCCAGCACCACCGGCAGGGTGTAGGCCGGACTGATCCCGCCGCAGGCGGTATACAGCGAGAGCTTACCGATGGGGATCCCCATCCCGCCAATGCCCTGGTCGCCAAGGCCCAGAATACGTTCGCCATCGGTTACCACGATCACCTTGATGTTGTGATTAGGCACGTTTTGCAGAATGTCGTCCATGTTGTGACGGTTCTGATAGGAGATGAACACGCCGCGGGAACGTCGGTAGATCTCTGAGAAGCGTTCACACGCCGCGCCGACGGTTGGGGTGTAAATGACGGGCATCATCTCTTCGAGATGGTTCTGCACCAGGCGGTAGAAGAGGGTTTCGTTCGTGTCCTGGATATTACGCAGGTAGATGTGCTTATCGATTTCGGTTTTAAAGCCCTGATACTGGATCCAGGCGCGTTCCGCCTGTTCTTCAATGGTTTCAACCACTTCAGGCAGCAGACCCAGCAGGTTAAAGCTGCTGCGCTCTTCCATGCTAAAGGCGCTGCCTTTGTTCAGAAGGGGAAACTCCAGTAAAACCGGACCGGCGTAAGGAATATAAAGGGAACGATGTTTTTTCAGTTTGTTGTCCATGTCACTCACTCTTTTTAAGAAGATCCGTCCCTGACACTGCTGTTTGTCATCTTTCTGGCCTGTGCTACGGGGTGCGGTCGGGCGGTATTATAAAGGAGCTAAATATTAATTACCGCAACACATAAACAAAAACACCACCGGGGTAACCGATGGTGTTGTGGATTTCGTACTGGAACTTACTTGCCTGCCTGACGTTTCCTGCCGGTGGCGTGGGTCACTTGCGTTTCGCTCCCCTCTTCAATAACCACTTTGCGCTGGTTAGAGAGCTTGTAGTTCAGTCCCAGAATGTGGCGTGCCTGACGGTTCGATTTCATATTAACTCCTCAATCCCGTTGATAGTTTTAAGGACAAGTTTGCTCACGCAAACGAAATGTAACCCCTTAGGTTGCAGATCCAGCTTAGCAGGTTTTTACAAAGGTGCATTTTGCCCGCTGACCACATAGTTGATGGTTTGCTGGTAGATGTCACTGAGGATGTCATTGTCTGTGGCTTCCACCCACCTGGTCAGTTCCATCAAAATGTCATCTTCGGTAACAACACCGTGCTCCACCTGGAGACCCTGCGCAATCGCGTTAACGAGTTCGGGTTGTGCTGCTGTGGTATGTGCCGGGTAATAAGTAAACATGCTGCCTCCGTGTCGTTGTCTGTTTAATGTTACGGCGTGCAAAATCGTAATTCGCATTCAGATTGGCAAATATTTTCGCCGTTGTGGTTCAGATTCGTCCTGGAAATAAAAATATCATCTCCCGTAGCACAGAAATAAAATTCAGGGTTTCCAGCGGCGTAAATTTGTCGTTTTTTCATAAGGCATGGGCGTTGGCCAGGAAATCAACTCTACAATGCTGCCCCAGGGGGTTTGCCCATAGCAGAAAGCATTACCTTCACCTTGCTCATCCGGAAACGTGAGCGGCTTTGGCGCGGTAAACATCTCCCCGCCAGCAGCGGTGAAAGCGGCTATCGCCTTATCAAAATCATCAACATAAACAGCAAAATGCTGGAGGCCAAAGTCGCTGGCGCGGGCGGGCATTCCCTGTTCAGGGCCATGCATTTCGAAAAGTTCTATGCCGGGTCCGTGGGGCATGACGAGCATGCGAATGGCGTGAATTTTTGTGCCGGGAAATAATTTTAAGGTGTGCTGCTGGGCGGGCTGATCAATATTATCGGTTTGCGCATCGACAGAATGATATAAAACCTGGGCGTCGAAAGCGCGTTCAAAAAATAGGGTGGCTTTTTCAATGTCGGGCACCGTAATACCGATATGGTCGATGCCCCTTACTGAAGATGGCATAGTTAACTCCTGCTATAAAAAATTTAAATATAGCAGGAGATAATCAGGCTATTACCACTTCATTTCGCCGGTATTCACTTTGGCACTCAGTTCCAGCGAACTGGCTTCCGCCAGATTCGGCCACTGTTTTTTCATTGTGTTGATGACGCCGGTTGACGCTTTATCTGCCGTGAGGGCCTGTTCAAACTGCTGTAGATAGCGACGGGTAAAGTCGATAGCGCCGGTACCTGCTGGCGGTGTCCCCAGGTAGTGGCCCGGAATAACGTGTTCGGGCTTAAGGGCTGCCATGCTATCCAGCGTCTGCTGCCACTGTTTGCGGTTTTCCGGCGTTTGGGTATCTGCCGTCCAGACGTGAATGCCCCATGAGACGCCCGTGCCGCCGAGGATGGTTTTTGCGGATGGGATCCAGACATACGCCGCATAGCTCTCAGGCTCTTCAATATTCACTCTCTCACCGTCAATCATAAAGGTGGTTGAGGCAAGCACTTGCGGCACGTAG
Source organism: Enterobacter sp. UPMP2061 (assembly GCF_053709615.1). Classification (NCBI taxonomy): domain Bacteria; kingdom Pseudomonadati; phylum Pseudomonadota; class Gammaproteobacteria; order Enterobacterales; family Enterobacteriaceae; genus Enterobacter; species Enterobacter sp. UPMP2061. The sequence continues at coordinate 194,869 of NZ_JBSKJP010000003.1, forward strand.
AGCTGCGTCGGCGCGCCGTCTTTCATCTGTGGCCCCCAGAAGGCGAGCTTCGCGTCTTTTGTGGCCTTGATATGGTCCACCACCTGTTGCGTGGCGACAACTTTGGCATTAGGGAAGGCTTTCACCAGCGGTTGCAGGCCGAAATAGAAATCCGGATCGCCGGAAGTGATCACGATTTTGTTCAGCGTTTTACCGCTGTGGCGAATTTTTTCTACCAGCGCTTCGCCATCTTTCACGCTGAACTGGGCGTCAAACAGTACCGCCTCTTTCGGGCCAGACACCAGGGTGGAAGAAACGGCAAAAATGCCTTTTTCCTGCGGGTTGTACGTATCAACGGTCAACGGCGCGGCAAAGACGGCCGGAGTGAAAAGGGTTGTCAGCAAAGCAAGGCGGGCGATGGTCATGGTCATCTCTCTGTTCTTCAGGAAAGTCTCTATTGTACGGATCTCTTCATTTGCCAGAATTCCTGAAACAGGAGATGCTTAGTTTCATAAATCGAGCAAATGGAGGTCAAAATGGATCGCGTTATTGCCGCCCAGGTGTACAACCGCATCTGTGAGCTGGGGAGTTTAAGCGCGGCGGCGCGGGCGCTGGGGATCTCCCGTCCGATGGTGAGCCGTTATCTGGAGCAGATGGAGAAGTGGGCCGGGGCGCGGCTGGTGAACCGCTCCACCCGCAAGCTGACGCTGACGGCGGCGGGAGAGAAGGTCCTGCAAAAGACGCGTACGCTCTCGCAAATTTCTCAGGAAATTGAAGATCAGTCAGTGAAGGATTTACCCTCAGGCACGCTTCGCGTCGCCTGCGCGCATTTCACCGCGATGCAGATTATCGCTCCGGTGCTGCCCGATCTGTTGCAGCGTTACCCTCAGCTGCGCATTGAGCTGGATGTTAATAACCATCCGGTAAGCCTGGTGGGCGAGCGAATTGACGTGGCGATCCGCATCACCGATAACCCCGAACCGGGCATGATCGCCCGCCGACTGGGAGAGTGTCGGTCCGTACTTTGCGCTTCGCCGCACTACCTTGCCAGCCGGGGCGTTCCAGAGCAGCTGGAGGATTTAGCCCGGCACAACTGCCTGCATTACAGCTTTTTTGCCGGTCAGTCGTGGCGTTTTTTGACGCCCGAAGGGGAGCCGATCACGACAGCGGTCAGCGGCAATCTCAGCGCCAGCATCTCGTCACTGCTGATGGAGGCGGCGATAAACCACTGTGGTATTGCCATGCTGCCCGAGCGCGAGGCTGACGCGGCGCTACGGCAGGGCAGCCTGGTGCCGGTGCTCAGCGCCTTTACGCCAAAACCAATCGGTATTTTTGGTATTTATCAGTCGCGAGACTATCAGCCTGCGGCGCAGCGTGTGTTCCTCGACGCGCTGGCAAACCACCTTGCCACGCGCTCGGACTAATCTGTCTTCCCTGCAAAATGGATTATGCGTCCTATACTTATCCCTTTGTAAGCCAAAAGGAGAGCAAGAATGACGATTCATAAGCACGGTTCAGCACACTGGTCTGGCGACATCAAACGCGGCAAAGGGACGGTCTCAACAGAAAGTGGCGTCCTTAACCAGCAACCTTACGGCTTTAACACCCGCTTCGAGGGCGAAAAAGGGACCAACCCGGAAGAGCTGATTGGCGCAGCGCACGCGGCCTGTTTCTCTATGGCCCTGTCGCTAATGTTGGGCGAAGCGGGTTATACCGCCGATTCCATCGATACCACGGCGGATGTCTCGCTGGATAAAACCGACAGTGGTTTTGCCATCAGCAAAGTGGCGCTGCAAAGCAAGGTGACGGTCCCGGGTATCGATCCGCAGCAGTTTGACGGCATTATTCAGAAAGCGAAGGCGGGTTGTCCGGTGTCGCAGCTGTTGAAAGCCGAAATCACGCTGGATTACAAACTGAACTGATATCTGGCCGGGCAAATGCCCGGCTAACCTTTCACCGCCGCAGGGAAGACCTCGGCAAGCCACGCAATAAACACTCTCAGGCGATGTGTTAAATGCCGACTCTGTGGATAGACTACGTGAAAAGGATACGCCTTAGGACGCCAGTCGCTCAGGACCTCTACCAGCGCGCCCGTTTCCAGATGCGTTCTCGCAGCATAGCCAAACGTCTGAATAATCCCTAAACCCGCCAGCGCCGCGGCCAGGTGTGCGTTGCTTTCATTGACTCCAAGATGGTGCGGAACGCTGATCTCCAGCGGTTCACCCCGATCGAGGAACCGAAACGGGAATGCGCGTCCGGTAACGGGGGAAAGGTAGCTAATCAGCTTATGGCCGTTGCGCAGCTCCTGCGGATAGGCAGGGATGCCGTGAGTCTTAAGATAGCCCGGCGTCGCGCAGGCTATCATCCGGGCGTCACCGATATGCCGGGCGATAAGCGAAGAGTCATCCAGCGGGCCGCCGCGGATCACGCAGTCTACGTTTCCACTGATTAAGTCTACCGGACGGTCGGCTACCCCCAGGTTGATGCGCAGGTCCGGGTAGCGCTGAAAAAAATCCGGCAGCAGGGGGATCAACACGTCCCGGGCGGTTGACCCCCCCACGTCGATACGCAAATGGCCTTTAGGCGTGCAGCACGATGCGCGAAAGGCGGTATCAATGTCCTCTATATCGATTAATACCCGCAGCGCTTTCTCGTAGTATTCCATGCCTTCTGCCGTCGTGACCACCCGGCGCGTAGTACGATGCAGCAGCCGTGTTTCCAGGTGCGCTTCAAGTGATTTTACCAGCTTACTCAGCGTAGCTATCGGCATGTTCAGGGAGTCTGCCGCTCGGGTAAAGCTTCCGGATTCAACCACCCGCGTAAAGGCGCGCATTGCCATTAGCTGATCCACACAGATCTCCTCTGATTATTTCCTGCTGTGAAAATTCATTTTCATTTTTGCCCGTTTATCACGAATCCCGCAAGATCTAAAGTCTGCCTGACGCGGGCAAACGCTCCTCTTTTACATCACAACAGAAGGTTATGAGTATGAATACAACGCTTGCAGGAAAAATCGCTCTGGTGACCGGCGGCAGCACCGGTATTGGTCTCGCAACGGCACAGGAGCTGGCGGCGCAGGGAGCGAAGGTCTATATCACCGGACGTCGTCAGGCCGAACTGGATGCCGCGCGGGCAGACATTGGCGCGGCGGCGGTAGCTATCCGCGCGGACGTCTCCAGAATGGCCGATCTGGATGCGGTTTACGCGCAGATTGCTAAAGAAGAGGGACGACTCGATATTCTGTTCGCCAACGCCGGGGGCGGCGACATGCTGCCGCTGGGCGCCATCACCGAGGAGCAGTTTGACCGGATTTTTGCCACCAACGTGCGCGGCGTGCTGTTTACCGTCCAGAAAGCGCTGCCGCTACTCTCCTCTGGTTCATCCATTATCCTCACCGGATCGACGGTTTCAATTAAGGGGACGGCGAATTTTAGCGTCTACAGCGCCAGTAAAGCCGCCGTGCGTAACTTTGCCCGCTCCTGGGCGCTGGACTTACAGGGCCGCGGGATACGCGTCAACGTCGTCAGCCCTGGCCCCGTGAAAACGCCCGGTCTTGGCGATCTGGTTCCCGAAGAACAGCGTCAGGGATTATACGATGCGCTGGCGGCCCAGGTGCCGCTGGGTCGCCTGGGCGCGCCGGGCGAAGTCGGAAAAGCCGTGGCGTTTCTGGCGTCCGATGCCGCCAGCTTTATAAACGCCACGGAGCTGTTTGTCGATGGCGGGATGGCGCAAATCTAGCGGTTACGCCAGCAGCGTACGCTTCGGTCTCCGGCTGCGGGCTGAAGCGGCTGCGGCCGTTCGCATCCTTCATCTGCCAGCGGGCAGCGGTCGCGGAAGTAGCAGCCATCGGGCAGGCGGCGATTACCGGGGAGATCGGTTTTGCGTAATGCCAGATCTTCGTCCAGCGGTTCTCCGGTACGGGGAACGGAGTCAAGCAGCAGCTGCGTATACGGATGCCGTGGCTTGCCCAGCACCTGGTCCGCCGGACCCAGCTCCACGATCTGCCCCAGATACATTACCGCCACCCGGTCGCTCATGTGACGGACCACCGAGACGTTGTGCGAGATCAGCACGTAGGTCAGATTTCGCTGCTGTTGCAGGGCAACCAGCAAATTGAGGATCTGCGCCTGGACGGAAATATCCAGCGCGCTGGTGGGTTCATCCAGCACGATGATGTCCGGATCCGAAGAGAGCGCCCGGGCAATAGCGATGCGCTGGCGCTGTCCACCCGAAAACGCATGCGGCAGGCGATCAAGATATTCCGCCCGAATGCCCACCTGCTGCGCCAGCGTCTCAGCCAGCTGACGACGCTCCCGTTCGCTGCGGCGTTGCTGTATCCACACCGGCTCGGTAATGATGAGCCAGACGGGTAAACGCGGGTCGAGGGACGAGAGCGGGTCCTGAAATACCATCTGCATACCGCCTGCCGCATTCGCGCGCTGACAGGCACCGGTACTCGGTTTGAGCATGCCCATCAGCAGCTGCGCCAGCGTGCTCTTTCCGCAACCAGATTCCCCCACAACGCCCAGCGTTTCGCCGCGATGGATCCGGAGATCCATGCCGTTGAGGGCGTGTACCTGCTCCGTCACGCGCCCCAGCCAGTTTTTGCGCGCAGGAAAATTCACATGCACGCTATCCAGTTCCAGCAGTACCTCAGACATGGCGTGTCTCCTGTTGTGGGTACCAGCAGGCAGCCTGCTGGCCTTCTGCACCCGTGGAAATTAAGCGCGGCGTTTCGCTGCATTTCGCTCCGGCAGCAAAACAGCGCTCGCGAAAAGCACATCCGCGCGGGAGGTGGCTGAGGTTAGGCACCGTGCCGGGAATGGCCGGAAGGATCTCGCGCGGTTCACCATTTTCCGGGGCACACCGCAGCAGGCCAATCGAATAGGGATGCACAGGATGGTGGATCAAGGTCTGCGTGCTGCCGCTTTCGATCACGCTGCCCGCGTACATAACGTACATCCGGTCACAAAGCTGCGACACCACCGCCATATCGTGACTGATAAACAGCACCGACGTCCCGCTGGCGCGCGCTTTGTGTTTCAGCAGACGCAGCACCTGACGCTGAACGGTCACGTCCAGCGCGGTGGTCGGCTCATCGGCAATGATCAGCTCCGGCTCGCAGGAGAAGGCAAGGGCGATCATCACCCGCTGGCGCATGCCGCCGGAAAGCTCAAACGGATAGCGATCCATCACCTGTGCCGCATCCGGGATTTGCATCTCGCCCAGCAGGGCGATCGCCTTCTGCTGCGCGTCGCGGCGGGAAAGCGACTGATGCTGGCGGATCACCTCCACCATTTGCCTGCCAATCCGGCGCGTGGGGTTGAGCGCCGTCATCGGCTCCTGAAAAATCATCGCCACCCTGGCGCCGCGCCACTGACGAAGCTGTTTTTCCGACGCGTTCAGGACATCTTCCCCGAGGAGCGTGACCCGTCCATGGTGAATATGGTAACTGCCTTCCGGCAGCAGGCGCATCGCCAGCATCGCGGTGACCGATTTTCCCGAGCCGGATTCGCCCACCACGCCGACAATTTCACCCCGGCCAATCTCCAGCGAAACGTGGTTGAGCGCGTGGACGTCACCGCGAAAAATGGGGAAGCTCAGGTGCAAATCTTCAATTGATAATACGGAATCACTCATGACTGCTTCCCTCCTGATTTGGGATCCAGCAGGTCGCGAAGACCATCGCCAAACAGATTAAACCCAACTGCCGTGATCAGAATTGCCGCCCCCGGAAACGCGCAGTACCACCACTGGTCAAGCACGTAGTTACGCCCCACGGCCACCATCGCGCCCCATTCGGCGGTGGGTTGCTGCGCGCCTAATCCAATAAAGCCCAGCGTGGCGGCCATCAGAATGGCGCTGCCGATATCCAGCGACGCCTGTACGATCAGCGGCGGCAGGGCGTTACGCAGGATATGCCAGCTGATCAGGTGCCAGCGCGACGCGCCAAAGGTGCGGGCGGCCTGTACGTAGGTAAACTGGCGCACCACCAGCGTTTGCCCGCGTGCCAGCCGCACGTAAAACGGAATGCGTACAATCGCAATCGCCAGCATCGCGTTAAACAGGCTTGGGCCGAGCGCGGCGGCCAGCGCCATCGTCAGCACCAGCGAGGGGATGGAGAGCATAATGTCCATGATACGCATAATGATGGCGTCGCCGCGTCCGCCGAGTACGCCGGACAAACAGCCGAGCAGAGAACCGATGCCGCCCGCAATCACCACCACCGCCAGCCCCGCCGTGATGGACTGCTGGCTGCCCACCAGCACGCGGCTGAACAGATCCCGGCCCACCTCATCGGTGCCAAACCAGTGCTGGGCAGAAGGCGCCTGCAATCGCGCGGTCAGATCCAGCGCGTTCGGATCGTGCGGGACTATCCACGGCGAGACCACCATCATCAGCAGCATCACGATCATAATCACCCCGCCGATCAACGTGAGCGGGCTTTTGCGTAACATCCAGAACAGCTTTGCCCAGTTGATGCGCTGTTTGGCGGTGCTGACGGGGACGGGCGTTTCCTGAGTTAACATCATTCGGCACCTCCGCGCCCGATTCGCGGGTCGATCCACAGATACAGCAGATCCACCACCAGATTGACGAAGACATAGGCCAGCGATACCACGACCGCGAAGCCCATGACGGCAGGGAAGTCCAGCGCCTGAATGGAGGTCACCACCCAGGCTCCCATTCCCGGCCAGGCAAACACGGTTTCGGTAAGGACTGCCCCATACAGCAGATCGCCCAGCGCCAGCCCGAGCACGGTAATGGAGGGGATCATGGCATTGGGTAAGGCGTAGCGCAGCACGATGTACCAGCCCGGCAACCCGCTCGCGCGGGCGGTACGAATATAATCCTCGCTCAGCTGCTCCAGCATCGCGGAACGCACCTGACGCGCCACAATACCCAGATGCACAAAGGCCAGGGTCAGGGAGGGTAGAATCAGGTGCTGTAGGGCGTTGAAAAACACCTCGCCGTTGCCTTCCAGCAGGGCGTCCAGCAGATAAAAGCCGGTAACGTGGGCAGGCGGATCGAGCCAGTCGTCCAGCCTGCCGCCGCCAGGCAGAATTTGCAGTTGCCCGTAGAACAGAACGATTACCCCCAGTCCCAGCCAGAAGGCAGGCGTCGAGATGCCCGTCATCGCCATCAGTCGCGCCAGGTGATCCAGCCAGCGGTTACGGTACACCGCCGATAAAATGCCCAGCGGCACGCCAATCACCAGCGCCAGCAGCAATGAGCAGAAGGCCAGCTCCAGCGTGGCGGGGAAAAAGGCTTTCAAATCTTCCGCAACGGGGCGACCGGTGCGAATGGAGGTGCCCAGATCGCCGTGCGCCAGCGCCTCTACATAGCGGCCAAACTGAATATAGAGCGGTTGATCCAGCCCCAGCTGCTGGCGGATGCCCTGCACGATTTCATCGCTGGCGCGGTCACCGGCCAGCAGGCGGGCCGGATCGCCGGGGATCAGGTGTGAAATAATAAAAGTAATAATACAGACACCGGCCACCACCAGGATTAACCCCCAGCAGCGCTGGCGCACGATGCTCCAGAACGTCATACACTTCCCCCCGGCGTGGGCCGTTACTTACTCATGGTGGCGATGTTAAAGACCTGCTCAAGCATCGGATTAAAGGTGAAGCCTTTGACCTCTTTGTTCATCGCCAGCTGGTAGTTCTTCTGGAACAGATAAACGTAAGCCGCCTCGTCAATCACCACTTTCTGCGCCTGCTGGTAATCTTTGGTGCGTTCCGCCTGATCGGTGGTTTTCAGTGCCGCCTGCAACAATGCATCGACCTCTTTGTTCTCATAGAATGAGCGGTTACCCGGCAGCCCTTTTTTGTCCGATTCGAACCAGTAGTTCATGAACATGTACGGGTCAGCGAAGTCCGGGCTCCAGTTACCAATCGCAATGTCATAATCACCTTTGCCGACGCGGTCGCGCATGGTGGCGTTCGCCAGTTTCTCGAGCTTGACGTTAATCCCCAGCTTGCCCAGGCTCGCCTGCGTGGAGAGGGCGATAGGCTCCCAGTTCGGGTCGTTATCGGAGTAGAGGAACGTCAGGCTGGCCGGTTTATCGGTGACTTTCTCCAGCGCCGCTTTGGCCTTAGCCTCGTCAAAGCTGTACTGCATGGCGTTCGCATCGAAGCCCCACATGCCCTCCGGGATCGGGCCGCGCATCTGCTTGCCGTTCCCGCTGAGAATGCCTTTCACCATCCCCTGATAATCGGTGGCCCAGGAGACCGCGCGGCGCAAATCCACCTGATTCATCGGAGGCTTACTGTTGTTCAGATAGAGGTAGGTCACCCGCAGGGACGGGTATTCCGCCACGGCCACTTTGCCTTCCTGCTTCAGGGCAGCAAGCTGATCCACCGGCAGGGCGTCGGCGATATCCAGATCGCCACGGGAAAGTTGCAGGCGACGCGAGGCGCTTTCACCGATAATCTTCACCGAGACGCGCTTGAAGTGCGGCTTTTCACCCGGCCAGTGTGGGTTGGGCACCATCACCAGCTGCTGACCTTTCCGCCAGCTTTTCAGCATAAACGGTCCGGAACCCGCGGTGTTTTGCGCCAGGAAACCGCGCGCATCGTCGGCGGCATTGGCTTTCAGCACCGCCGGGTTTACGATCGACGCGCCGTCATTGGCCAGCGTGTAGAGGAACGGGGCGAACGGCTGGCTGAGGGTGAATTTCACCGTATGCTCATCCACCGCGTCCACTTTCAAATCTTTCGGGAACGCTTCGGAAGGTCCCTGGTTGATTTTCAGCAGACGTTCAAACGACAGCTTGACCGCTTCGGCGGTCACCGGCGTGCCGTCGGAGAATTTTGCATTATCTGCCAGGGTGAACGTCCACTCTTTCTGGTCGTCTGACGCCTTCCAGCCCGTCGACAGATCGCCTTCCACCTCCGTGGTGCCTGGCTTGTATTTCACCAGACGCTGGTACGAGGGGTAGGTCACCGTCCAGTCGTTGTTATCGATAGTGACCGCCGGATCCAGCGTTTGCGGATCGGCAGCTTTCCCAATCACCAGCATATCTTTTGGCACCGCCGCCAGCGCGAGAGGGGCGCTCAGGGCGAGCGTAGCGGCAATCAGGGTTGTAAGCAGCGTAGTTTTCATGGCCGGGCTCCAGAATTAGAGTGAGTGTGTGGTCGGATAACAGGCGAACTGGTCATCTAACAGCGGGTAGCTGGCGGCGTTCGGCAGTTCGAAATGCCACCACTCGCTGCTGATGCCCACAAAACCGCCGCCGTACATCACGGCGTTCAGGAGCAGACGATTTCGCTGCGCCTCGGGCGGAACGGAAGGGTGCCAGGCATGAGAACGGTCGTGCATTTCGTCAAACCCGGCGCCCATATCCAGCACGTTGTCGTGTTCATCCATCAGCGTGACGTCAATGGCGGTGCCCCGGCTGTGGTTAGAGCCAATTGCGACATCCACCACGTATTCCGGATTGGGGCAGGCATCCCAGAGTTGCGACTGCGCCTGCTGGGGGCGGTAGGCGTCGTAAACCACCAGCTTCAGACCGGCCAGCGCGGCGATGCTGATCGCTTTCGCCAGCGCGGTGGCGGCATCCGTATGCAACAGGCACGCGGCGTGCTGGTAGATCGGGCGGCCAGTGATGTTATCGGCGGTCGCGTATTTCAGATCGATATGCAGCGTGGGAAAGGTTTTCGCCACATCAATCAGTTGACTCTCTTCAGGCATAGCTCCGCTCCTTTAGCGTTCAAATTGACCAAACTCTTGTTGTAGTTGTCGGTTGATTGCCAGACGTTCCGGCAGCGCATCGCCCAGCGCCTCCACAACGCCCGACAGCAGCAGGTTGAAGAGACAGCTCACCGGCGCCAGCGAATCCCAGAAATGGCCGGTATCGGTCTTCACCTGGAGTAAATCAATCGGATAATCCCGCGCCCACGGGCACCAGATATCGGTGATCAGCGCCATCGCCAGGCCTTTTTCGCTCGCCACGCGGCAGTACTGGCGGGCAATGGCGGAGTAGGCGCGGGTATCCGTCAGCACGATATACGGGTTCGCAAAGCCGGAGTTAAGAGACTCCACCCAGCTACCGGAGAGCCCTTCGGAATAGCTCACACGCGGGCGCAGATACTCCAGATGGCTGAAGAACGCATTGGCGATCCCGCGCGTGGACTGGATCCCCAGCACGAAGACGGCGTCGGCATGGGTAAGTTGCTGGACCACCTGCCTGAACGTTTCGCTTTGCGCCAGCTGGTAGACATGGGCAATGGCGTCCACCTCCAGCGACAGGGAGTGCTGAAGGCGACCCGACAGCGGCTGTTGCTGCTTCCAGGAGTCGAGACGCTCGTTAATGCCCCAGGGCTGGTGGGGATCGCGCAGGCTTTTTTTGGCGTCGTCCAGGTTGCGATAGCCCAGCTTGCGCAGAAAGCGTCCGACGGTGATCCCGCTGGTTGCCGTGGCCAGTGCCACGCTCTCTGCCGTTTCAAAGGGGATCTGCCCGACGTGCGCCAGCATCCAGCTTGCCACCCGCTTTTCGCTCGGGGTGAGCTGGCTAAAGGTCGCTTCGATACGGCTCAACACCTCAGGTTTGGTCGTCATACCGCCTCGCTGTTAACTGGCTGTCAAAGGCCGGGTTTCTGTTACCGGATTAACAATGCAGGACGCGTGCCATGTTCACATTGCGGCGAAAACGCGCTGTGCAGCAAAGTTAATGCAATATTTGTTTAACAGATGCTCAACATTTGTGCAGCGTAGTTCACTTTTGGTGCAGTGTCCGGCCTGAGCGGTATCTATTTGGTGAATACGTCAGCCTCTTCACATTTTTTGGTAAGATAAACGCTCTGTGGATAAGGGAGGGAGCCTCACATGGCGAATTTGCCCTGGCGGGTCAGCGTGCGCCTGATGGCTCTCGCAAAAAAAATAGCGATGGTCATCGGGATCATTGTGCTCGTGCTGCTGGCGGTGCGGGTTTATCTTTCGCAGCAGGGGCCGGCCCTGCATCACTGGCACACCTGGCGGGCTGACGAAATGTCCGTGCAGGAGATGGATAACGCGACCTTCGCAGCGTATGTCGCGCGGGAAAACGCCATCTTCACCGCTCTCGATGCTGAGGTGACGGCGAAAGTCACCCCCGCAGAGCGCACGCCGCTGAACCGTTATTACCGCCAGAGCCTGGTGTGGCCAGGACACTTTTCCCCGGATGCAAACCGGTCATTCGTGCTGATGCCTGCCGGAAAGCCGCGCGGGGCGGTGGTATTGCTGCACGGTCTGACGGACTCGCCCTACAGCGTCAGGCATCTGGCAGAGAATTATCAACAGCACGGCTTTGTGGCCGTAGTGCCTCGTTTGCCCGGACACGGCACGGCGCCGGGTGCCCTGACAGACGTTGACTGGGAGGCGTGGCTGGCCGCATCGCGCCTTGCGGTTCGTGAAGCGACACGCCTGACGGGGAACGATCTCCCCCTGCATCTGGTGGGCTACTCCAACGGCGGGGCGCTGGCGATGAAATACGCCCTCGACGCTCTTGATGCGCCTGAACTGCGTAAACCTCAGCAGATCGTTTTGCTCTCACCGATGATTGGCGTCACGGCGTTTGCGCGCTTTGCCGGATTCGCCGGGCTACCGGCCATGTTACCGGCGTTTGCCAAAGCCGCGTGGCTCAATATTTCGCCGGAATATAATCCTTATAAATACAATTCGTTCCCGGTGAATGCAGCACGTCAGTCCTGGCTGCTTACCCAGGCGCTGCATGAGCAGATAAACCGCGATGTTCATGATCACAAACTGGCGCAGCTTCCGCCGGTACTGGCGTTTCAGTCGGTCATGGATTCAACGGTCAGTACCCGCGCCGTGGTTAGCGGGCTGTTTGACCAGCTTCCGGCAAACGGCAGCGAACTGGTAGTTTTTGATATCAACCAGGCCGGGAGTTTCCGTCCACTGTTCAGGCCATCATCCTGGACGGCGGTGGCTGACCTGCTGCCCGAGGCAAAAAGGCGTTACAGTGTCACAATTGTGACCAATGCCAGCCCCGACAGGTTTGATATGGTGGCAAAGACAACGCCAGCGGGTAGCACCCGGGAAACGGTGATGCCGCTGTCTGTCGCGTATCCGCAGGAGGTTTATTCCCTGTCGCATGTTGCTATTCCGTTCCCGCCTGATGACGATCTGTATGGCCGCTATCCTGAGGTGAAAAACCACTACGGTATCAGCCTGGGGACGATAGCCCTGTGGGGAGAAACATCGGTTCTGAGCGTCGGCAAAGATGCGCTGATGCGGGTGACGTCGAATCCGTTCTACGATTATATGCAGACGCGGATCGACAGCCGTATCGGGGAGAATTAAGCCCGACGTGGAATAGATTAGGTCACACCGGGGAACTGTGTTAAACAGTACCGTTCAGGCGTATACCCCATACCGGACCCCGTTTCTGTGCTGACAACTCTTATTTATCGAAGCCAGCTGAGCTTAACCTGCACCTCCGCAGCGTTAAGCGCGCTGGTTGAACAGGCCAGGATCCGTAATACGGAGCAGGGCATCTCAGGCATTCTTCTCTCCCGTGGACGTGACGTTCTGCAAATTCTCGAAGGCACGGAACAGAGCGTCGTCGCGCTTTTTAACACCATCCGTGCGGATGACCGGCATACCGGCGTGGTGGAGCTGATGCGCGATTACGGCCCGCGCAGACGTTTCGAAGACGTGGGAATGCTGCTGTTTGACCTGGACGTTCAGACCCCGAAAGCGGTTCTGGCGTCGGTTCTGCATTACAGCAAGCTGGAAAGCTATCTGACTTCTGAGGATCGGGTCTTCAAATTTATTCAGACCTTTATCACCGGCAAAACCGCTATCCCACCCGCTTCGGACTATGAGCCTGATAAATGGACGCTTTCGCGAGAGCGCGCGCCGTTTGGTAAAGGGTTAGGTCTGCTGGCGGGACAGCCCTGCCAGTTTGCGCTGCAACCCATTGTCGAGCCGTCCGAAGGCAAAATCAGTTCTCTCGAAGCGCTTATACGCGGAAACGACGGCGGCAGCCCGGAGCATTTCTTCCGTAGTCTCGATCGTGAACAGATTTACGAAGTCGACCTGCAAACCAAAGCCTGGACCTTTGCCCTGGCGCAAAAGCTCGGCATCGGCAGCCACAAACTGGCGGTGAACCTGCTGCCAATGTCGCTGGTTAACGTGCCGGGCGCGGTAGAGTTCCTGGTAACGCAGATCAAAAAGTACAATCTACAGCCTGAGCAGGTGGTCATTGAAGTCACTGAGAGCGAGATGATTTCCGGCTTTAACCAGTTTAACAGCGCCATTAAACAGCTGCGCGCGGAAGGGGTTGGGCTGGCGATAGATGATTTTGGTTCCGGCTATGCTGGTCTTTCACTGCTCACCCGGTTTCAACCGGATAAGCTCAAAATCGACAGAGAGATCGTCAGCGATATCCACCTGAGCGGGCCCAAGCAGGCGATTGTGAAGTCGATAATCAGCTGCTGCACCGATCTGGAGATTACGCTGGTCGCAGAAGGCATTGAGAAGATAGAAGAGTGGTGCTGGCTTGAATCCGTCGGTATTCGCCGCTTCCAGGGCTTTTTGTTCGCCCGCCCGCAGCTCAATGGCGTAGGTGATATCCACTGGCCCCATCGGGTGGGTTAAGCAAATTTTCCCTCGCCATATTTCCCCGACACCCTGCCTGTGCTTAAATAGCTAAACCGGTTTAACATGATTTAGCTAAGAAGGTGATATGGAGACGATCTGGGTACTTGGCGATGCCGTGGTGGATCTGTTGCCCGACGGAGAGGGCAAACTGCTGCAATGTCCTGGCGGCGCACCGGCCAATGTCGCGGTAGGGGTTGCACGTCTGGGCGGCAGAAGCGCCTTTATAGGCCGGGTGGGCGACGACCCCTTCGGGCGTTTTATGCAAAAAACGCTTGCGGATGAGCAGGTTAATACAGAATGGCTGCGCCTGGACCCGCAGCATCGCACCTCCACGGTGGTGGTGGATCTCGATAACGACGGTGAACGTTCCTTTACCTTTATGGTTCGCCCGAGCGCTGATTTATTCCTCGACTCTGCCGATCTCCCGCCATTCCGCGCCGGGGAGTGGCTGCACGTCTGCTCTATCGCGCTCAGCGCCGAACCCAGCCGTTCCGCGACGTTTCAGGCGATGTCCGCTATCAGAATGGCGGGGGGATTTGTCAGCTTTGACCCCAATATCCGCGCCGATCTCTGGCATGATGAAGTCGAGCTGCGTCAGTGTCTTGAGCGGGCATTAGCCTGTGCAGATGTGGTGAAAATTTCGGTGGAAGAGCTGGCGTTCTTAACCGGAAATGCGCAGGTCCATGAGGGGCTGGCGGCGCTGATGCGCACCTGTCCGGCCAGGCTGGTGCTGGTGACGCAGGGAAAAGAGGGCGTAACCGCCTGGCAGAAAGGCGCGTTGACGCACTATCCTGCATCACCCGTGGAATGCATTGATACCACCGGCGCGGGGGATGCTTTCGTCGCCGGGCTGCTGTTCGGTCTGGCTCGTGATGGCCAGGCCCGTCTCTCAGAGGTCATCACGCTGGCGCAGCGCTGTGGGGCGCTGGCAACAACCGCAAAAGGGGCAATGACCGCGCTGCCTTATCATCACGAACTGTAATTCACCTCTCCAGGCCTCCGGTCGGCGGCCTGAATTGTCGCCTCGATCACACTTACTAAAACGGTTTAGCAAAAAACGTTGCCGATCCAAAATTCAACGGTTTAGTATCATCAGCCTAAACCGGTTTAGCAATTTAGCACTTTCACCGATAGTTATTAGGGATGCGACAAAATGTATAAAAAACGCAGACTTGCCGTGATGATAGGCATGCTGGCCGGGAGTACCTCTGTTTTTGCCCAGACGGATATGACACGTATCGAAGCGCGCCTGGCAGCGCTGGAGCAGCGTTTGCAGGAGGCGGAAACCCGCGCGCAGGTTGCTGAAAAGCGCGCCACGGCAGCGGAACAGAAAACACAGCAGCTGGTGGCTGCGCAGCAGGAAGCGCAGACCTCCACACAGGCGGTGGCGCAACGTACTACGGTGCTGGAAGAAAAAGCCGACCGGACAGGCGGTTTTGAATTTCACGGTTACGCCCGTTCCGGCCTGCTGATGAACGACGCGGCCTCCAGCAGCAAAAGCGGCCCTTATCTGACGCCCGCCGGGGAAACCGGCGGGGCCATCGGGCGTCTGGGGAACGAAGCGGATACCTACGTTGAGCTGAATGTTGAGCACAAACAGACGCTGGAGAATGGTGCGACGACGCGCTTTAAGGCGATGCTGGCCGACGGTCAGAAAACCTATAACGACTGGTCGGCAGACAGCAGCGACCTGAACATTCGTCAGGCCTTTGCCGAGCTGGGCAATTTGCCGGACTTTACCGGTGCGCTGAAGGGCAGTACCTTCTGGGCGGGTAAGCGTTTTGACCGCGACAACTTCGACATTCACTGGCTGGATTCCGACGTGGTGTTTCTCGCCGGGACCGGCGGCGGCGTCTACGACGTGAAGTGGAACGATACGCTGCGCAGTAACTTCTCCCTTTATGGCCGTAACTTCGGCAGCGAAGAGGAGATCGACAACAACGTTCAGAACTACATCCTCAGCATGAATCACTTCGCCGGGCCGGTGCAGATGATGGTCAGCGGCTTACGGGCAAAAGATAATGACGACCGTAAGGACAGCAACGGCGATCCGATTAAAACCGACGCGGCCAATAACGGGGTACATGCGCTGGTTGGTCTGCATAACGAGAGCTTCTACGGCCTGCGGGAAGGTTCCGCCAAAACGGCGCTGCTTTACGGCCACGGTCTGGGCGCCGAGGTGAAAAGCATTGGTTCAGACGGCGCGCTGCTGTCAGAAGCCGATACCTGGCGTTTTGCAAGTTACGGTGTCACGCCGCTGGGCGGTGGCTGGCACATTGCGCCCGCCGTGCTGGCGCAAAGCAGTAAGGACCGCTACGTGAAGGGCGACAGCTACGAGTGGGTCACGCTCAATACGCGTCTGATCAAAGAGGTGACCCAGAATTTCTCCCTCGCGTTCGAAGGCAGCTATCAGTACATGGATTTAAGCCCGGAAGGCTACAAGGATCGCAATGCGGTTAACGGTAGCTTCTACAAGCTGACCTTCGCCCCGACGTTAAAGGCGGGCAAAATTGGCGATTTCTTCAGCCGTCCGGAGCTGCGCCTGTTCGCCACCTGGATGGACTGGAGCAGCAGGCTGGATAACTACGCCAGCGATGACGCCTTTGGCAGCAGCGGCTTCAACGCGGGCGGGGAATGGAACTTTGGGGTGCAGATGGAAACCTGGTTTTAACCCTTCACGCTCCCGCATCGCGGGGGCGTTTCGAACACCATAAAAAGAGGTCAGGAAGAGGTATCTATGGATTTTAATCATATTGCGCGCGAGCTTATTCCGCTGCTCGGTGGCAAAGAGAACATTGCCAGCGCGGCACATTGCGCCACGCGCCTTCGTCTGGTGCTGGTCGATGATGCGCTTGCCGACCAGCAGGCTATCGGCAAGGTTGAAGGCGTGAAAGGCTGTTTTCGAAACGCCGGGCAGATGCAGGTAATCTTCGGCACCGGGGTGGTGAATAAGGTTTACGCCGCGTTTATTCAGGCGGCAGGGATTAGCGAGTCCAGTAAATCGGAAGCGGCGGATATTGCGGCCCGCAAGCTGAACCCGTTCCAGCGTATCGCGCGTCTGCTCTCCAACATCTTCGTGCCAATTATCCCGGCGATCGTGGCCTCGGGTCTGCTGATGGGCCTGCTGGGGATGGTTAAAACCTACGGCTGGGTTAATCCGGATAACGCGCTCTATATCATGCTGGATATGTGCAGCTCGGCGGCGTTTATTATTCTGCCGATCCTGATTGGCTTCACCGCCGCGCGGGAGTTTGGCGGCAACCCGTATCTGGGGGCAACGCTCGGCGGCATCCTGACTCATCCGGCGCTGACCAACGCCTGGGGCGTAGCGTCCGGCTTCCACACCATGAACTTCTTCGGTCTTGAAATCGCCATGATTGGCTATCAGGGAACCGTCTTCCCGGTGCTGCTGGCGGTGTGGTTTATGAGCATTGTGGAAAAACAGCTGCGCCGGGCGATCCCGGATGCGTTAGATCTGATCCTGACGCCGTTCCTGACCGTCATTATCTCCGGCTTCATTGCGCTGTTGATTATTGGCCCGGCGGGACGCGCGCTGGGCGACGGGATCTCCTTCATTCTTAGCACTCTGATTGCCCACGCGGGCTGGCTGGCCGGGCTGCTGTTTGGTGGGCTCTATTCGGTGATTGTCATTACCGGCATTCACCACAGCTTCCACGCCATTGAGGCCGGGCTGCTGGGTAATCCGTCGATTGGCGTTAACTTCCTGCTGCCGATCTGGGCGATGGCGAACGTGGCGCAGGGCGGGGCGTGTCTGGCGGTGTGGTTCAAAACCCGCGATGCCAAAATCAAAGCCATTACCTTACCGTCGGCGTTTTCCGCGATGCTGGGCATCACCGAAGCGGCAATTTTTGGCATCAACCTGCGTTTTGTGAAGCCGTTTATCGCGGCGCTGATCGGTGGTGCGGCGGGCGGTGCCTGGGTGGTGTCGGTGCATGTCTACATGACCGCCGTTGGCCTGACGGCGCTTCCCGGCATGGCGATTGTCCAGGCCAGCTCGCTGCTCAACTATATTATCGGCATGGTGATTGCCTTTGGTGTGGCGTTCACCGTCTCTCTGCTGCTGAAATATAAAACGGACTCTGAATAATGACCTTATCTTCCCGCTGGCCTGCCGTGTTGCAGGCCGTTATGCAAGGCCAGCCGCGTGCGCTGGCGGACAGCCACTATCCGCAGTGGCATCCCGCGCCGGTGACAGGGCTGATGAACGATCCGAACGGGTTTATCTGGTTTGCCGGGCGCTACCATCTGTTTTATCAGTGGAACCCGCTGGGCTGCGATCATCGCTACAAGTGTTGGGGGCACTGGAGCTCAGCAGATCTGGTGCACTGGCAGCACGAGCCAATGGCGCTGATGCCTGACGAAGAGTATGACCGCAATGGCTGTTACTCCGGCAGCGCCGTGGATAACAACGGCGTGCTGACCCTGTGCTATACCGGCAACGTTAAGTTTGACGATGGCGGCCGCACCGCCTGGCAGTGTCTGGCGGTGCAAAATGACGATGGCACGTTTGCCAAACTGGGACCGGTGTTGCCCCTGCCGGACGGGTACACCGGGCACGTCCGCGATCCGAAAGTATGGTGGCATGACGGGCTGTGGTACATGGTGCTCGGCGCGCAGGATCGACAGCAGCGCGGCAAGGTGCTGCTGTTTACGTCAGCCGATTTACACATCTGGGCGTCCTGCAGCGAAATCGCCGGTCACGGCGTCAACGGACTCACGGACGCGGGCTATATGTGGGAGTGCCCGGATCTGTTTGAGCTTGATGGCACACACGTCTTGATCTGCTGCCCGCAGGGGCTGGCGCGCGAACCGCATCGCTATCTCAATACCTATCCGGCCGTCTGGATGAGTGGGGCATTTGATTATCAAACGCCTGCATTTGCGCACGGCGAGCTGCATGAGCTTGACGCCGGTTTCGAATTTTACGCGCCGCAAACCACGGTGGCAGAAGATGGCCGCCGCATCCTCATCGGCTGGATGGGCGTGCCGGACGGCGAAGAGATGCTCCAGCCTACGCGGGCGCACGGCTGGATCCACCAGATGACCTGTCCTCGCGAGCTGCGCTACCGCGACGGTAAGCTCTGGCAAACCCCCGTCCGTGAGCTGGAAACGCTGCGCGAGGATGAACATCTCTGGCAGGGACGCGCCAGCGATGCCCCGGTGCTGGCGGGAGCGCGTCTTGAGTTCGAACTGAGCGCATCGAGCGTGAACGTGGATTTTGCCGGCGCGTTGCGGCTGATTGTGGATGATGAGGGGATCCGTCTGGAACGCGCCAGTCTGAAAACCACAGACACGCTGACCCGCTACTGGCAGGGCAATGTTCATCATTTACGCGTGCTGTGCGACTGTTCCAGCGTCGAAATTTTCATCAATCACGGTGAAGGCGTCATGAGCAGCCGCTATTTTCCTGACCATCCGGCCCAGGTACGCTTCGAAGGTGCGTCCGATATCACATTACGCTACTGGTCGCTGCGCAGCTGCATGATAGAATAGAGGTTTTGGCAGCCGGATCTAAGTCGTTGTGAGAAAAACAAAACGCGTCACCATTAAAGATATCGCGGAGCTCGCGGGGGTATCAAAAGCCACCGCCAGCCTGGTTCTGAACGGCCGCAGCAAAGAGCTTCGGGTGGCGGAGGAGACACGCGAGCGTGTGCTGGCGATTGCCAAAGAACATCATTATCAGCCCAGCATTCACGCCCGTTCGCTGCGGGACAACCGCAGCCACACCATTGGTCTGGTGGTGCCGGAAATCACCAACTACGGGTTTGCCGTTTTTTCTCATGAGCTGGAGACCCTCTGCCGCGAGGCGGGTGTTCAGCTGCTGATCTCCTGTAGCGATGAAAATCCGGGCCAGGAGACGGTGGTGGTCAATAACATGGTGGCCCGCCAGGTGGACGGGCTGATTGTCGCCTCCAGCATGCTCAACGACGCGGACTATCAAAAGCTGAGCGAACAGTTGCCCGTTGTGCTTTTTGATCGTCATATGAACGACAGTTCTCTGCCGCTGGTTCTCACCGATTCAATTACCCCAACCGCCACGCTGGTGGCCGACATCGCGCGCCAGCATCCGGATGAGTTCTACTTCCTCGGCGGTCAGCCGCGGCTTTCCCCGACGCGTGACCGTCTTGAAGGGTTTAAGCAGGGGCTGCGTGACGCTGGCGTCGAGTTACGTCCGGAGTGGATCATTCATGGTAATTACCATCCGAGCTCCGGCTACGAAATGTTTGCCGAGCTTTGCGCACGCCTGGGCCGCCCGCCAAAAGCCCTTTTTACCGCCGCCTGCGGTCTGCTGGAAGGGGTGTTGCGCTATATGGGGCAACATAATCTGCTGCAAAGCGATATGCGTCTGGCCAGCTTTGACGATCACTATCTCTATGATTCTTTGACCATTCCTGTCGATACCGTTCGTCAGGATAACCGCCAGCTCGCCTGGCACTGCTTTGATCTGATTGGCAAACTGATTGAAGGGGAAACGCCGGAGCCGATCCAGCGTAAGCTGGATGCCACCCTGCAACGGCGATACAAGGCCGTAGAGTGACAGGGTAACGTCTGAGGGTGACATCAATAACTTTAATTAATTAAAGATTGGATTCAGCCGATAACCAAAGGGAAATTATATCCCTGAGGTGTGTTATGTCGTTGAAAAAATCATCCCTGATTATCCTGTTTTCCCTGCTTTTCTTCTTTGTGGCCAGCACTATCACCAGCGTTGGGCTCATCATTAAAAGTAATACTTCGCTGGATAATGTGAACAAAGAAATTCAGGTGGTTCTGTCCATTATTGATCCCATTAACCACAGCCGAACCCTGCGCGTCAGGGTTATGGAGTATGTGAAAATGGTGGAAGCGGGGGACGCTACCGACCCGTCTGCGAAACTGGCCTCGGTTAAAGAGGCGCTGACCAAAGCCGATAGTGCATTTTCGGCGTTTATGGCCTCGCCGCGTTTGCCGGACGAAGCCCCGCTTGTCACTGCCTACCAGGAGGCGTGGCAAAACTACCGTAACCAGGGACTGGCGCCTCTCATCGCCGCTGCCGCCGCTCACGATGTGTCGCGGTTCAACGCTCTTATTCCCGTGGTGTCTCGACTCGATCGCCAATATGAAATTGTGCTCGATCAGGTTCTCTCCGTTCACCAGAAGTACGCCAAAACGCTGAACGAGGATGCGAGCCATAATTTCGTGTCGGGTCTGGTTATTATCGCCTGCATTGCGGTGCTGTTCGTGGTGGTGATCTTCGCCGTCAGCCTGCTGATGAAACGCGTGGTCTTTGCGCCGGTAAACCTGGCGCGCGAGCACTGTCGCCAGATTGCGGCCGGGAAGCTGGACGTACCGGTACCGATCAAGCGTGATTCCGGGAATGAAATCGATCACCTGATGTCCTCGATGGAGCAGATGCGCCAGGCGCTGCTCTCCACCATTTCTCAGGTGCGCGATGCCAGCCACACTGTGACGCATGCGGCGCAGGAAA
Source organism: Enterobacter sp. UPMP2061 (assembly GCF_053709615.1). NCBI lineage: Bacteria > Pseudomonadati > Pseudomonadota > Gammaproteobacteria > Enterobacterales > Enterobacteriaceae > Enterobacter > Enterobacter sp. UPMP2061. Next base: position 215,945 of record NZ_JBSKJP010000003.1, read on the forward strand.
TTGCCTCCGGCAATATCGACCTGGCCTCCCGTACCGAGCAACAGGCTTCGGCCCTGACCCAGACGGCCGCCAGCATGGAAGAGCTGAGCGCGACGGTGGCGAATAACACCGACAACGTTTTCCAGGCCGGTAAGCTGGTGCAGGATGCCGTGAAAAATGCCCATACCGGTGAAGCGGTAACCCGTGAAGTCATCGAAACGATGAATACTATCGCGTCCAATTCGAAGCGTATTGAAGACATTACCAGCGTCATCAACAGCATTGCTTTCCAGACTAATATTCTGGCGCTAAACGCGGCCGTTGAAGCGGCGCGTGCTGGCGCGCAGGGGCGAGGATTTGCCGTGGTAGCAAGTGAAGTGCGCACCCTGGCACAAAAAAGCGCGGTGGCGGCGAAAGATATCGAAAGCCTTATCGCCCAGTCTGTTTCCAGCGTGAAAAACGGTGCACAACTGGTGAATCGTTCGGGAGAGGTGATTGATTCTATTATCAGCTCTGTGAATAAAGTGCATACGCTGATGGAACAGATTTCGGTTGCCTCAGAAGAGCAGAGCCGCGGGATTGGTCAGGTTGGGCAGGCCGTAACGGAGATGGACGGTGTGACCCAGCAGAACGCGGCGCTGGTGCAGCAATCCGCCGCCGCCGCCGCCTCGCTGGAGGAGCAGGCGCAGCAGCTGTCCCAGAGTATCTCGAGCTTTAGTTTGCCTGCTACGGCGTGATGTTCAGAGAGGCTCCTGAGGGAGCCTTTTTAATGTCTGCATGTAGCCGCTGCACAATCTCCTTCAGCCATTACTGTTATCCGTACAAAGCCGCTATCACATAAATTTTATCTTTCCCCGGCAATATTTCTGCTCCTCATCCGTCTACCTCATCAGAGACCATAATCATTCAACATAAACGAGGTACACATGAGAAATTTTGATATGCACGGAAAAGGTCACGGGCGTGGTTTGGGCCGCCATCGTATGGGTAAGGGCATCGTGATTGGCGCAGTCCTGTTCGTGGTGCTTGGCCTGCTGGTCATGTCCCTGTGGAACGCGTTGCTCCCGGCCATCCTGGGGGTTAAAGCCATTGGCTTCTGGCAGGCGCTGGGGATCCTGCTGCTGAGCCGCATTCTTTTCGGTGGGCTGGGTTTCCGTCCGGGCATGTTCGGTGCGCACCGCCGTATGCACGAACAATGGATGAATATGAGCCCCGAACAACGTGAGGCCTTCATTCAGCAGCGTCGGGCGGGATTTGGGCGCCACGGTCATTGCCGGTGGCACGATGGCCGGGATGAAAAGCGAGATGATAACGGTGCAAAAGCGCCGGAAGCCGAGTGAGCGATATGAAAGCCGGTGAGGCGGGGGAATCATTACTGATCTCGGCACTCAATGCCTGCCGCGCGCGGCTAAAAGCCTTCATTCGCGGACGGACTGCGGTTCGTGATGATGTCGATGATATTCTTCAGGAAGTGACCTGGCAGTTGATGAAAGTGGAACAACCGGTCGAGAACGTCGCCGCCTGGCTGTTTCGCGCCGCACGAAATGAGATGATCGACCGGGCGCGAAAAAAGCACGAGGTTTCACTGCCGGGGTACCTGACAGCAGATGACGAGGACTTTCCGGAGCAGGAGATTGCAGAAACGTTATTCGGCGTACCGCAAACGCCGGAGGAAGAGTATCTCAACATGCTGCTATGGGAAGAGTTGGGGCAAGCCCTGTCGGAACTGCCGCCACCTCAGCGCGAGGTGTTTGAAAAAACGGAATTTGAGGGCTACAGCATGAAGATGCTGGCAGAGGAAACAGGCGACAGTGTGCAGGCGTTATTATCCCGCAAACACAAAGCCGTGCGATTTTTGCGTAGTCGCCTCAAGGATATTTATGAAGCGTTGACAGGACAATAAACTTCGACCACTCTGAAAAACAATATTTTAAAGGGGTCGTTATGCTTCAACGGTTAGCAAAGAAAAAGGTGCTGTTACTCTCTGCTCTGATGGTTTCAGGGCTGGTCAGGGCAGAGGAGTCGCTTCCGGATGTGGTGAAGCACTTCAGTGAACAGCAGGACATCAAAATCATCAAGAAAATTGACGCCCCCGGCGGCGCGCCAGCGTGGCTGGGGAAATATCAGGACATGGGCGTGACGCTCTTTCTGACCCCTGACGGAAAGCACGTCGTGTCTGGTTATCTTTATGATGAGAAAGGAACCAACCTCAGCGAGGCCTTTTTCCAGAAAGAGATCTACGCCCCGATGGGCCGCGAGATGTGGAAAAAGCTCAATGCGGCGCATCCCCTGAAAGAGGGCGCGGAGAGTGCCCCGCGCAAAGTCTTCGTCTTTGCCGACCCGTTCTGCCCGTACTGCAAGCAGTTCTGGGCTGAAGCGCAGCCGTGGGTGAAGGCTGGCAAGGTTCAGCTCAATACGCTGCTGGTTGCATTTCTTAACCCAAACAGCGGGCGTAACGCCTCCGCGATCCTGAATGCGAAAGATCCGGTGTCGGCCTGGAAAACGTACGAGCTGTCCGGCGGGAAAAAGCTGCCGAAACCTGAAGCTGCGGCTTCCCGGGAAACCGTTGAGATCCTGCAAAATCACCAGACGCTAATGGACAGTCTTGGCGCGAATGCCACACCGGCTATTTATTACCTGAATGAGCAAAACGAACTGCAACAGGTCGTGGGTATGCCAGACGCAAAACAGCTTGAGGCGATGTTCGGGCCGAAGCCGTAAAAAAAAGGCAGAAACAGGTCGTTTCTGCCTTTTTTCAGTCAACTACCCCAGCGTCCCCGGAGGTAATTTACTGCCTCCTGCGTCTGCGGCTGGTTAAGATAGTCTTCACGGAACAGGATGGTGCCCTTAACGTCTGGCAGTGAATCGTTGAGGTCGAGCTGTTTTTTCAGCTCCGGTACGCCGCCGTTCACCGTCCAGTCCGGTTCGTTTCTGGAAGGCGCGCCCACTTTGTAGAACGCGATCCCGATATACAGGCGGGTATGGGTCGGTTTCACCACGTCAGCCCACCATTTTGTCAGCACATCGTAACGTGCCGCGTCGCGGGCGAAGGGCCAGTAGATCTGCGGCGCAATGTAATCCAGTAAACCCTGCTGTACCCATTTGCGCGTGTCAGCGTAGGATTCATCATAGGCTGCGGCACCGCGCGTGTCCGAGCCTGCCGGGTCGAAGGAGCGATTGCGCCAGACCCCCGCCGGGCTAACGCCAAATTCGATCTCAGGTTTAGCCTGCTTGATCGCCCTTGAAACCTGCACAATCAACTGCTGCGTATTGTGTCGACGCCAGTCCGCTTTTGACGCAAATCCTTCGCCATAGCGCCTGAAGGTCCAGGCATCATTCAGGGTGGACCCCGGCGTCTCGGTGTAAAAATAGTCATCGAACTGAACGCCGTCGACAGGGTAGTGATTTACCACTTCCATCACCACCTGGGTTATCCAGTCCCGCACGTCGGGAATGCCCGGGTCGAGAACAAAACGATCCCCCGAGGTGCGGATCCACTCCGGATGCTGGACGTACACGCTGGAAGGATGAAGCGACGAGGTGCGATTAAGCGCGGCGATGGTCGACGGCTTCGTGTTGGTGGAAACGCGGTACGGGTTAAACCAGGCATGAACCTTCATCCCGCGCTTGTGCGCTTCATCCAGCATAAACTGAAGCGGATCGTAACCGGGATCTTCCCCGATAGTCCCCGTCAGGGTATCTGACCAGGGCAGTATTTTAGAGGCCCACAGCGCCGTACTGTCCGGTTTTACCTGAAAGAAGACGGTGTTGATCCCAAGTTTTTTCAGCTTATCGAGCTTGTCCGTCAGCGCCCGCTGTTGCTGGGCGATACGCTGGTCCGCGCTACGGCCATTCACCGATGACACGGGAGGCCAGTCGAGACGGGAGACGGTCGCCAGCCAGATCCCGCGCATGGGTTCGTTAGTCTGCTGTAGAGGTTTCGCCTGCGGCAGCGGGGTAACGAGTGATTTGGGTGGTTTGGAAGTGCAACTTACCAGTAAAAGCGCGCAGCCAAGCAGCGCGCCAGTCCGTTTTACGTGTCGCATCATTTGCGTGTTAGCTCCTGGGTGTCCGGCTATCCGTCCAGGGATTAAACGCCGGTTCGTCCTGTTCCCCGTTACCGTCATCGTGAAGAGAGTCGAGGTAGAGGGCTTCAACTTCCGCCCGCGCCCATGGGGTGCGGCGCAGGAACTTCAGACTCGATTTAACACTCGGGTCCTTGCGAAAACAGTTGATTTTGATTCGGTTGCCCAGTTCATTCCAGCCATATCGCGCAACCAGCGCGTTTACCTGCATTTCGAGGGTGACGCCATGCAAAGGATCGTTGGAAATATGTGCTGTCATAGGCGTCCGGTAGTCTCATTTTTTATGGGGATGTGATAAACGCTCAAAGGTTACAAGAAAGCAGGGGACGCGGCAATTTCAGCGTGAGGTTCTTCACCCGTGAAGGAGAGGGTTACCCAGTAATTTGAAAGAAAAAGCTATAACGTTGCCTCAGAAAAACTGAGGGCTTTCAGCGATGCCCTAAGTGAACGGAATGACCACCAGCGCCGTATGTTCCCCCTCACCCCAGCCCTCTCCCTCAAGGGAGAGGGGGCCGTCTGTGCAGGCATTATTTTGTGGGAAACCCTCAGCCCGTGAAGGGTGAAGAAGATTTTCCGGTTAACGCTATTTTTTAAACAGTTCAGGCGCCCATGGCGTCGGGTCTACCTCCATAAAGGGCGCACGCTCAAAGCGGGACTTAAGCGCCCAGGGCACCGTACAGTCGAAAATCGTTTTGCAGGTGATCCCGTTGCCACGAATGGAGGGGCTGTAGTCCGGGGCCTGAGACGGATCGAGCTGGTGTCCGCGGATCCCCGGCAGATGGGTGATGCTGACATCGCCCTGCATACGGGTGGTCATCGCCCACAGGATGTCGTCGCTGTCGAAAATATCCACATCTTCGTCGACGAGAATAATGTTTTTAAGCTCGGAATAGGTGGCTAACGCGATGAGTGCCGCCTGACCCTGACGCCCTTCGTCAGAGGGCTGGCGTTTTTTCACCTGCAATACGCCAAGGAACTTGCCGCCGCCAGCGGTATGCGCATAGACGTTTTGCAGAAAACCGGGGATGGCTTCTTCGACCGCATTACGGATGCTGGCCTCCGTTGGCAAACCGGCCAGCGTGGTGTGCTCCTCGCCCGGTCCTACCAGGGTTTGCAGGATCGCCTGATGACGCATCGTGACGGCCTTCACTTTGATTACCGGTAAGGAGGGGTTAGCCTCCCCGCAGTAGCCGGGAAATTCCGGCATCGCGTGCCCGGTGTGGGTATGCTGATCTTCTTCTACACGCACGCCCGGCAGCAGTTCGCCTTCGATGATAATTTCCGCACGCGCTATCGCTTTTTCATTTACGGCCACACCCTGCACCAGCTCGACGGGGGTCTGACGTAACGCGCCGGCGACACCCAGCTCGTTGTAGCCGAAGGGCGTGGTAGGGGCTTCGAAACAGGCGCCAATATAGATAGCGGGATCGAGACCCATATTGATCGTGACCGGCAACGGTTTGCCCGCCTCCTCGGCTTTCTTACGGAACACTTCAATATGGCGGCCCGCGGCAAGAAACATGGAGAGCTCATCGCGCTCCTGCACGCAGAGACGGTGAATAGTGACATCGGTCAGTGAGGCATCTTCCGGATCGCTTGCCAGCACCAGCCCCAGACAGAAGAACGGACCGGCATCTATCGGCGTGTTGGTCGGTGCCGGAAGTAATTTACGCAGATCGAAGTCCGGATCGTCGGCATAAAATACCTGTTCCTGACACGGCGCCTGTGCCGCCGGAACCACAACGGGAGCAATCGGGTTTTTCACGGCCTGGCCGACATGTTTTGCCAGTTCAGAGGGCTCGCAGCCCAACAGGAGCGCCGCCCGCTCGCGGCTGGCGTGCATTCCGACCAGAATACGCGAGTCGGGATATCCCTTAATAGCGTTAAACATCATCGCCGGGCCAATGCGCGTCGGACGTTTTACCGTGCCGCCAGCACCAATATGCCGGTACACACCCGCCAGCTCCGCGTCAGGATCGACCGGATGGCTGGTTTCAAGGTATTGACCTTCATGGCGTTTGAGCAGTTCGATAGCACTTCTGAGATCGTTGATGTGGTTTTTCATATTTCCCTCCTCGGATGAAGGCTTCCATTCTTAACCGGACGAAGAGGGCTATCAATTGCATCATTTATGCTATTTTAATATGAATTTTATTATCAATAATAAAGGCATGGTATGCAGTTTCGACTGATGCGCAATTTCATCGTGGTGGCGGAAGAGCTTCACATGCATCGGGCGGCGGAGCGCCTTAACATGGCGCAGCCAGCGCTGAGCCAGCAGATAAAAACGCTTGAAGATCGTCTTGGGGTCTTGCTCTTTAGCCGGGCGAATCGTCGCCTGACGCTGACGCCAGCCGGTGAGGCATTTCTCAGTAAAGCCAGAGTCGCGATTTTAATGACCGATCAGGCGATTCTGGATGCCAGACAGACGGCCAGAGGGGAACAGGGCGTGCTGAATCTCGGATGTGTTTCAAGTGCGATATTCGACAGTAAGCTGCCCGCCGCGCTGCGGCTTTTACATGAGAAATGGCCCGCCATCAGCCTTTCCATGATGACGGGTAACGTGCAAACCCTTTATACCGGCGTGCAAAGCAACCAGCTGGATGTGGCCATTATTCGTGCCCCGTTACCGCTATTGCCTGACGATCTGCAAAGCCGTCCATTTACAACGGAAAAGGCCGTGCTGGCCTTACCTCGTCAACATAGCCTGGCGGGCTCCGCCGCGCTGACGCTTGCGTCGGTGAAAGAGGAGAAGTGGATCGCCCTGCGCGACCCGGAGGGGATGGGGCTGGAGCAATATTTCTATGATGCCTGCCACAGCGCGGGCATACAGCCTGACGTTGTGCAAAATGCCACCGATGTCCCCACGGTGATAAGTCTCGTCTCGGCAGGGTTTGGCATCGCCATGCTGCCAGCTTCAGCGAAGGCGATATGCGTACAAAACGTCGTCTTTGTGGATATTCTTGACCGACTCCGGGAGAGCGAGCTGACGCTGGTTTGCCACCGGATTATTCGATCTGAGGTCCTGAAAAAATTGATGAGCATCCTCGATCGTACCTGACGTCCGGCGGCCTGAAGAAGCTGTTCTCGCAGCCAGCGGTTAGCCGGATCCTGGCTGTTTTTCGGGTGCCAGTACATACCGATGACGATCGGCGGGAGATCCAGCGGCGGCGGAAAAATATCAAGCGTTTGCGTGAACCGTAGCAACATGCGTCTGGGTAGGGTGCAGAGCAAATCGGTACCGGCAACAATCGCAGGCGCCATCGCATAGCTTTGCGTCGACATCACCACGTTACGCTGGTGGCCAAGCCCCGCCAGATGCTGATCGACAAAGCCTGCGAACGGGTCGCCCTCGGATGAAACCACCAGGTGGGAAAGGCTACAATAGCTTTCCAGATCCATCGGCCCCGTACCGCGTGGATGGCCTTTACGCTGGGCGGTGGCATATTCATCGTCAAACAGCTTACGTCTGACCCATGCATCGTGCGCTACCGCATTAACGCCGACATAAATATCCACATCGCCATTTTCCATCTGCGCTGGCAGCAGCGGGGTTTCGGGAAGCGCAAAACGCAGACGGATGCCTGGTGCCGCATTGCTAATCTGATTTTGCAATTCAGCCCCCAGCATCAGCGCCGGGTTTTCGTGCAGGGCAATCACAAAGGTGCGGTTGCTGTTCTGCGCGTTGAACGTGGTGGGTTCAAGCATCGCCGATATCCCCTGCAAAACCGTCGCGACCTGCGGCCTTAACGCCTCGGCGCGCGGCGTCGGTAACACCCCACGTCCGTGTGGGGAAGGGACAAACAGCGGCTCACCAAACAACACGCGAAGGCGCGCAAGGCGGGCAGACATCGCTGGCTGGCTGATGCCCAGCCGCGCGGCCGCATGGGTGATATTCTGGTCCCTGAGTAACGCATCCAGCGTCAGGATCAGGTCCATATCCATATCGGAGGAGGGCATCTTATTGTGCGTCATAGCTTGCTACCGTTGTTCAACAGGGAAGGTTAGCCATTGCCAGAAAAGCAGTCACTGCATTACCTGGCTCCTGCATGCGGCTGATCATGACCAGATTTGCGGTCAGCACCTGAGCATTCAGGTTGCGGTAAATCAGTCCGGGTATTTGCACCTGTTGCAGGGGGGCGGGAACCAGCGCCAGACCGAGCCCGGCTGCGGCAAATGCCAGAACGCTTAGCGTACTGCTTGAACGATGTGCCACGCAAAAACCATCCCCGAGCTGCTGCGCCAGCAGCACAGTCAGATTTTCATTGGCGTCATGCGCGTCGTACAGGACCAGGGGATGACCGGCGAGCATTTCAACGGAGAGGTGCGGATGGATGGCTAAGGGATGATCGTCACACATTGCGATTATCATCTCCCAATTTCCGGTTTTCTGCACCCTGATCTGCGGATCGGCTGTCGTACTGTTATCCGGTGTATAACCGACATCAATATGCCCTGCGAGGATCGCAGCTACCTGTTTCTGGGGAGCGATTTCCTGAATGGTGACTTCTGCATCCGGATGGGTTTTACGGAAGCGACGTACATCGGTAATCATTTTGCCACTAAAAATGGCGTTACCGGCAAAACCGACCCGTACACGCCCTGTCTCTCCCCGTATCGCACGCTGGACTGCCAGACGCGTGTGTTCCATCTGTTCCAGCATCAGTCTGGCTTCGCTGAGAAGAAGCGATCCGGCCTCAGTAAGTTCCACACGACGGCTGGTGCGGATAAACAGCGGACCGCCTAACTCGGTTTCAAGGGCTTTAATCTGCATGCTGAGCGCAGGCTGAACAATATTGAGTCGCTCAGCCGCGCGTCCAAAATGCTCTTCTTCTGCAACAGCCAAAAAATAGCGTAAGTGCCGGAGTTCCATTGCCACCCTGATTCATCATTAAAAATGATTGTTTAGTAAAATATATATATTTGAGTATAAACCGCTTCACGGCCAAACTGAACGCATCAACTCAAACAGGAACCAAACAATGCAAACTCACCAACTGCAAGACCGTCAGGATCTTAACGACCTCATGAATGGCTGGATGCACCGCGACCTGGGCGAATGGGAGCAGCTGCGTAATCTTTTTCATCCGGACGGCACAATCGAAATTACCTGGTTCGAAGGGCTCGCGAGCGATTTTGTCGAGGGTTCCATGCGTATGGGCGCTTCAGATTTGCGCACAAAACATATGATTGGCTCGCCCGTCGTCACTTTTAACGACCGCGGCGACAAAGCGATTCTTGAAACCAATGCGATGATCATCGCTGAAAATATAAAACTTAATATTGGATGCGAATGCCACAATCGTTTCTACGATCTGGCAGAAAAGAGAGAGGGCGTATGGAAGCTGTTCCATCGTCAGAGCATCTACGACATGGGTATTTTCACCTTTCCGCTGGGCCCGGTTGAGATTGATTCAAAAATTGCTGCCAACTATCCGCGGGAATATGCCGCGCTAGCTTATCTGCTGGAACAAAGCGGTTTTCCCCTCGGCCGCGTATTTGCCACGCGTGACAGTGAACTAGAAGCGAATATGAAAGCGAACGCAAAAAAATGGCTGGCTGTCTGACAGGTTGAGCGCAGGGCCGAACAGATTTCGCCGGCTGGTTAATACCCGGCCGCGGGGCCCTGGGCGTGAGATAGCGGTCCCAGGCTGAAATATTTAGCCTGGGACGCAGAGACTCTCTTATTGGGCGTCCCGGTTGGTATAGGTCACCGGAACCCACGCGTAGCCTTCCCGCTCACCTTTCTTCACATACCCGATCCCGGGGAAAGGCAGATGTGGCGCCGCAATCAGATCTTTGTTTTTCACAAACTCAGCGAACGCTGCGTTGCGTACCCGGGCGGCTCCGTCCTGATCCTCATCGTAAGCAATCGTCACGTTGGGCTGTGGGAACTGAACCGCGGCAACGTGAATGATGTCGCCGACAAAGGTAATTTTTTCACCTTTGCTCTCCAGCGTGTAGAACGCGGACCCTGGGGTGTGGCCCGGGTGAACCGTACCGCTGATGCCCGGCAGAAGCTGTTCCGTCCCGGAGAAAGTCTTCACTTTTCCGGCATCCAGATAGGGCTTTAAGGTCTTGTGCGCGACGTCGAAGTAGTTCTGGTCATAGCCAGATTTTTTCTGGTTCTCGTCGTTAAAGAAGAAATCGATATCCGGTTTGCCGACATACACCTGTGCGCGGGTAAATACGCGCTGACCGTCTTTGACCAGGCCGCCTGCATGATCGGAGTGCGCGTGGGTGATCAGGATATCGGTGATGTCCTGCGGCCTGATACCCTGCGTCGCCAGGCTTTCAATCAGCCGCCCGCCTTTGCCGGGGCCAAAGAGCTGACCGGAGCCGGTGTCCACCAGAATTTTGTGGCCGGGCATAGCGATATAGAACGCGTTAATCGATGCTTCCACCGGATTGGCCTGGAAGTTTTTGGCCAGTAACGCATCGGTATTTTCCGCCGTCGTCCGGCGCAGTAAGGCGTGCAGGTCCTGCGGCACGCTGCCGTCCGTAAAGGCGGTGACAATCGTATCGCCAACCTGAACGCTGTAGCCGCCGGCCTGCTGTTTCACCACATGCTGCGGAACGCTGGCCACCGCGTGGATCGCGGGAAAGAATAAAACCGAACCGGTCAACAGGGTTGATAACGCAAGTTTTTTCACAGTAAACATGATGGGCTCCTCAATAGTAAGTTCATCATAGTTCAACTGAGATTTTTGAGAACAGCAGGGAAGTGAATGTGACCTATCCATGAAATGGATAGGTCTGAGAGGATGCTTTACAGCACGCCGGTACCGCCGTCAGAGCACCATACTTGTCCGGAGGCGTATGAGCAGGTATCTGAGGCAAAAAGCACATACAGCGGTGCGATTTCAACCGGCTGGCCCGGTCGGCCCAGGGGCGTATCTTCCCCGAACTTCTGAACTTTGGACTGCGGCTGACCGCCGCTGGACTGAAGAGGCGTCCAGTATGGACCTGGCGCGACGGCATTCACCCGAATGCCACGCGGCCCCAGCTGCTGAGCCAGAGACTTGGTAAAGGCCACGTTACAGGCTTTGGTCTGCGCATAGTCCACCAGGATCGCGCTCGGTTTAAACGCCTGAACGGAAGTGGTGTTGATGATCACGGCGCCTTCCTGCAAATGGCGCAGCGCAGCTTTAGTGATCCAGAAGGGGGCATAGACGTTGGTTTTAAACGTCGCGTCGAAATCTGCCGTGGTGAGATCGTCGATCGATTCGCAGTACTGCTGGCGTCCAGCGTTGTTCACCAGGATATCCAGGCCACCCAGTTCCGCGACGGCTTTTTCCACCAGCGTATCGCAGAACGACTCCACGCGAATGTCGCCGGGAATGGCGACCGCTTTACGGCCTTCGGCCCGAATCAGCGCAATGACCGATGCCGCATCGGACTCCTCTTCCGGGAGATAGCCAATAGCCACATCTGCACCTTCACGGGCATAGGCGATCGCTACCGCGCGACCAATTCCGGAATCACCGCCGGTAATCAGCGCTTTTTTTCCTGCCAGTTTTCCTGACCCGATATAACTTGTTTCACCATGATCCGGTATTGGCTTCATTTCCGATGCCAGCCCGGGGGCCCTTTGCGGTTGTTCAGCAAACGGTGGACGAGGGTAATGCAGCGTGTGATTATTTCCTGTAGACATACCGGCCTCCTTAATAGTGAATTCCAAGATTAGTCGTTAATTAAACGTAAGCGGGCAAAATTGACAAATTCAGACAAATCTATCTTCCGGTAGCGGATATAAAATATTTTCTCAAGCCAGCATGTAATACCAGAAAAGGGCGACCTCATCTTTTTCCGGCAGGGCGTTGTAAAGATAGCGATCGTAACCGCCCAGAATAAATCCATAGTGACGATAGAACTGACAGGCAGAAACATTAACGTTCTGCGTCTCCAGCCGTAAGCCGGGCGCATTGAGGCTTCGCGCCCAGACGTGGGTGGCGGACATCAGCTTGTGCGCCGCGCCCGTACGGCGTTTTGAACGCTCCACGGCAATGTAATCCACCGAAATAAATTTATTCCAGTTGCAGGACGCGGTAATAAAACCGGCGATTTCACCGTCATCCGTTTCGGCGATAAGAAATATTGAATCCGGATTAACGCAATGATTTTCCAGCGTCTGGAGATCAAGTTCATAGGTTTTAAGATAAGGTTCGGTCAGCGCCTCGATATGCAAATCACCATTGAGAAATGGCTCTCTGGCAATCTCATCAACCTTGAAAGAAAAATCACAACATTCAAGGCGGGCGAGGTCTGTACTTAATCCTTTTCGAATATGCATAGTATTCCTTAAGTGGGAGTTATAAATAGATAATAGACGAAGCGGCATCCCCTGCTGGCATAACACTCTGTAGATCCTGGTCTAAGCTTGTATTTCGTTCCGCGTAAAAGGTGGTCATTCGAGGACAATGAATGGAATTCAGAACATGTCGCAGGCACTGGGGTGCTGAGTTTATTTCCGATGACGTTGTACGTTTTCGCGTCTGGGCAGAAGGGCAGAAAGATCTCACATTACGTTTAACCGATACCGACATTCCCATGGCGGCGGTGGGCGACGGCTGGTTTCAGATTGACGTGCCCGGCGTCAGGCACGGTACGACCTATCAGTTTGTTTTACAGGATGGAATGGCGGTGCCGGATCCGGCCTCACGCGCGCAGCAGGCTGACGTCAACGGCCCGTCGGTGGTGATCGACCCGCGTCGCAGCCAGCCCACTCAGCGGGAATGGCAAGGACGACCGTGGGAAGAGACGGTGATCTACGAGCTGCATATCGGCACCTTCACCGGGGAAGGAACCTTCAGGGCGGCCATCGACAAACTGCCTTATCTGGCCGGGCTGGGTATTACGCAACTGGAAGTGATGCCCGTGTCCCAGTTCGGGGGCGCGCGCGGATGGGGGTATGACGGCGTACTGCTGTATGCCCCGCACTCGGCTTATGGCACACCGGATGATTTTCATGCCTTCATTGATGCCGCCCACGCGCTCGGGCTTTCCGTGGTGCTGGATATCGTACTCAACCACTTTGGCCCGGAAGGTAATTACCTGCCGTTGCTCTCGCCAGCGTTTTTCCATCAGGATCGTATGACCCCGTGGGGCAACGGTATTGCCTATGAGGTTGAGGCCGTCCGGCAATACATCGCTGAGGCGCCGTTATTCTGGCTCTCGGAGTATCATCTTGACGGTCTGCGCTTCGACGCCATCGACCAGATCCATGACGACGCTGAGACCCATATTCTTCCCGAGATAGCGCAACGGATCCGCGACGCATTTCCGGATCGGCATATCCATCTGACCACCGAAGACAGTCGCAACGTGATTTTCCTGCATCCGCGCGATGAGCATGGTCAGACGCCGCTTTTCACCGCCGAATGGAATGATGATTTTCACAACGCCGCGCATGTCTTCGCGACAGGGGAATCACACGCCTATTATCAGGATTTTGCCTTTGAGCCGGAGAAAAAACTGGCGCGGGCGCTGGCAGAGGGCTTTGTCTACCAGGGGGAAATCTCGCTTCAGACCGGAAAATCGCGCGGGGTAGAGTGTCGCGAGCAACCTCCGCAGTTTTTTGTCGATTTTATTCAGAATCACGACCAGGTCGGCAACCGTGCCCAGGGGGAGAGGCTTATCTCTCTGGCAGGCGCGGATAAAACGCGTGTGCTGTTCGCGGCGCTACTTATGTCGCCCCATATTCCGCTGCTGTTTATGGGCGAGGAGTATGGCGAAACGCATCCGTTCCTCTTTTTCACCGACTTCCACGGCGACCTGGCGAAAGCCGTGCGGGAAGGGCGCGCGAAAGAGTTCACCGGCCATGCCGGGCACGATGAAACCGTACCGGACCCCAATGACGTAAATACCTTTATGCGGTCGAAGCTTGACTGGAACAAGGCAGACACGGAGGAAGGCAGGGCGTGGCTGCACGCTACGCGCGAACTGATTGCGCTGCGTCAGCGCTTTATCGTCCCGCTACTGAAACAGCGGGGCGCCGTGGAGGGTAACGTCCTGCATACGGCGCTCGGCATGGTTGCCGTGAGCTGGCGTTTCCCGTCCGGTACGCTGTCGCTGGCGCTGAATATCGGCAAAAAGCCGCTCGCCTTACCGAACCTGCCCGGAAAAACGATCTTTAGCTGGCCGGAGGCAGTCGATAACCTGCCGCCAAACAGCATTGTTGTTCGCTTAGCTGATGGAGAAGCAGCGCTATGATCCCTTCCTCTACTTACCGAATTCAGTTTCGCAACGGCATGACCTTCGATCGCGTGGTGGACCTGATTCCGTATATGAAAGACCTTGGAATTAGCCATCTTTACGCGTCGCCTGTTTTCACCGCAACCACGGATTCCACCCACGGCTATGACGTGACCGACCCCAACGAAATCGACCCGGCGATTGGCGGGCGGGAAGGGTTTGACCGCATGGCGGCGGCGCTGAAACAGGCGGGGATGGGGCTGATTCTGGATATCGTTCCTAACCATATGTCGACCTCGCTGGAAAACCGCTGGTGGCGCGATGTTATAGAACAAGGCAGGCAGAGCCGCTATGCGGCGTATTTTGATATCGACTGGTCCCGACCGCTGACGTTGCCGTTTCTTGGCGACACCTTTGAAGCCGAGCTGGAGCGGGGGGCTATCACCTTAAAACGTGACAGTGTCACCAACAGCGCGGCGCTGGTTTACTATGATACCGCCTATCCGCTTAATCCCGGCACGTATGCCGAAGGCAAGAGCATCGCTGAGATCCACGAGGCGCAAAGCTGGCGGCTGATGTCCTGGCGGGAAGCGCCGAAACAGCTTTCATGGCGGCGCTTTTTTGAAATCACCGGGCTGGTCGGCGTGCGGGTAGAGGATGAGGCGGTCTTCGCAGACACGCACCGCCTGATCCTTGAGCTTGTTCACGCCGGGGTTGTCGATGGCCTGCGCATTGACCATGTGGACGGGCTTGCCGATCCGCTGGGCTATTTGGAGCGCCTGCGTGCGGCGACCGGACCGGATTGCTACATCACGGTAGAGAAGATCCTCGCCAAAGGGGAACAGCTTCCTCCGGAGTGGCCGGTCTCGGGTACAACGGGCTATGAGTTTATTGCCTCTCTGGCGGAAGTGCTGGTGGATGATACCAACCTCTCTCGACTGGAGACGCTCTACGACGAGACGCTGGGTACGACCGTGGACAGGCAGGCGGAACTTCGCAAAGCCAAAGGGCTGATGACCGATCGTAATTTTGAAGGTGAATTTACCACGCTGCTCAAAATAGCCAGCGAGCTGGCCGGGCATAACGGCGCCCAAGTGGAGCATGAGTATATCCGCCATGCCCTGCGCGAGCTGCTTATCGCGTTTCCGGTGTATCGCACCTACGGCACCGGAGAGGGGCTGACGCCACCGGATGTGGCGCTGCTCAGTCGCGTGGTCGCCAGCGTCGACACCTCTGAACCCGCGCTCAGCCTGATCGTGCGTATTCTCACCGGCGATCTGCCGGAGGATGACCACGCGCTGGCCTCGCTTTTCCGCACCCGTTTTCAGCAACTGACCGGGCCGCTGATGGCGAAATCGGTAGAGGATACGCTGTTCTTTCGCCATAACCTGGAGCTGGCCCTGAACGAAGTCGGCGCCGACCCGACGCCGCGCGCGTTTTCACTTTCCCGTTTTCATCAGGAGATGCGTATTCGTCTTGCCCGCCAGCCCGATGCGCTGCTGGGAACCTCCACCCACGACACCAAACGCGGCGAGGATGCGCGAGCGCGACTATACACGCTGACGGAAGCGCCAGATCTGTGGGGGGAAAACCTGGCGCGCTGGCGCCAGATGAACCAGACGCAGGTTCGATTCCTCAACGACGGCACCGCGCCGAACGCCGCCGACACCTGGATGATCTTCCAGGCGCTGGCGGGCGTCTGGCCAGCCACGCTGTCGCCAGACGATCGTGATGGTCTTAAGTCACTGGAAGAGCGTTTCCTCGGCTTTATTGAGAAAGCCCTGCGCGAGGCCAAGCAGCGTACCGACTGGATCGACAGCAACGAAGGGTACGAGAGCGTGGTGCTGGACTACGTGCGCCATCTGCTCTCCCCGGATAACACCCTGTTCCTGCGTGATTTCAGTGCCGCACTCCAGCCGTTTATTCGGGCTGGGTTAATGAACAGCCTGAGCCAGACGGTGATCAAGCTGACTGCGCCAGGCGTACCGGACATCTACCAGGGCAGCGAAGGGCTTAACTTCAGCCTGGTCGACCCGGATAACCGCCGCGAACCGGATTTCACCGCGCTGGCGGAAAACCTCAGCGTAGCGGATGGAACCATTTTTAACGATGCGCAACGCTGGCGAGAGGGCAGCGTGAAGCAGTACGTCACCGCCACGCTGTTACGGCTGCGGCCGCATTACCCCGCGCTTTTCCGCTACGGCGACTGGCTGCCGCTGAAGGTGACCGGCGAGCGGGAAGAGAATCTGATCGTTTATGCCCGCATAAAAGATGACGAGGCGCTGATCGTCGCCGTGCCGCGTCTGGTGTTTGACGTCACCGACAATGCGATGCTGTGGGCCAATACTACGGTGGCCATACCCCAGGAGCTGGCCGGGAAGCACTACCGGGATCTGTTTACCGGTGAGCGCCGCCTTCTGCCAGAGACGCTGGATTTAACGTCTGAAAAGGGATGTTTGTTGGTTCTGCTTACCTGCGACTAATCGAGGAGAACAAAAATGCCAAAGGATACAACGTTTGAAATTCGGGCCGGTCATGGCCAGCAGTTGGGCGCAAATTATGACGGGAAAGGGGTGAACTTCGCTCTGTTTTCCGCCCACGCGGAGCGGGTAGAGCTGTGTCTGTTTGATCCTTCGGGAAAAACAGAAATAGCCCGCCTGGAACTGCCGGAATATACCCATGAGGTCTGGCACGGCTATGTGCCGGATCTGAAACCGGGGGCGCTGTATGGTTACCGTGTGTATGGCCCTTACGATCCGGAGAACGGTCACCGCTTCAATCCCAATAAGCTGCTTATTGACCCCTATGCCCGTGAACTGGTGGGTGACATTGAGTGGAACGATGCCCACTTCGGCTATGAGCTGGGACACGATGAGCTGGATCTCAGCTTTGATACGCGAGACAGCGCGCCGTTTACGCCCAAATGTAAGGTCATCGACCCCAATGCCGTCGACTGGCAAGACTCCCGCCGACCCGATATCCCGTGGCCGCATACCGTGGTTTATGAGAGCCACGTAAAAGGCTTTACCCAGCTTAACCCGGCTATTCCGCCTGAACTGCGCGGTACGTTTGAGGGGATGGGGCATAAAGCGTCGGTGGAGTACATCAAAAGCCTCGGCATTACCTCGATCGAGCTGCTGCCGGTTCACTGGTTCCCTGACGATCAGCACCTGCTCGATCGCGGTCTGAAAAACTTCTGGGGCTATAACTCGCTCGGTTTCTTTGCGCCAGCGTCACGCTATTACGGCCCGGCGGGGATCCAGGGTTTCCGCGACATGGTGCGTGCCTATCATGACGCGGGCATCGAGGTGATCCTCGACGTGGTCTATAACCACACGGCGGAGGGCAACGAGCTGGGGCCAACCCTGTCGTTTAAGGGAATTGATAACTTCTGTTATTACCGCACCATGCCGGATCAGCACCGGTATTACATCAACGACACCGGCACCGGGAACACCGTTAATACTTCCCACCCGCGCGTATTGCAGATGGTCATGGACTCCCTGCGTTACTGGGCAGAATCGATGCAGATTGACGGTTTCCGCTTTGATCTCGGGACCATTCTCGGACGTGAGCCGGAGGGGTTCGATCCGCGCGGCGGCTTCTTCGATGCCGTGACCCAGGATCCGGTGCTGTCGAAGCTGAAGCTCATCGGTGAGCCGTGGGATATCGGCCCGGGCGGGTATCAGGTGGGAGGCTTCCCGCCAGGCTGGGGTGAGTGGAACGACAAATACCGCGATACGGTACGTGAATACTGGAAGGGGGATAACGTCTCTAACGATTTTGCCGCCCGTCTGTTAGGGTCCGGTGATTTATACGATCTGCGCGGGCGTCGTCCGTGGGCCAGCGTCAATTTTATCACCGCGCATGACGGCTTCACGCTGAACGACCTGGTGTCGTACAACGAGAAACATAACGCCGATAACGGGGAAGATAATAACGACGGACATAACGATAACCGGTCGTATAACTACGGCGAAGAGGGGCCGACGGAGAACCCGGATATCATCGCCACCCGCGAGCGGCAAAAGCGCAACTTCCTCACCACGCTCTTCTTCTCCCACGGCACGCCGATGCTGCTGGCAGGCGATGAGTTTGGCCGGACGCAAAAGGGCAATAATAACGGCTATTGTCAGGACAGCGAGATCTCCTGGGTAAACTGGGAAGGACTCACTGAAAACGACGAGAAGCTGCGCGACTTTACCCGTCGGTTGATTGCCCTGCGCGCGACGCAGCCGCTGCTGCGACGTGAAAACTGGCGCGACGGGCTGGAGATCCGCTGGTTTAACGCCGGTGGCGGACCTCAGCAGTCGGAACAGTGGGACGAGGGTTCCACCCTTGGTCTTGCCATCAGCCGTCCTGATCTTGAACAGGAAGAGGGCGTCTGGCACGACGTGCTGATGCTGTTTAACCCGTTTGAAGGTACGGTGCCATTCCAGATCCCGCAGTTTGGCGAAGGGGGTTGGGTGCTGGAGCTTTCGACGGCGGATGAGGCCCCCACAGGGGAAATCATCACGGAATCCGTCGATTATGAACTGGCCGGGCGGAGCATGTCGCTTTTCCGCCGTCCTTAAAGCGAGGCCGCCGCGCGTGCGGCGGTATCATACAGGGAGGAGATCGCGCGGAGTAACTGCGCGGTCTCGCCAATTGATGCTCCCGGAATGCCGCTTTCCGCATGAATGTTGATCAGGCAGGCCTCCCGCACCTCCCGGTACTTCATGCACAGCGCTTTTCCCTCCTCCGTGGTGGAGAAAAAAAGCTCTTTTCCGGCTTTCTCGCTGGTGACATATCCCGCCTTGACCAGCTTTTTCAGCGCATACGTTACCACGTGGGTATCTTCCACGTTCAGCACAAAGCAGATGTCGGCCAGCTTTTTCTTGCGGTTGCGGTGATTCACGTGGTGCAGAAGCGAAACGTCAAAGGCCCCCATATCCGGTTCACCCGCTGCGGTCATGCAGCGCACCATCCATTTGTTAAACGCATTGCTGGTCATGATCAGCGCATATTCCAGCTCTGATAATTCAGCACACCGCTCTGAGACGAGATGACGGGAGGAGACGATTCGCCCGTCCGCAATATCGTCGTGGTTTAACGCCGTCGTCTTTTTGTTTACTGTCATAACGATCCTTCCCCCGAAATGTAAACCCGTCGATAAAATAAGAACATTTTATTGATAAATTGTTTACATGTTTTTGACGTTCAGATATAGCTTTTTAGTGCAGGTTCTGTGGAGCCTGACGCAAAACACAACATCGCGCGCCTTAATGCACCGGCTTCGCTCTGCTGCGAAGTATAAAAAATAGCCGTCGGCGCGCAACGCTCACTTTGGATAGGGTAACGTTTATGGACAGTTCTACACTGTTGCCACTTATCGGGATTCCGGTGGTGGTTATTGGTTTTGCACTGCGTTTCAACCCGCTGTTGGTTGTCGTGGTGGCGGGGCTGGCGACGGGCCTGCTGGTTGGCATGGATTTCGGTATGCTGCTGGAAACCTTTGGCGAAAAGTTCGTGAATAGCCGATCGCTTGCCACCTTCATTCTGATCCTGCCGGTGATTGGCCTGCTGGAGTATTACGGGCTGAAAGAGCGCGCCCAGGCCAGGGTCGCGAAGATCGCCAGCGCCACCTCGGCGCGTATCCTGATGCTCTACTTTGTCGCCCGCGAAGGGACGGCTGCGCTGGGCCTGATGTCCCTTGGCGGCCACGCGCAAACGGTGCGTCCGCTGCTGGCGCCGATGGCGGAAGGGGCGGCCCTGAATGAATACGGCGAACTGCCGCAGACTATCCGCGACAAAATCAAAGCCCATGCCGCCGCGTGTGACAATATCGCGGTTTTCTTTGGGGAAGATATCTTTATCGCCTTTGGCGCGGTACTGCTGATTGATGCGTTCCTGAAAGAGAACGGGATCGAGGGGATCGAACCGCTGCATATCGGCCTGTGGGCCATTCCGACCGCTATTGCGGCACTGATCATCCATATGACGCGTCTGCTGCGCCTCGATGCCAGCATTCGTCGCGACGTGATGGCCTGGAAAGCAGAGCTGGGTACGCAGGAGATCGCACCATGATGACCCTCATTACCATTAACCGCGTGTACTACCTGATCGGCTTCGTCGTGATGCTGCTGGTTGTGATGACCCTTCGCGACCGCGCTAACCCGAAACGCTATACCACGGCGCTGTTCTGGTTTCTGTTCGGCGGGATCTTCCTGTTTGGCGATCTGATGGTGCAGGAGCTGGGTAAGTCGCTGGCGTATCGCATTATTGGCGGCGCCGTTATCGTGATTGCGCTGCTGGCCGGTTTCGGGCTGGTCGGGAAGGGGCACTATAAAATGTCCACCGAGGAGGAGCGTGTTGCCTCGTCGAACCGGCTGAAAAACTGGCTATTCTTGCCCGCGCTGATGATCCCCGTGGTAACGGTCATCGGGACGCTGTTTCTGAAAGGCGTGTCGATTGGCGGCGTTTATCTGCTCGACCAGAAACAGCTTACGCTGGCGGCGCTCTGCGTAGCCTGCGTGGCGGCTATCCTTACCGGCTGGTGGCTGACAAAAGGTACGCCGCTGCATGCGGTGCGTCAGTCGCGTCGGCTGGTCGATACCATTGGCTGGGCGGTGATCCTGCCGCAGATGCTCGCCATGCTCGGCGGGGTGTTCGTGGTGGCGAATACCGGCGAATCGGTACAAAAGGTGGTCAGCCTGTTTGTGAACCCGGACAGCCGCTTCATGCTGGTGGTCATTTACTGCGTGGGGATGGCGCTGTTTACCATGATCATGGGTAATGCCTTCGCAGCCTTCCCGGTGTTAAGCGCCGGTATCGCTCTGCCATTCCTGATTAACGTCCATCACGGTAACCCGGCGCCGCTGCTGGCTATCGGTATGTACGCAGGCTATTGCGGCACGCTGATGACGCCGATGGCCGCCAACTTCAACATTGTGCCCGCCGCGCTGCTGGAGCTAAAAGACAAATATCAGGTTATCAAGATCCAGATCCCGACCGCGTTAACCCTGCTGGTGGTGAACGTGTTCTTAATGTATTTCCTCGTGTTTCGCTAAGGAGCTGCAATGGAATTAACGCAACATCAGGCTGACGCCTTCGCCAGAATGCCGTTGACCTATTTACGTCAGGAATACCCGAACCACATTATGCATCTGCTCAACGATGACGGCGACGTTCTGCCGCCTCGCGAGCTGCACCCGATCTTTTACGGCTGTTTTGACTGGCACTCTGCGGTGCACGGCTACTGGCTGCTGCTGCGCTGCCTGCGTCTCTGGCCCGAACTGCCGTGCCGGGAAGAGATCATCACTCTGTTCGAAGAACACCTGACCGACGAGAAGGTGGCGAAGGAGCTGGCCTATTTTACCGCGCCGTTCCGCGCGTCGTTTGAGCGGCCTTATGGCTACGGCTGGCTGCTGGCGCTGGCGCAGGAGCTGAAACAGTCGTCACTGCCACAGGCGGAGCGCTGGTACCAGACGCTGCAACCGTTAACGCGGGATATTCGCCAGCGGCTGGTGGATTACCTCAGCAAGCTCACCTATCCCATCCGCGTCGGAACACATTACAACACGGCGTTTGCGCTCGCGCTGGGGCTGGATTATGCCCGGGCGGTGACGGATGACGGGCTTGAACAGGCTATCCTGGACGCGGCGACGCGCTTTTATCATACGGACACGCAATATCCGGCGCATTATGAGCCGGGCGGCGACGAGTATATCTCCGGGGCGCTGACCGAGGCGTTACTGATGAGTAAGGTGGTAGAGAATTTCCCGGCCTGGTTTGATGCGTTTCTGCCTGAAGTGGGTGCCGTTTCAGCGCTGATGAACCCGGCTGAGGTAAGCGACCGCACCGACCCGAAAATCGCACATCTGGACGGGCTTAACCTCAGCCGCGCGTGGTGTATGAAGCACATTGCCCGCGCTTTGCCGGAAAACCACCCGGCGCAACAGGCGTTACAGGATGCCGTTGCGCGCCATCTCTCGGCAAGCGTGGAGCATGTTGTCGGCAGCCACTACAGCGGCGGCCACTGGCTGGCGAGTTTTGCGCTGCTGGCGCTGGAGTAGCGCTTAGTTATATTTTTCGTGCTCATCCTGTTTCCGCAGGATGAGTGATTTTACGCAACCGGCTCGCGCTGACGACGACCGCTACCGCAGAAGCTGCGGCGGCGACCCACAGCGCAACATGAATTGACCTTTCATCTGCGGCCAGCAGAACGGCCACGGCGGCGGCGCCCAGACACTGCCCGAACGTGCGCATAATGGATAAAACACCGGATGCATAGCTCGCATGCTCACGAATAACGTTGGAGAGCATTTCCCGGTTATTGGGACTCTGAAAGCAGCCAAACCCCACTCCGCACACCAGACTCCGCAGGCAGATATCCCACACTGAAGGGCGGTCGGGTAATGTTGCCAGCAGGATCAAACCGACGACAAAAATCATCAGCCCCAGGGCGGATATCGCCGGGGCTGAAATCGTGTCTGCCCACCGGCCTGCATGCGGCGCAATCAGTACGATCCCTAGCGGCCACGGCGTAAACAGCAGGGCAGACAACACCGGACTGTAGCCGTATTCGCTCTGAAACAGGAAGGGCAGCGCAATAAAGGTGATCCCCTGGCTGACAAAAGCAATCATCGACGTGAAGGCCGCGAGGGTAAAACGTTCATTTTTAAACATCATCGGCGGCAGTAAGGGGTTATCCGCGCGGCGGATCTGCCAGATAAACGCCATGCCGCTCAGCGCAGCGAGCATTGTCCAGCAAAGGCTACCGGGATGATAGTCCTGGAGGCTGTTCGCCGCCATGATCGTCGACCCCAACAGCAGCGCCGACAATATGGCGCCCGGGGTGTCGAAAGGCGCTTGCTTTCGTACCGCATCCCGCGGCAGCGCTTTGACCGCCAGCAGTAAGGCGAGGGTGCCGGGAACAACGTTTATCGCAAACAGCCATTGCCAGCGCAGGGTGTGAAGGATCGTCCCGCCCAATACCGGGCCGATAGCGGAGCTGGAGGCGATGAGCAGGGCGTGCAACCCCAGAATGCGGCCAAGCAATCGCCCGGGAAATACGGACCGCAGGATTGCGGGGGCAATACTCAGCGTCGCCGCGCCGCCGATCCCCTGAAGCACGCGCATACCGATAAGCACTTCGGGTGTATTCGCCAGCGCGCAACCCAGTGATGTTAGGGTAAAGGTCGTCAGACCTGCCAGAAATACGGGGCGATAACCCAGGCGGGCCGCAAGCGCCGCGAATATCGCCAGCGTCATCGCAGCCGCCAGCAGATACCCGTTGGCGAACCAGACGGCAATACTGGCAGGTACCTGCATCTCCTGAGCCATGGAGGGCAGGGCAATGTTGATCATGGTGCCATCAAACACGCCCATTAAGGTGGTGGTCATAATTGCGGCCATCACCCGTGCGCGCGCCGGGCCGGGAAGTCCTTCGTCGCCGGGTTGACTGGAAAAGAGCGTCATTATGTTGTCCTCTGAGAAGAGTGTATGGATGACAAAACTATAAAGATGGCTTTTACAGGGCGGAAGGCGCACCATTTGCACTTTATCGTTGCACGAAACGCCTTATCTGAATGAACAGGAATGAGCGCTATGACCGATCCTGATTTTAATTTACTGATTGCACTCGACATATTGCTGAGCGAAGCGAGTGTCGCAGGTGCAGCACGTCGTCTGAACCTCAGCACCTCGGCCATGAGCCGGACATTAAGCAGGTTACGCGACGTTACAGGCGACCCGATCCTGGTGCGCGCCGGGCGTAGCATGGTACTGACCCCGTGGGCCGAAGCGACCCGGGATCGCGCCAGGCGTGCAGTGCACGAGGCGAGGGCGGTATTGCAGCCCTCAACTGAAACGTTCAGCGCGCAAAGTCTGGCGCGTCTTTTTACCATCAGGGCAAACGATGGTTTTGTGGTGGCGTTTGGGCCTGCGCTCATAGCGGCTGTGGCCGACGCCGCGCCGGACGTCTGTATACGCTTCGCGCCTAAGCCGGAAAAAACGTCGCGCTATCTTCGGGAAGGGCTGGTTGATCTGGAGATTGGCGTCCAGAGCAATATGGGGCCTGAAATACGGCTGCAACGGTTGTTTGAGGATCGATTTGTGGGCGTCGTGCGTAAGGGACACCCGCTGGCTAAGCAGGCAGAAATAGGCGTGAAGGATTATGTCGCCTGGGGCCATGTGGTAGCGTCACCCGAGGGCGCGTTGCACGGTTCCGTTGACGATGCGCTGGCCGAACTGGGGACAAAACGTAAAATCGTCAGCGTCGTACCGGGATTTCCGACGGCACTGTCCGTGGCGCTGGAATCAGATCTTATCGCCATGATACCCGCGCTCTATTTACTCAATCAGCAGGTAACGGACCAGATACACGTTTTCGAGCTGCCGTTCAGAAGCCGTCGTATTACGGTATCGCAGATGTGGCACCCAAGAATGGAACGCGACCCTGGTCACCGCTGGCTGAGAGAGCGAATTCTTGCGATATGCGGTGTGGCGAGGTCAGACATGATTAAGGGTTCTGTATAGCGATTGCTATACACAGCGCTTATGCTATGCTTGTAAAGCAATTGCTATACAAGAGGTATACCTATGAAATCAGATGTTCAACTCAATCTCAGAGCCAAAGAATCCCAGCGGGCGCTTATCGATGCCGCCGCAGAGATCCTCCATAAATCACGCACGGACTTCATTCTGGAGATGGCCTGTCAGGCAGCCGAGAATGTGATCCTCGATCGGCGTGTATTCAATTTTAACGATGAACAGTATGCTGAGTTCATTGACATGCTCGATGCCCCGGTCGCGGACGATCCTGCCATAGAAAAACTGCTGGCAAGGAAACCTCAGTGGGACGTGTAACAGCACCAGAGCCCTTATCCAGCGTCCATCAACTGGCGGAGTTCGTCAGTGGAGAGGCCGTGCTTGACGAATGGCTAAAACAAAGAGGTCTGAAAAACCAGGCGCTCGGCGCAGCCCGAACGTTTGTCGTTTGTAAAACGGGCACGAAGCAGGTCGCGGGATTTTACTCTCTGGCTACCGGGAGCGTTAACCATACGCAAGCGACAGGTAATCTGCGGCGTAACATGCCCGATCCCATACCCGTGATAATACTTGCCCGTCTGGCTGTGGATGTCTCGTTACGCGGAAACGGGTTGGGAGCCGATTTACTCCACGATGCGGTTTTACGCTGTTATCGGGTAGCTGAGAATATCGGGGTGCGGGCGATTATGGTTCATGCACTCACTGAGGAAGCCAAAGCGTTTTATATCCACCATGGTTTCAAAGCATCGCAGACTCAGGAACGGACACTGTTTCTCCGGCTTCCCCAGTAGCGGCACAGGGAAGGGGTGGGATGCGATGGGCTTATCTGACGAGGGATAGGCTTCATAATATCTTATTTAACTTATGTTGAGCGTAAACTCAGTTCATAATACAAGTGCGTCATATATAATTGATATAAATAAAATTTTTAATATAAACAACAACTGACACTCAGATAACTTCATGAACTAACAGAGAATCTGGTTCTTGTGAGCATCTTCTGAATTTTTGATCTGTCTCAGTTCATGATCCATTTCCAATCTCAATCGCATACCCAAACACGTATAACTTTTTTTTGGGGGGGGTAGTTACCCTCTTGAAAAACCAATAATTTTTGGTAACATTTAGTCACATTAATAGTTAATCAGAGCTGATATCTTTGATGGCGGTAGCGTTCTTAGAGTCGAATGGATTAGCGGTTCTTTCCAAATATGTGTAAGTGCTGTGACATCTTGAGCAAGATTGACAGATCCAGATGCAACGTCGTCGCTCAAAAAAGCGGTAAGTTAGTAGAGGTATCAACCAATGTCCAAAGTCGCCGGATTGGAGCAACGCTCAACTGGTTAAGTACTAACATCTGAGCCATCCTCAGAAAAGCATTGTTCTTTAGTTATTTTTATCAGAAAAAACAATTTCGTCAGAAATTCACTTCATGAACTAGCCCCAAATAGCAGCTTTTGAGGCTATTTTGCCGTTTTGATTTAGGTACCTGCCGCAT
Organism: Enterobacter sp. UPMP2061; assembly: GCF_053709615.1. Taxonomy (NCBI): domain Bacteria; kingdom Pseudomonadati; phylum Pseudomonadota; class Gammaproteobacteria; order Enterobacterales; family Enterobacteriaceae; genus Enterobacter; species Enterobacter sp. UPMP2061. The sequence continues at coordinate 242,231 of NZ_JBSKJP010000003.1, forward strand.
CTGCTTGAGCAAAAAGTGAGGACGATTTGTCATAGTGTTAGCAGAGCAAAAGCATGATGTAAATACTAAGCCTAGATTCCAGTGCTGACTGTCGTCTCTGTGCCAGGAGCGGACTTTGCTGAGTTCATAATGTGTTAATCAACTGGGAGCAGGTCAGTTGACTTATTTGCCGACTTGAACAATTCAATAATTCCTGTAACCCTTAGATACATTCTTACTTATCAGGACCAATAATGTTTCTGATGGTGGTAGCGTTGTGCCAATGTGAGACGGTGTCTCGGTTTATAACAATGCCGATTCTGTGTATCGAAGAAAATACAGATGAATAATCTGAATATAAATTCACCTAACATAGGTTAAAGTTGGTTGATTTAATATGTTAGCTTGCAATATTAACAATGATAATTATGATGGGGTGCTTGACGTTTATCTGAGGAGGTGATTGCAGAGTCATGCCCGGAGCAGTAAAAGCTATAACAGAATGTAGTCCCTTGCTTTATGAACCATAAATTACAAAAACCTCATTGCTTGAGTAGGCAATATTACAAATTATAAAATAAGTGATCGAAATAATGAAAAAAAGAATTGATGAGCTGATTGAAATATGCAACCAACATGGGATTAGCAATTCCATCTTAGAAGGTGATAGAAAGGTTTTGAATTTTAAATTAGGCAGGGAGAGAGGGTTTACAGATTTATATATACGCGAGGGAAGGGTGGCGAATGAGTTTATTAGCAATGATTTTTATAAATATAAATTCGTACTTGGTTACGAAGCCATATGGTCAGAAGAAGATGATGTAATAGAGTGTATGATAGATTGTGCTCCGTACTATGGCTTCTGGGAAAGAGTGTTATATAGATATTTTAATCCTTCTGATGAGTCCCTCCCTATTAGGAATGCGGATTATATAATAAAAATAGCCTATGATGGTGAAGAAAAAATAGAGATTAGCAATTCCTCTGATACTTTTTCGTGTCTTTATAGTTTTAGAAATAAAGATAGATTTAGATTATCCAGGAGTAACCCAACCACAATAAGGGTTACTGGCGCAGGTGTTAAAACACATTCAGATGCACTGAAAATAATTAAGGGGCTTATGTCGACTATTTGTTTCCAGCTAGATTGCACAACAGGATTGCCTCTACAACTTTTAGCAGAGCAACAGCAACTAGGTAAAAGGCACAAAGATTTTACAAATGGCCAGTTATCTATCCCTAAATTTGATTATTCCTATGATGTGGAAGCCTTAGCGCTATACTGGAATGCGACGTCGCTTATTGGAATGCCTCTTGGTCAATACTTGGCTTTTTATCAAACTATTGAGTTTTATTATACGGTTTATTCTTATCGAGATGCTCAGTTACGAATAAAAAACTTGCTTAAACAACCTAGTTTTGATGTCTCAAAGGATAAGGATTTATCGAAAATACTTAATATAGTTAAATTTAATAACAACTCCAACGCTTTTGGTAGTGAGTTAGAACAGTTGAAAGCAACTCTAAAGCATTGCATCGATATAGACGACTTTAAAGATTTTATAGAGCAGCAAAATTTCGAAAAAGAGACATTTACAAACAAAAGCATTAAAAAACTTTCAAAATGTGAAGTTCACATTCAATATGAAGATGCTGAGGTTCTTTTCTCACAAATTGCGCGGCGTATTTATGAAATAAGATGCCGAATTGTTCATACAAAAGGTGTGCAAGATAACGTTGAAACATTGCATCCATTATCAAATGAAGTTCGCTTTATTAATCAGGATTTAAAATTGATTGAGTTTGTTGCAAGGCAAATATTAATAGCCAATAGCCAGCCGCTAAATAGGTGATTTATTTATTTTAGGTCGAATTAAATCTATTAGCTGCGACTTGATCTGACATATGACCTTGAAAGGTTGAGAGGAAGCCAAAAGCGAAATCCTGAAACTCCGGGCGCAGCTAAAACGCACCGAAGAAGAACGGGATATTCTGGAAAAGGCCGCGCGGTACTTTGCAAGGGAGCCCGACTGAAGTACAGCTTTATCAATGAGCACCGCACTGTATGGGGTGTGATGACGATGTGTCGGGTGTTGTGCGTTGCCCGGGCCGGTTTTTACGTGTGGCTGTATAACCCGGTCTCCGCGCGGGATAAAGATAATCAGCGTCTGCTGACGCTTATCTGTGACTCATATTCCCTGAGCGGATGCGTATACGGTTACCGGCGGGTTCATGGCGATCTGAACGAAATCGTGGAAACCTGCGGTAAAAACCGGGTGGGCCGTATTATGCAACTGAACCGGATTAAAGCCGTGCGCGGCTATAAAGCTCCGCGTCGTATCGCTGGCAGACCTTCAGTGGTTGCGCCTAATCGTGTGCAGCGGCAGTTTACCGTTGTCCAGGCCAATCGGGTCTGGGTCACCGATATTATTAATATCCGCACCTGGCAGGGCTGGCTGTATCTGGCGGTGGTTATCGATCTCTTCGCCCGTAACGTGGTTGGCTGGTCGATGAAACCCACTCTCTCTCACGAACTCGCGCTGGACGCTCTGATGATGGCCGTGTGGCGTCGAAAGCCGGACGGCGAGGTTATCGTACATAGCGATCAAGGTAGTCAGTACGGCAGTGACGACTGGCAGCGCTTCTGCCGGGCCAATAACCAGGCTCCGAGCATAGCCGACGTGGCAACTGCTGGGATAATGCGGTGGCCGAATCGCTCTTCAGTTCGCTGAAAAAGGACGGATCAGAAAACGCATATACAAAACCCGGGATCTGGCCCGGGCCGATATCTTCAATTACATTTAAGTGTTCTACAACCGGGCCCGGCGTCACAGTCACCTCGGCGGCGTTAGTCCGGAGGACTTTGTAACAATTTTACTCGCTTAACAGCGTAGTCCACTACTCGTGGGTAAATTTACACATAACTTTAGAGATTTTCAGCTTGTCTTCTTGAACAACACATGAATTTTGGTAACATTAGGGCTCCCCAATTTTTAATCATAACTGATGTCTCTGGTGGCGATAGCGTTGAATAGCGATTAATTAATATCAGAGTTTTGTTCTTTTAATTTAAATTATAATCTGAGGTAACATGGAAGAGATTACATTAGAATTTGAAACAATGAATAATAATGATCCTGTAAACTTAATTATTGAAACAATACCTCCAGAGTTCTTTGAAAACAAAGATGAACTTAAATTTAACTTTTACAGTTCGATATCTGAAATTGTAGCCAATATACGCGATCATGCCTACCCTGGGAATTTTAAGGTATTCAACAAAAACTTTTGTGAAGCCTTGATACGCTATGATGAATATAATCTGATAATAACTATCATTGACCATGGTGCATCAATACCCGTAACAATCCTGAATAAAATATCCTCTACTAATTTAACGGACGATAAATTATTAGAAAAGGCAGCGAGTGGGAAATATAGTAAAAATGGTAGAGGGATTGGTCTTCAAGATCTAATGAGACAGGTTAGGATTAATACATTCAACAATGTAATAATAAGTAGTGGGTATGGATTTCTTAAAGAATGTTCTGTACCTGAGCATTCAGAATTAAAATTAGTGAAATCAAAAACCCTAGGGACAAATATTACATTAACTAAAGAATATCTTGATAAACAAATCTTATTGAGCGATAGCTTTGAAATAATTATGAGTAAAGATTTTTCAGAACAACCTTTCGGACGGTATGAAACGGATTCTCCTTTTAGTGCAGAAGCTTTTCGGGAAAATCATGTTATCCCAGCTTTAAATAAATACAAGATGGTAACCATTGATCTTACGGGGAAGTTTGGATTAGCATCATCTTTCCTCGAGGAGGTTTTTGGAGGTTTGGTCAGGCGTGGTTTTAGTGCATCAGAATTAGAGGGTCGATTGAACGTTATATTACCTAAAATCCCATCGGTTGTTCATCAGGTTTGGATATATATAAATAAGGCCGGTGGAAGAAATGACTAATCTTTTAACAGCTATCATATCTGCGTTGTTTGGTGCACTCGTTGTTATTGTAACAAACTGGTGGAGAACTAGATATACAATTAGAGAGCAAGATTTTTCCAAACGAGTTGAAGAAATAATAAAAAAAATTGAAACGCTTGAAGATCTCTCATGCAAGTATTGGGCAGGGATGGATATTGATGCTAGAAGTGAAATCTCTGTGAACTCTATAGTTGGTAAGAAAACCCAGTTAGAACTATTAATAGGGTTTGTTATTTCTAAATATGAAAATTTGAATGAAAAATCAATCAATGATGCTCTGGCGGTTTTTAATGATACAATTACTGGTGATGAATTCGAGGTGAAAAATGAATCATTTAAAATCCAACCAATGAAAATTCAGGCCATACATTTACATGCTGAAGAATTGAAATTAACAATCCTTACTGAGCGGGTGAGAAACTATTGAGAATATGAAACTGTAACTGGATGTTCAATAGAATAATAATATCATTTTTTTCAAATGGCCGCATCTGCGGTCAGTATGCTTACAGTAACGGCACGCAAATAGACCTGAAAACTTGGCTCCAGTACCGGGCAGACAAGGCGCCAGTAGTTTTACGAGAAGAGGAACTGCCATTTCACACTACCAACGCACGCCATATCGGATAGAGGGGACTATGAACGAAACCATCGAAAAACTGATTGCCAGTGGAAAGGAAGGGCCATGGTGGGACTTTAAACAAACCTACCACCAAAACAATGCAGCCCTTGTTCACGATATCCTCTGCATGGCAAACGTCCTGCATGACGGTGACCGGTATCTGATTTTTGGTGTGAATGATGAAGGGTTGGTTACCGGCGTGCCGGAAGATGGTAAGCAACTTAACCAGGCAAATTTAATCGATCTATTAAGAAAAGTCAGTTTTGCAGAGCACCATTGTCCGGATATTCAGCTGCACCACATCACACTCCAGCATAAGGTGCTGGCTATTCTACAAATTCGTAACGTCAGAATGAAACCCTACTATCTGACCCAGGACTATATAAAAGAGGGAAAAACTGTCAGAGCCGGTGTCGTTTACACTCGGCAACAAGATGCCAATACGCCCGTAACTAGCTGTGCCAGCCCTGGAGATGTTATGGCAATGTGGAGAGAGCGCTTTAATCTGGACCTGGCACCCGCTGACCGCATAGTCAGACTGCTTCTGGATTACGACAATTGGGAATATGACGGTATCAGCGAGGCCTATTATCGGTTGGACCCGGATTATGCCATTAATATTGGCGATACAGAAAAAGATATAGGAGGACATCACTGGTGGTCAACGATTAGCATTGAGCAACCTTGTCACTATGAATACATCCTCAAATACCGTGGGCGTGTACTTGAACGGGTGCCAATCGTACATTACAGAAATGAGGGTTTACAGTTTCCCTTTCCAGAGATGGATACGCTGGCTTATCCTGGAAAAAGGGATGGATACGTAACTGATTATTATGCAGACGTTTTTTACTTCGTAAAAAACACCTTACCCTACAATCTGTTGAGTCATATCAGAGAATTACACTCACTGCCTGGCCGTAATTCAGTCATAACCATGCCGTTAACCACCCAGACCAAACCGCCGATTATCGAGCTGCCATTCATGGTGTTTGAGAGCGCAGGGGAAAAAGAAGAAAAGCTAAAGTTTATTCAAAGTCAGCTTGCTGATTTTTGTCCGGATGGTATGCCTGATACAGCATCGATGAAAACTGACCCAGAACTAAGAATGGAAGTAGAGAGACAATTTTCCTGGTGGGTTTTTAACCATATGCGTTGAGCCGAAGCCAGTAACCCTGCCTGGGAGTTGTTCATTTTTGACGTTGCAACTAAAGGTCAGCGCTTTGAAGTGGTCAACAAAAACTGGCCACAGTTTTAGAGTTTTTCCAGTATCGGTTTTCCGATTCGTTTGGTGGTAACCCACCGCTATATTCATGCGGTCTGAGCGCGCTGTAATATCCAACGATATAGTTCGTTATGGCATGAGTTGCATCGCTGAAGCTTACGTAACCCATCACTGGCACCCATTCGTTCTTCAGACTCCGGAAGAAGCGTTCCATTGGACTGTTATCCCAGCAGTTTCCACGCCGACTCATACTCTGTCTGTCCGATACCGCCGCAGTGACTGCCGGAACTGTCTGCTTGTCTATAAATTCTGAAGTAACAGTCGTTTAGCTTCCTTCATGGGCCGGTCATGCCGAGTTGTTAAGTATGGCTGTTTGCGATAAGCTTTAAATACTCTTTAGCGTTGGACGGTTACGTCTAGTCGGGTGATTAGCCAGACTCTAACTTATTGAACGTATTAAGGGTTGCGAAAGTGTCGCAACCCGAGATCGTTCCTCTCTCGGGTTGCGACACTTTCGCTTCCTCTAGTAAAGAGTGAAGCCCGGCGCAAATGCGCCGGGCCATTTTCAGGTACTGTTATGTCTGTTATTCGTGGATTAGCTTCGGTTTTACGTCAAAGTGACTCTGATATCAGCGCCTTTCTTGTGACCGCCCCGAGAAAGTACAAAGTTTACAAAATCCCTAAGCGTACGACGGGATTTAGAGTCATTGCCCAGCCTGCCAAAGGGCTAAAAGATATCCAACGAGCCTTTGTTCAGCTCTATAGCTTCCCTGTTCATGATGCTTCAATGGCCTATATGAAAGGGAAGGGAATTCGTGATAATGCTGCAGCACATGCTGGCAACCAGTATCTCCTGAAGGCGGATCTGGAGAATTTTTTTAACTCAATTACACCAGCAATTTTTTGGCGGTGCATTGAAATGTCATCTGCGCTGACACCTCAATTTGAACCACAAGATAAGTTTTTTATTGAAAAGATCCTTTTCTGGCAACCGATAAAGCATCTCAAAACCAAATTGATATTGAGTGTTGGTGCCCCTTCTTCACCAGTCATATCCAATTTCTGTATGTATGAGTTCGATAATCGAATTCATGCGGCTTGCAATAAGCTGGAGATAACATACACACGTTATGCAGATGACCTCACATTCTCGTGTAATATCCCTAATGTACTGAAAGCTGTTCCTTCAACACTTGAGGCGTTACTTAAGGATTTATTCGGAAGCGAGCTCAGACTTAATCACAGCAAAACGGTTTTCTCATCAAAAGCACATAACCGGCATGTGACTGGCGTAACAATAAATAATGAAGAGAAATTGTCACTAGGGCGCGATAGAAAAAGATTTATCAAACACCTGATTAACCAGTACAAGTATGGGCTGCTTGATAATGAGGATAAAGCTTATCTGACCGGGCTGTTAGCATTTGCCAGCCATATCGAACCTGGGTTCATCGCACGGATGAACGAAAAATACTCATTAGAACTCATGGAGCGCCTGAGAGGACAGAGATGACCAAACAATACGAAAGAAAAGCAAAGGGTGGAAATTTACTGTCAGCGTTCGAACTTTACCAACGTAATAATGATAATGTGCCTGGTCTGGGTGAAATGTTGGTGGATGAGTGGTTCGAAACCTGTAGGGATTACATTCAGGATGGACACGTTGATGAGTCAGGAACGTTTCGTCCAGATAATGCGTTCTATCTTCGGCGCCTGACGCTAAAGGACTTTCGCCGTTTCTCTCTTCTTGAAATCAAATTCGAAGAAGATCTGACAGTCATTATTGGCAACAATGGTAAAGGTAAGACAAGCATCTTATATGCGATCGCAAAAACGCTGAGTTGGTTCGTCGCGAACATCCTGAAGGAAGGTGGTAGTGGACAAAGGTTAAGCGAACTGACTGACATAAAAAATGACGCTGAAAACAGGTATGCCGATGTCAGCAGCACTTTCTTCTTTGGCAAAGGACTTAAGAGTGTGCCGATCAGATTGTCACGCTCAGCCCTTGGTACAGCAGAAAGGCGGGACAGTGAGGTTAAGCCTGCAAGGGATTTAGCTGATATATGGCGAGTCATCAATGAGGCGAAGACGATCAACTTGCCGACGTTTGCTCTTTACAACGTTGAGCGATCGCAACCCTTTAACCGCAATACAAAAGATAATGCCGGACGCAGAGAAGAGCGTTTTGATGCCTATAGTCAAGCACTCGGTGGCGCAGGTCGTTTCGATCATTTCGTTGAGTGGTACATTTACCTGCATAAGCGTACCATATCAGATATCTCAAGTTCAATTAAAGAACTTGAACAACAAGTTAATGACTTACAGCGTTCCGTTGATGGCGGTATGGTTTCGGTAAAATCACTTCTGGAACAGATGAAGCTAAAGCTTAGTGAAGCTTCAGAAAGAAACGATGCTGCGGTTTCCTCGAAAATGGTAACTGAGTCTGTTCAAAAAAGTGTTGTTGAGAAATCAATCTGCTCGGTTGTACCTAGTATCAGTAAGATATGGGTTGAAATGACAACGGGTTCTGATTTAGTCAAAGTTACCAATGATGGGCATGATGTTACTATTGACCAATTGTCTGACGGGCAGCGTGTATTTCTGTCGTTGGTGGCTGATCTTGCGCGAAGAATGGTCATGCTTAATCCCCTACTGGAAAATCCATTAGAGGGACGTGGCATTGTTTTAATTGATGAAATAGAACTTCACCTTCATCCTAAGTGGCAGCAGGAAGTTATCCTGAACCTGCGCAGTGCATTCCCTAACATTCAATTTATTATTACAACACACAGTCCCATTGTTCTTTCTACTATTGAGAAACGCTGTATTCGTGAGTTTGATCCCAACGATGATGGCAACCAATCATTCCTTGATTCTCCCGATATGCAAACAAAGGGAAGTGAGAATGCTCAAATTCTTGAGCAGGTAATGAACGTACATCCTACACCGCCTGGTATTGCGGAATCTCATTGGTTAGGTGACTTTGAACTATTGCTTTTAGATAATTCGGGAGAACTCGATAACCAGTCTCAAGAGCTTTACGACCAAATAAAGACGCACTTTGGCATCGATAGTGCTGAGTTGAAGAAAGCAGACAGCCTTATTCGCATTAATAAGATGAAGAATAAAATAAACAAGATAAGGGCCGAGAAGGGAAAATAGGAATGAAAGAGTTAGCTCGGCTGGAGAGTCCGGAGATTCTGGACCAGTATACAGCCGGTCAAAATGACTGGATGGAGATTGATCAGTCTGCGGTATGGCCGAAATTAACTGAAATGCAGGGTGAGTTTTGTGCTTATTGTGAGTGCCGGTTGAATAGACGTCATATTGAGCATTTCAGGCCTAGGGGAAAATTCCCTGCTCTGACGTTTATCTGGAGTAACCTGTTTGGTTCTTGTGGCGATTCCAAAAAAAGTGGCGGGTGGTCACGTTGCGGTATATATAAGGACAATGGTGCTGGCGCCTACAATGCTGATGATCTAATAAAACCTGATGAAGAAAACCCTGACGACTACCTGCTATTTCTCACTACCGGAGAGGTTGTACCAGCTATCGGACTCACGGGGAGAGCGCTTAAAAAAGCGCAAGAAACTATCCGTGTTTTTAACCTGAACGGTGACATAAAGTTGCTTGGTAGTCGCAGAACTGCAGTGCAAGCAATCATGCCTAATGTCGAATATTTGTATTCTCTGCTCGAAGAGTTTGAAGAAGATGACTGGAATGAAATGCTCAGAGATGAGCTCGAAAAGATAGAGTCTGATGAATTCAAAACGGCGCTAAAACATGCATGGACTTCCAACCAAGGGTTCGCATAGCCATAAAGTTTCGACAACTAAAAAAAAGAGAGTGCTGAACTTTATTAAAGAGTTGCATCCGGTACTGGCTAACTCCTGGCTGGATCCGTACAGATATGGGGGGGAGTAATGGTACTTTTAGCCTAGAGGAAGCCATTCCAGATATCATTAATACAATCGAGCAGAAGCAAGGCAAACCGGGTCTGGAATTTTTAGATCGCTTTGGAAAGATCATACCCTGGTGAGCATAAACAATCGTGATTGATAGATTTACACTGAAACACCGACCAGTTTATGACTGGCTGTTTAGTTCAGGTAAATTAACAATAAGATAATGTGTCCATCGGTACCCATAAAAGCCGTCGTTAGTCGATATTGAGCTGTGTGAGTATGAACACGCGGCACTTATCCTCATAAACAGTATATCAGCAAAGCTCGCCCCATTGAACTCACAGCCAGGAGCGGATGTTGCAGATACCATAGCGAGTTAGTCAATAAGGACTAGAGCGGTGAACTGACTGTTACACATGGAGATCTCCTAAGAACATAAAAGATATGCCGGAAGCACCCTAAAATTGAATAGCTCGTTTTGCCGGGATACTTAGAACACTACCAAGTTGAGTTTAAATCTCAGTCATAAGGCATGAAATATAAGGGTTTTTTACAATTTAATGATAACTTGACTTTTTTTGAAAATGTTTAATAATTTAATTTATGAATTAGACGTATATTGGTTCTAGATATGATTCCTAAAGATATCCCATCGTCGCTTTGGAATATATTAGAAAACAATCTGTGGCATGCCACTAGTATTCAAAATGCTATAAAAATCTGTCAATCAAATTTGATTCGATTTGACAACCATTAATTTAGAATGTGATTAGCGCACTTACTGTTAATGACCAATATAGTGAGGCAATGTTATGTCAACGATAAATGTTCTAACAATGGATGATGAAGCCATTTATGGAATCCGTTCTTTATGGTTAGAGTTAACTAATTTTTGTAATCTTGAATGTATTCACTGTTATAACGAATCTGTCCCTCATATTAATAGGTCTCTGGAATTAACTTATGCTGATTATTCAACAGTTCTTGCAAGTGCTTCAGCATTGAACTGTAAGGATGTGCACTTTTTAGGGGTGAACCTACTTTAGAGCAACGATTGCAGGATTTAATCGCTGAGGCGTCAGAACTAGGTTTTACCAGTATTAGACTCACAACAAATGGAACAATGATAAACGATAAGCTTTTCGGTGCAATCAGAAAGTATAAAGTTAAAGTAGCAGTTTCTATACATTCACATATTGCAGAAATACATGATTTAATAACTAAGAAAAAAGGTTCTCACGCAAAGACAGTATAAAACATATCACGATTAGTGGGTGATGGCATCTCAATAAAAGCTAATGTAGCACTTCATGCTGAGAACAGCGAGTACTTCCAAGAGACAAAAGAATTCCTGGAAAATATCGGTGTTAATATTATTCATTTCGATCACGTAAAAAAAATTGGAAGAGTTTGTAATGATAACACAACATCGGAATTAAGTGAGCTTTGTGGGGCGTGTTGGAATGGAATAATTTGCGTGGCAGTAAATGGTGATGTTAGTCCATGCGCCATGTCAAAGAAAATAAAAGTTGGTTCGATAATCAAAGAAAGCTTAAGTGATATTGTTAACAGTGAGTTGTTGGCATTAAAACGAGCAGAGATAAAACATTCCATATGGGATAAGAAAAGAATTGACATTAAATCTCCGTACGACGAGGTGCAAGCAGACAATAAACCGTCCCCTAAAGATGAGCCACCAAAACCTTATTGTTACCCTACATGTCAGCCAAGCACTCATTGTTTACCTGACTGAGTGTGAGTAATCACCTACGTAAATTTAAATCCCGATGGCAAAGGGAAGGCTAGCCAATTCATTTTGGCTAGTTTTTTATTGGCATTTAAGCTTGCGAAAAGATGATTTACATTACCAGGCATCATCAAAGCTAATTTAGATATGATAGCTGTAACGTCCGCACCTCGCTCACAGCGGACATTTAAACTGGTCAATTTATCCGCACCGAGCCAGAATCGGTCGTGGCTAAACAGTCTGAGTTGATCAATGGGGAAACAGATCAAATGCTTAGAGGCGGTGCCTGATGTCCAGACCTATCAAATAGGCTTGCTCCTATCACCATTCCTCACGCCTTGCCGGTGAATCAAACTCCTTTTCTACAAAATTCGTAGGCTTTGTATAAGTTGAAAGAGGTGCAGAACTGAGCGAAATCTCCACCCCTAAAATATTTAACACTTTGTATAGACGCTCAAAACTTGCTTTTGAAGGATTTGCTTCAAGGCGAGCATAAGTCTGCTGAGTTACACCCAACATGGCAGATAATTCTCTTTGAGTTAATCCTTTTGATTTACGAAAACCAATTAAAAGTGGACGTAACTGGCTTAGAAGTCTAACGGGAAAAATAGTATCCATAAGTACGTGGCCATATCGATTTCTTCATAATAAATTCAATCCTCGTAAAAAACAGCCTGTAAGGTGTTTTATTACTTTACAGTTTAAAAGGTGTAAGGATGAACTCGTTGTTTAACTAGTACTGCTTGAATTTTAAAGGTTGCATCTCGCTCTGGCTGGGATTATATTTATTAAGGACTAGCATATAGTGGTGTACGCTGTTAACCTCATTGTAATGAGGCTGATCAGGGTATGAAGGGAGAGGGCGGACTCTGCTTCGCCCTCTCTCTTTCATGAACTTATTTAACTTTAAATGTTTTTTAAAAGTCATTGCTTTATTGCAATGGTTTTATTAAAAATCCCAATCAATGTGTTTATTTTTTCATTTATCTTAATTTTCTTTTTCTCTTGTTCGAGAGAAAGTTTCCTGAATTCATTTTCCCTGCTCGGCACGGCAATTATCAATTCTTCATAAATCTCCTTTGCTCCTGATACTTTTTCCAACTCGCTGCTGTATTTTTCAATAAGATTTCTTATTTGAATGTTTACATTGCTATGTTCATGACTGGTAGCACTTGAAATAAATTGACAGGGGCTTTTTTTGGGTGTCTCAATTAACTCTACGTTTTCCTTTACGACATTGAATTCAGATGTAGCTGAGTATAAATATTGATACGCACCTAATTTTCTTACTTTATTTAACAATCCCTTTCTAACCAGACCTTGAATTTGGTTATAAGCAAAAGCTTTTGCCTTTAAATAATTTTTCGGAAGTGAAAATCGCTCGATAAGAATTTTCGCTACTTCGTTACTGGTGAAGTTATCTTTGCCAATATAGATGATTGCAGAAAATATGTACGACTCAGGGTTGGTTACTCTACTATTCATATCACTAAAAAAAGGCTGTTAACTTAGGATTGCTAAGTATACAACAATGACAGATACTTAGACAATCTAAGCATCCGAGGCCGATGAAGATGATTCAGTGTCAGAAAAAAACCCGATACCAGAACGACTTAAAGAAGCGAGATGCAGGGCGGGACTATCACAGCGCTCTCTGGGGCTACTTATTGGCTTTGATCCCGCATCGGCTAGTAGTCGTATGAATCACTATGAGAAAGGGCGCCATGTCCCCGACATTGATACGCTTCGACGGATGGCGGCAGAGTTAAACGTGCCGTTGAACTACTTTTTTTGTGATGATCAGACGACAGCAGAACTTGCATTACTCATATCCCGAATGACAGAGGAAGAGCGAAGTAAACTTATCGAAGCACTCAAAACGTCTTCAGGTGACAACACTGCTGACAAAAAATGATGTTGTACAAACGCCTGCTAAACTTTTTGAAGGTAACAAAAGTGCAGTGCAATAAACCAAGCAGGGCATTACAGTAGTAGACGCCCTCTGAGAAAATGGACTCTAATGAGTGGGCGTTGAAAGTTGCAATGCTCATCTTTCGAATAGAGCAAGGTGTTTATTCATGAGTTCGTAGTGCGAATATACCGCTATATCTATCATTGATCTTTTTTCCTTTTGTGTAATTCCATGATCAAATGCGGAGCAAGAAGGCTTTCTACCGGTATAACCGTATTGACTTTTACCGCTTTGACAATTTCAATCAATGACAAGGTATTCTGAGCTAGTTGTTCGCGAAGCTCTTTATTCTCTTCCTGTAACTGCTGATTACGACCAAGCAAGGCCTGCCGGGTCTTACGGTTCACATACTGCTGTTTTTCTTTGGGACGAAGATTCAGAGGCGATAGTTGTTGATCGACATAGGCTGCAATAAGACGCCTTCGTTCAATGTTACTTAATGTACTTAAGCCACCATTAATGATTCCTTTTGATTTAAGTCTGGCATGTAAGTTTTTAGCTGAAATAGGCGATTTATCAAACCCTTCAATCAACATCAACTGGAGTTCATGCTCTATCTGAGTATCCAATTCTTTACCACGCATTAGTTTTCTTCCTCTTTGTTTTTATGGTGCTCAAGGGCAAATAATTGAGCTAAAGTACGAATTTCACCTTCCACTTTTATCTCTCCAGACAGAATCTCTCGAGCAGAGAGAACTTGTAACAAGTTTGAGCGCCTGCGTAATTGCTCGCTTAAGGCATCCAGGTGAGTTAGATTTTCTTTGATATTGCCTTGTATTAACTGGTTGTCTGGAAGGGCCGCGATATACTGTTCAAAAGCGAGCGAAGCCTCGTTTAATGCCCGACCTTTTACTGCAATAGTTGAGTATTCATCAATACGACCTGTCAACGTGAAATGCTCACAGGGTTTCAATGCTTGGCACTTCATTCGATAAGGGCATCCCCACAAGTTAACGTCTCTCATGCAGGAGCCCAGTTTTAATGGATGCAATACCGCATGCCTTTGTACCATCTCAGACGCTTGTAATGGCCCTTCATTTTTACTGATTTCCTCGAACGCAGCGGCTATGTCTTCGAATAATCCATCCCCTGACGACGCTTCAATGAAACCAGCAACATCGTTACGATCATCAAAGGTATGCAGGTTTGCCTTTATGTTGGTTTCCAGAGTTTGGGTACTATTAAACGTCATTAAACCGCTTTGCTTTACCATATCGAGAGGTGAATCAACGTCAACAGCAGTAAATGCTGACTGCTCCGGTACGGTTCGAACTAAAGGGGTTAGAGAAGCTGCTTTTCGCCGTTCCTTGAGAGCCAGGTGCTGATAATGCTGATTTTGAGTAATATCAACACGCCCCATCAACATCGCTTGTAAGTGGTCTGAGATCTCTGCAATTGCGAGAAAAGTATTAATGTTGTGTCGAGGGATATGCGTTCGGAGCTGAGTAGGGCGGCCGTCATCTTCAAGCAACCTGTATTTGCTGAAAACAGATACATAGCCAGCAACGTTACCTAGAAATTTGTTTAGGCCGTTATTATTTAGAGGTAGTGGCGTGGCTTTTAGTTGCAATACTCTCTTGAGAGTCAGTGATCCTTTGGGGAAAAGGAACAATAGCTCTTCATATTTAATCTCATATCTTTTGCCATTTTCTGCCCATGCATGAGTACAGGGAGTATTTGCACTGTTATCACCGAATTCACTTTTAAGAAAATGACTAAGATCAGACTTTGTAAAATATTTTTCTTTTTCATTACCTGATTTAAGGATGACTTTTGCCGGTATAAAGCCACGTTTCTCTAATGCTTTCGAAGCTTTATCACGTAAGCCTGCACGCCCCCGAAGCTCTGATGAGGACTGGACCATGTATTTTACAATATCATCAAGCTCAACGAGTTCACTGGTAATATCACTGATTGGCTTCGGTAAATAATCAGAAAATTTTTTTAATCGTAAATATTCGATATGTTTGCGAAACTCAGCTGTTAGTAACTTCACCGACTTAAATATATTTTCGACCAGAGGTACAGCTAAAGGCTCGACCCAATGCGTTCGTTCGCCAGCCCCCTTAACACCAACATAGCGTATGCCAAGAAAATAATCTGGCAATCCTTTATTCCGCAGACGTTTGCTGAGGTCAGAGTTATCTATATGTCGTTTGACCAAGGCATCCTGTCTGAGATTGAATGCCTCAACAGAACGGAATCCAGTGACGATCAGTAACAGAAGACAATTGAGGGCAATCTTTTCAGTACCGCTTTCAACTCGCTGGATTAACGACACGATATTGAGGAAACCTTTAATGGTAATCAGTGTATCTTCACCATCAGTGGAAGTATCATCCAGCTTGTCTTTTTCTTTTAGTGAGATTGTTTCCCGGGCTTTCCGGGTCAAATTAGTCTGATTGGTATAACAATCATCGGAAACATATTGCAATGTTACTAATGTGAAGGCGTGATGGTTTACTAATTTCTGAATCTTAACACAACGCCCCTTGTAGTTGGCTAGGTTGGTATCACCTGGCCGGGATGCTGCACTCAGAGTATCCATTGCGCTACGTACGACATCTGTAGTCAGATAGATGGGATGTGTTTGCCCAGTTAACTTAATGAGAGCGCAGTACCATCGTTTCAAAATAATCAGCGTTGCGACAGCAACCGCAGAGGAAATACTGCGATTTCTCCCTCGATAGACGAGTACCAGCATCGCTTTCATGAACAACTGATAAGGCTCGGATACTGTATGGCGATCATCGATCCCTTTGAGCCGGTTAACCTCATCAAAACGTAATAAATTAGCCCCATTGCCACGTAACCAGCCGGAGCCTTTGATCCCACATATCCAGACAAAGCTATCCCATGATTCTGCAAAATCTGCTGCCAGATTCTCTTCGAACCAAGCTTTCTGTTCTATGATAAAAGTCTCAAAGTTCGCTATATTTTTTTTCATTTCCCACAACCTCTGACGTTATGCAAATGACAACGGGCAATCACTGACTTGATTTCTATTTGCGTCGTCTCGTGGATAGAAATTAGTGGATTGAGAGCATTACCAACACTATCTGATACTGCTATCAGCTCATCGACTTCTTTAGAGACGCTATTCAATACGCCCTGGTGATGGCCATCAAGGAAAGGGCGGTAATATAAGCAACCATAGCAGCAACGAACTTCACAGAAGGGGCATTCATCATCGGTTCTCGCACAGCCACCGATCTCATAGTGTAATCGATCACCAACCATACCAACCACGCGTCGACCTTCCCATTCTTTTGAAGGAACTAGTTTCCCAGTAAGCATCATAGCCACCATGTTTTGCCACACAGGGTTAGAACCGAGTGCTTTAGCGCGGATCAATGCCAAGGCTGGGGTCGCACGGATGTAGTGCTTTGCTACAACCAGAGATGAATGGCCGAGAATGTGAGCAATTTCCTCTGCACTAGCACCCTGCATTGCAAGTGAGTGACCAACGTTGTGGCGCAAATCAGTTGATGTTATTGAAGGTAGGGCGGCTTCACCGCACGATACGGCAAACTGGTAATCTTGTGGGCTAAAGGATAGAATCGTTTGGCTAATCGACTGAGAAACAAATTTAGGTGCTGATCCCCCCATATTAAACATTTTATCGGTAGGTAATAATCTGGCTTCATCTATATAATGCTTAACCAGTGCACCTATTTCTGGCGGGAGCGCCAGAATCAACCGATCCGTAGTGACGTGCCTTTGTTTAGCATAAGGTAAAAGAACGCTATAACGAACCAACCCTGTTGTCGTATTGCAAGTATCGATTCGAAAGTCACCAGCAGCCAATTTAGCTAACTGAACCGGACGACTACCTGTGACATAACTTAGCCCCAGAACAGTGGCATTGCGAAGGTCCACCAGATTGTATTTTCTGCCTCGTGAGATAGCGACAGCCATTTCAAAAAGACCTTTGCTGATCATGTTCTTTTCAAATGGGTCAAGAATATTATCTATGTTTTGATATACATTCCAATCATTTGAATTAGGGCGAGGGATCAATTCAAGGTCTTCGTAGTCATCTAAAGTAAAACCCGGAAATTCATCTACACAAAGAATTTTCAGACCAAAAACAATACAAAAAAAATAAGTCGGCAATAAGTTTTCCTTTTCAAGGAAAGAACTTAACAATTTAAAGTTAAACATTCCTTGCTTCGAAGCATATTCAATTGCGTCTAGCCATGCGCGATGCACACGATAAATAGTCCCAGGAGATTTTGATGATGCATAACGGTATAATATATACTTAATTAGTTTAGTCGTGTAATCATCCGTTTTGAAATTAATGTGTGACTGGCTACCTGAGTAATGGAACACCCAATCATTAGTCTCTGCAAATATATTCTTGTCATCAAAAACATCAGCTGACCTTAAGTGGATTTTTGAAGGGATGTGGAGACTTTTTATTTGTATCATTTGTTCACGTTCAAAAAAAACATGCTTATCTTCGCTTTCTATTGCTGGGATTTTATTCATTTGATAACCTCCCTAAACGCTTGATGTATCGATGAAAAAAATTCATCCTCTGAGGAGTCAGCGGCAATACGTTTGACATTGGAAAAATTAGCTCGCTCAGAAAGAAAACGCCGGGCATAGAATTCTGGCATGCGGCTATTATGACTCCATCCACCTAAAAGACGAAGCTCATCTTTAGCTTCACTCATCAGACCTGCAATAGCGAAATCAACTCCGGCAATCTTGCAATTTCTCATAACAGACTGATATTTAGCAGCATAAATTCTCTTTAAGATCAAATAAGCCCATGTATGGCGAGTTACGTGTGGGGTTATGCTAACTACAGAATCAATACTTTTTTCATCACTGAATTGCGGGTACTCTTTTTTAAATACACAATCAATTTTTGAGAAAATATCATATATAGAGTGATATGATAGAGGAGGCAAGTTACTTTTTGTTGATGTGAATATGAAGTTATGAGAGGTATTTTTACTTATTTTATCAATGTATATTTTCAAGTGGTTGTAATCATTTATGTCTAACGCTAAAACTCGATGCGCCCATGAGTTTTTTAATGACGGCAATCGTTTTCTTGGATCTCTGACATCATCATCTACAGAGGTCACTATGATACTGAATTGTCCGCCTTGGATGTTAGGTTTAATTGAGTGTTTTTCTAACAGGAGCAATTCACTTACTCGCAAACCATAATTCAAAAGAAGACGACAGATTAAATAATTTCTGAATTGAACTTCTCCAGCAGGGAAGGGATTAAGAGGATTTGGCTTGAAAGACGATTCTGGTCTAATAATCTCATAAAATCTCCTGACCATGTCTGCTGTAAGGCTATTAAAATGTTTGTGTGAATGCTTTTGCTTGCTGGGTCGAAAATCAAAACGATAGGTCGACAAACGCTTGGATAATTGTAAAGCATAACGAGAAAGCTCTTTTGGGGTGCCATCCATATAACGAGGAGAAACGTAAGTATTGATCAGATAGTTTATAAAACGGCAGACTGCATGTACATGATTTATATTCGTATTGTGCTTACTAATTACTGCATATCCGAGTGTAGGCAACATAAGCTTTCCTGATTCAAGATAATGAAGAAATGCTTCAAGCTCACTAACCGCAATCGAAGGATTGTATCCAGACAATTGGAAGCTCAAACAGAAAGTGACATCATGTTTTTGATACCAGTACTCATAAAAAAACTTTAGAGCCTGTAGTGTAGATGACTGCGTGGATTCGGAACGTGAAGCTAAGCGATCAATGAGAAAGAGAAGTGGAAACAGAAGCGGTAAGTTAGTAGTGGTGTCAACCAATGTCCAAAGTCGCCGATTAGGAGCAACGCTCAACTGGTCAAGTACATACATCTGAGACATCCTCAGAGAGGTTCGTGGATATGAAGAAAATAGCTCTTAAACATAATGCCAGCAAACTAAAGATTAAGAGGGGGCTTAACCCTATGATTTTATGCAAGCCATCTAAGTTCATGAAGTAAGTTAACAATCAACATGATTTAACTATTCTGGGTTTACGGGTGCTACATAACTAAATCTATAATCAAAAAATTTTGCAATATCCTGTATTAAAATAACTTTATTCATGAAACAATCAAAATCACACAGTTATGAACTCAGTTTGAGTTCATAACTGTGTGAAAATCGGGCCATAATTTATACAAAATTGCGATTGTTTGTTCATGAGCCTGCTTTTCTGATTTCGTGATTAATATCACATTTTTATTTAGGCCCGCTTATCGCTCAAAGCGGCCATATCAAATGGATGCATGACAGGATTGGTTAGTAGCAGGAAGAGGACGTTTGGGCATCTGGCCCACATGAACAGCGCGTCTTTGTCCGGAGCATTTGCTGATGTTGGTGACGCCTTTGAAATGCAGCGTGAACCACAGCATGGCCTGCCATTGAATACCTGCTGATTTCTAAACAACTTTATGAGGTTCGATCTGGCGGAAGAGGGCAGAAGGACGTTAAGAAAAGTGACGACTCCACTTCCCAATAAAACGGCAACCAATAATGCTGCATATGTAATCGAAGGAATCTCCCTCGTTTCTTCGTGATAGTGCCAGCATCCACGCCAGCAATGTGTTGGCCATCATCATGGCTATCTTGCCAGGAAAAGCGATAAGTAATTCTCGTTTCTGGTGACATGAAATGTGTAAAAATCACTTTTGCCGAATGAGAGTTACCGCGAGTCTGCGCTGTGGTCCGTGACGCTCTGATTCATCCGCTCTGTAAGACAGTGACTATCCCTCCGATTCATCATAAACAAGGAAAGACCATGTTCGGATTCTTTAAAAAGAAAAAACCTGACGCTGCGCCCGGGCAGGGTTCCCGACTGACGGCGCAACAGTTTATCGCGCTGACGCTGAGTGATGAAAAGCTGTCAATGCCTGTGTATCTGCCGGGGATCCGCAGTGAGGCCGAATGCGACGAACTGGGTTTATGGCCACTCATCTACATCTGGAATGTGGATCGTGCCGCTGGCACGTTCAGCCTTTCTGTTAACGGTAAAGCCATCGCCCACCTCCTTGAGCCTTTCGTGCCCCGTGAAGACCAAGCGTATGTCGAAATTCGTGATGAAGCGATGAAGGTTATCGCTGAGGCTTCAACGCAGTCCGTGCTGGCAACCATAGAGAAAACGGGCCTCATGCCCGATGTTTTGTTCGCGTACCACGCTGAGGATGTACAGCAGGAGCAGGGCTAACCGTCAGGGAGTGCGTGAGATTACGCCAGGGATTTTATTAGTCAGTCCTGTCAACCTAATGCTAAATATTCGTCAAGAAATGCTTCAGGTTGCCGAAATATACGATAAGCGTTATTCAAGAACATAACTAAAAGGATGGATCCATATGAAGAAACTGCTGCTTCTTGTTCCGCTCGTGTTTGCTGCTCCGGTACTGGCTTCTGAAGTGACGGTGGGTCAGGTTTGCAAGGCTGTTTCTGCGGCAATGTTCGGTCGTGACCTCAAAATCATGCGGCTGGATAAAGTCGAGTCAGGTATTGCTTACGTAAGCGAACTTGACCAGCAGCTCAAGGGCGTGAGCCAAGGAGTGCAAACGACGCGAACCATGCTCGCGGAACGGCAGGAAAGCGATCGGAGGCAAGTGTTAAGCAGCCTTGAAACGTTGTCTTCCGACGTCCCGGCAGCACTGGTGCAGCATTTGACCCCACTAACCCAGGCAATTGAGTCTCTGCAAACCAGCCAGCAGGCGTTGACCGAGGCAGTGAGCCAGCAAAAGAGCTATCTGGAGGCGCAAAGTGCCGCAAGTCAGGGTAGATTCCGCTACGTTGTCATCATTTTTGCCCTGTTTGCTACCTCAACGCTAGCTTATATCGGCTATGACATCTGGAAAAATTTAACTCCCTGACAGGGCGAAATTGCGTTGCGTCTAACACTTTTTTCAGGACGTCATTTCGACCTGACTGGCGATGAGCGTATCCACTTTACTCTGTACTGGAATCAGCAGATCGACACTGGTCTCCGGTACATGGAAGGAGATGGTGAGGTCGTAGCGCGCTTCAGAATCATCGCGTTCCAGAGCGCATCGTGTTATCCCCTAACACTGCTTCCAGGCAAGCGATTTGGTTGTTGGGAAGGGAAGGGCAAAGCTTGTAGGAGCTATATCTTAGTTGCCAGAGCCTTGAGCGCGGGAGTCCGCTTTGTGCCAAGAGCAGACGCTGGTAATTCGTGCCTAATATACTTCACTTAACTTATATCCCAGCTTTGATACAGATCATACAAATTAAATGCCCCAGTAATTGGCAGGCTGAGTAACTTAAAACTCCTTAGAATATAGGATGATTTGTATCGGCACTCATTCCACCATGCATTCCGATTAATCCCGCATAGCCAGTTGAACTTTGCTACTCTGTGAGAGGTAGTACCTTCTATCCAGTGCGGATTTAATTAATGGAATAAATGATTATGAGTGAAAATGATACAACCCCAAAGAAGTCTACAAGCCAGGTTAACAAAGCGGTATTCTTTACATCTGCTTTGCTAATTTTCCTTCTTGTCGCCTTTGCCGCCGTATTCCCGGATGTCGCCGACAAAAATTTTAAACTACTTCAGCAACAAATCTTCACGAATGCCAGCTGGTTCTACATACTTGCTGTGGCCCTGATTTTACTGAGCGTCACGTTCCTTGGACTCTCACGTTACGGTGATATAAAGCTGGGCCCAGACCATGCGCAGCCTGATTTCAGCTACCACTCCTGGTTCGCGATGCTTTTTTCGGCAGGGATGGGGATCGGCCTGATGTTCTTTGGCGTTGCCGAACCTGTGATGCATTATCTTTCGCCACCTGTCGGCACTCCAGAGACCGTTGCGGCAGCGAAGGAAGCCATGCGCCTGACGTTCTTCCACTGGGGTCTGCACGCATGGGCAATTTATGCCATCGTGGCGCTGATTCTGGCCTTTTTCAGTTACCGTCACGGTCTGCCTTTAACGCTGCGTTCTGCGCTCTATCCCATTATCGGCGATCGCATTTACGGGCCTATAGGCCACGCGGTTGATATCTTCGCCGTGATAGGCACTGTCTTTGGCGTTGCAACATCGCTGGGTTACGGTGTATTGCAGGTGAATGCCGGTTTGAACCATCTTTTCGGCGTGCCCATCAATGAAACGGTACAGGTCATTTTGATCGTGGTCATCACGGGGTTAGCGACGATTTCGGTGGTGTCCGGCCTGGACAAGGGAATACGCATCCTGTCTGAGCTTAATCTGGGCCTGGCGGTGTTGCTCCTGGCGCTGGTCTTGTGCCTGGGTCCCACTGTGCTTCTGCTGAAGTCATTTGTGGAAAATACGGGTGGTTATCTGTCGGAACTGGTGAGTAAAACGTTCAACCTTTACGCGTATGAACCCAAGTCGAGCAACTGGCTGGGGGGCTGGACATTATTATACTGGGGATGGTGGCTTTCATGGTCGCCGTTTGTAGGTATGTTCATTGCACGCGTTTCCCGCGGCAGGACAATTCGTGAGTTCGTGACTGGCGTGTTGTTTGTTCCCGCCGGCTTTACGCTCATGTGGATGACGGTGTTTGGAAACAGCGCCATCTATCTCATCATGAACCAGGGCGCCACTGACCTCGCCAATACCGTTCAGCAGGATGTTGCGCTTGCCCTGTTTAATTTCCTGGAGCATTTCCCGTTCTCTTCCGTGCTGTCATTCATTGCAATGGCGATGGTCATCGTCTTCTTTGTAACGTCTGCTGATTCGGGGGCAATGGTTGTGGATACTCTGGCATCAGGTGGGGTGGCAAACACGCCCGTCTGGCAGCGAATTTTCTGGGCATTGCTCATGGGCGTTGTTGCTATTGCCCTGCTGATCGCAGGGGGGCTGAGTGCGTTGCAAACCGTAACGATAGCGAGTGCATTGCCCTTCTCAGTTATCTTATTAATATCCATATACGGACTGTTAAAAGCCCTGCGTCGGGATTTGACCAAGCGTGAAAGCCTTAGCATGGCGACTATTGCTCCTACGGCTGCACGTAACCCAATTCCCTGGCAGAGAAGGTTACGCAATATCGCGTATTTGCCGAAGCGCTCTCTTGTGAAACGTTTTATGGACGACATTATCCAACCCGCCATGACGCTGGTTCAGGAGGAACTTAACAAGCAGGGAACGATAAGCCACATCAGTGACGCCGCCGAGGATCGTATTCGCCTTGAAGTCGATTTGGGCAACGAGCTGAATTATATATATGAAGTGAGGCTTCGCGGGTATAACTCACCGACCTTCGCGCTCGCTGCGCTGGATAATGATGAGCAGCAGAGTGAACAACATCGATATTATCGCGCTGAAGTCTATCTCAAAGAGGGCGGCCAAAATTATGATGTAATGGGCTGGAATCAGGAACAGCTGATTAATGACATACTGGACCAGTACGAAAAACACCTGCACTTCCTGCATCTGGTTCGTTAACAGCAACATGCCGCCACAGAGGCGGCATTTATTTATCCCGGCTGCAATATGAGGGAATGCAGAATGATTTCACGCTGGAAATGGATGCTGAAGCAGACATTTAAAAAACTATGGTTCAGGGCAACGTTATTCGCAATTGTCGCAATAATAACGGCCCTTTTATCAATTCTTTTTAAATCAATGATACCTGAGTCGGTTTCCGTGAAGGTTGGTGCGGAAGCAGTCGATAACATTCTGAACATACTGGCATCGAGTATGCTGGCAGTGACCACATTTTCGCTGAGCATCATGGTCACAGCCTACGGTTCAGCCACTACTAATGTGACTCCCAGAGCTACTCGTTTAGTTGTTGAAGACGTCACCACACAAAATGTACTGGCCACCTTCATCGGTTCTTTTCTCTTCAGTCTGGTAGGGATTATTGCCCTCAATATGGGAGCTTATGGAGAAAGGGGGAGAGTCATTTTATTCATTGTAACACTGGTTGTCATTGCCTTAATCCTCATCACATTGCTTCGCTGGATACAGCATTTGACCTCTCTGGGGAGGGTTGGTGAGACAACGGCAAAAGTAGAACAGGCGGCCATCGAAACATTTATTGCGAGAGCAAGAAATCCCTGTCTCGGCGGATATCCATGGCTTGAGAACAATGAACAGCCGAAAGGAACGGTTGCAGTTTATCCGAAAAAGATTGGCTATGTTGAATATGTTGATATGGTGAAACTCAGCAAGCTGCTGACCAATGATCCCCGTCATGTATACCTCGTGGCGCAGCCGGGCAGTTTCATACATCCGTCCACGCCAGTTTTGTACCTGAGTCAGGGCCAGGAGTCATCAATCAGCACCGATTTACTTGAGACGATTATTGTCTCGGATGTACGTTCATTTGCTCAGGACCCCCGATTTTGTCTTAGCGTCATGGCCGAAATAGCCTGCCGAGCCCTTTCCCCCGCAGTGAACGATCCTGGAACCGCCATTGATGTCATTGGCAGAGGTGTACGTATACTTTCCGCTTACGCGCAGAATAAATCTGATGAAATAGAAGTGAAATATCCTTCTGTACATGTTGCACCACTTCAGAATAACGATCTACTTGAAGACTTTTTCTCACCTGTTGCGCGCGATGGTGCCAGTATGAGGGAAATTCAGATAAGGGTCCTTAAAGGACTGTCGATGCTGAGTAAGGGTTGGCCTGGAATTTTTGCTGAAGCCGCACAAACCCTAGCATTTGAAACATTAGAGCATGCTACTCGTGCTGACCATATAGATTCTGACAGATATCTAATAAAATCAATTTATTATAATTTATTTAGTGGCGAAGATTCTAATAAAAAACCATAGTTGCGGAGCAAGCGATACGGTTGTTGGCAAGTCAAGGGCAAAGCATTCGCGTGAGAGTGGGCGTCTGCTTTGTGCCAAAAGCAGACATTGATAACATTGAAATATGTTAATTGATAGGGAGCAGGTCAATAACGATTTCTGATGACTTATTCCCTTGTGAGCTGGATTCGTGAGCCGTTCTCGCCAGCCTTATTTGCCTGGAGGGAGAAGCTGAAAGGTCAGTCGCGCCGCCCGGGCCCTCACAGGTTTTAACCTGAATGCGCTCCAACGTATAGATTTAACATTGGGCAACTGCGAATCTCGCAAGGATCTGCCAGCCACGCGCCTGAAATTCTTGAAGCTAACGCTTAAGCACATCCCCTTCTGATTCAGCAGGTTGCAGCAAGTGTATTTTTGAATCCGGATCTCATCCATTCGGGATAGCCCTGCCAGGCATTAAAACATGGCGTGCGTTAAATACCTGTTACTGATGGCGATGAAATTTTTAGCATTTCAGGTTTTGTGCCCGACTCAATTGGGAGTAAAGTGCCTTAAAATGATACAAAAAATATTGACTACGTTGTCTAAGGGATGGTGAATGGACGCCTGTATTCATATTTACAGCGATGAAGACGATGTTCGGGAGAGAGCGCGGGCTCACGACAACGCTCGGGATATTTATGCTCATGACTGCGGACAGTTGCCTTTTGGCACGCTTGACCCCAGAGCATTCGAATTAATCGTCCGGGATTTATTTGATGAGAAAAAGGTTGAGGCGACCTGGGACTGGTATGACACTGCCTTTCGGATAAACGATGGTTCCGATAACGGTATAGACGTTCAACTGATGAAAGACCGAGTGATTGCGGGCATCGTACAATGTAAACGGTACAGTTCGAAAGCGTTTACCATGCCAGAAGTTCGCGATGAGTGGATAAAAATCTGCCTGCGCAGTCTGGTGATAAGTGATTTGCTTCCTCCTGACGGTCTCCCATTCCGCTATATTCTCGTAGTTTCTGATAACGTTAACGGCGAAACACAGCAGTATTTCCAGCGAAACTCTACTGCGCTGGCCGATCTTATCGGACGAAAAACGGATTACCTCAAAGCACTGGTTGCCGTCCGGGACAAATATGCGTTGCTCAGAAAATCCCCGCTGCTTAAGGAAAAAACCGGACAGGCATTATATGACATGGTGTATCCGCAGTTTGAGCGACTGAATATTGAGCTTTACACCCGTGAATCGCTCTCGCCACTTGTGCGTGCGTCCGACAACCTCATGAGCATCTATTTTCGCCGTGAAGTGTATTTTTCTCAACAGAGCGTTCTGGATTTTTTCCGGGAGGTTTATCCAGAGGGCGCTATTGCGGCGGATGTACGCGCCATGCATGCAGAAAACGTTTATACCCATTACGGAAATGAAAACCTGTTATCCGCAGGCCGGCTGAACGCATTTATTTTTCCTGCGGGTGAAAGACTTTCTGTGCGTATGCTGGGCGAATTCCTAAAAGATAAAATGCCCGAGGTGGCCGGAAACTATCCGGTCATGCTGGTCTGCCCCGCGAATGCTTTTGACCCTGCTGACCAGTGCTCCATTGATGCGCTTATCAGTGAATGTCAGGGCACCGTTATTTTACAGGCAGGCTGCGGCATCGTGCCCGGTACCATGCTAAACACCTGGAAAAACGACGGCTGGCTTTCTGCTGACAGCGAGGGCCTTTACCCGGGAAGGGCTCAGTATCAGGCGGGCTGGTGCTGGGTAAAGTCCGGTGTAGGCGATATTCACCGCTTTATTTTACTGGAAACCTGCGACTGCGATGCCGCGCTGAGTTATGCAGGGCGCGCGCTTCGCCTGGCGTTTAATGATGTGAATCTCTGGCCCGTTCTGAACACCGATTATTACACTCCGGCCGGTTCTTCCGGCACGGTACTGGATGACCGTCTCTCTCTGAGCATTGCTGATGACGGTCACCGGCGACCCAACGTCCTTCTGGTCTCATCATCCTGTGCGCTGACACAGGAGCATTTTAACGCACAAATCCGCCGTTTTGAGAGCCTACGGCAGAAGCGTTTTCTAGGGGTCATTTTCTGCCATCAGTCACAAGTGGAGATTACGGACGGCATACGTTATGCCTCAGGAATTTACCCAGCCAGTGCAGGTGATGATCTTTTGCACGCCGATAACGGGCCGATTCCGGCCCTGTTAATCCGGGATAAGAGCGTGACCTCTGCGATGTTTTGTCTTCGGTTTAATTCGGCGGGTGATGAATTTACCGCGACATCCTCTTACATGTGGCAATGGCACAATGGGTGTTTTTACGAGGTAGCCGATGGTATACAACTTGAGCTTCAGCGGGTGCTGCTGGATCCCTTCACTGATCCCCCGCAATTCCTTGTACAGGAGGGGGTGAATGCATTTCGGCATGCGCTGGTGACATGTGCCCCTCCCTATGCCGGCTATTTTGTTCATTATGCACTGAGCGGGCCCAGGTCCTATGTCTATCCGCAGGTGAACACATTCCTTCAACAGCGCCGGGGCATTCGTAAAGTGATCAGAGCGCTAAGCTACCTTTCAATGCACCCCAGCCTCAGCTGGAACGGTAATCATGCCGTGACGGGGCATCTTTTATGGAACGGTGTGGGGACACCTGAGTCCGTGATGGGATGGTTACCTGATGAAATGAGTGACACGCAGGTTGACGCCATACTGACCCAATGGATACAGGATGGGGGGGAGCATTGCGACCTGAGCGTGTTTGCTGATGTGGAAGAGGACCTACCTTCACACGGTCGTTCAATCCGACAGGATCTAACTCGCGCCAATATTGCTGAACCTGCGGCGGAGGCTGACTCCTTCGCTGCGCCACGTTCAACGCGCAGAGCCTGGCTTTTCCCCCTTAATCCTCTGCTCAGCCGGACGCGAAATGACGATCTGGCTGAGCTTGAGTGCTATCTGAGCAATTTATGGACGGTAAAAAATGGATAGTTTGATTGCTGAATTTGAAACAAAAGCAGCCTTTGCCGGATTCTTCAGGAAAACATTTCCGGCAGAATACCTTGAGGGTTTGTCTGAAGGCAGTCTTTACTGGGAATCCGAATATGCATGCATGCTGCTGTGGCCTTTAAACGCGAAACCTGACCAGATGGAAAGAGAATTGATCGTCAGCGAAAGGATTGCGGACGCTATGGCCCGGACTCGTGAAGGCACGGGTAGGGTCATTGATGCAAGCGTAATATATGCGATGCCGTCAGTTCACTGTGTCCCTGACGGCATGATTACAGATATTGAGCAGAATACCCGTCTGGTCAGAAAGCATTTCGTGTGGATGGAAAATGGGGAGTGGAAACGCATCGGTCGCGTCACAATGCTGGGGCTTGCCCCGCTGGAGCAGCGGGGAATCTCTGCCGTAGACCTTAGGGTCACAGGCAGCACGCAAGCGCTTCTGGCTGAATTTGAGTCGGGAAATTCCCCGCGTGCTATCGCCCTGAACCATGGAAGTAAGTGGGAGAGCAGCGATGTATAATCTTCAGATATTAAACGTGACGATCAGCCGTTTTAGGGGAATACCCGGAAAGGTGACCATTCCGCTTAACTCGGGACTGACCGTTATTTATGCCGCAAATGGTACGGGAAAAAGCACGCTTTGTCAGGCGGTGGAGTGGTTACTGACGGGCATATTACCTGACGTTTCAGAAAGTTCGCTGACCTGTAAGTGGGGGGATGGAGAAACCTTTGTTGCCGCAGACTGCATTATCAACGGTCAGCAGTATCGGCTAACGCGCACGCTGAAGGGACTGGAGAAGTCCGACGGACAGGTCATCACTCAATGCAACACCCTGTCTCTTCTTAGCCTACTCTCTCCGAAGGAAATTGGTGCGGGCAAGAACCGTCCCCAGGCGGTTCTGACAAAGCAGGCCTGGCTTCGCAATAGCCGGTGGCTTTATTCTAATGCCTTATCCCTGCTGGTCGATGAATCGCAAGCCGAACAGCGTTCACAGGTCTTTGCCAACATTCTGGGGTACGGACATCTCATACCTCTACAGCAGTCCATCAACAGTTATCTCCAGTATCTGCCCGGTGTCAGCCAGTTGACACAGCGGCTAGACCGTCTCCGGGAAGAGCTCCGCGCCGTCAATGAGGCTGAAAAAGTAAATGAACCTGCGTCAGATGCGGCTGAGCTGATTTCGCAGCTTGCCGTCAGTCTGAATTCCGGGTTGGACAAGTCAAATCATGAAACCTTCCTTCAACGTGCGCAAACGGATATAGCGGAATACAGACGTGAGACGGAAAATTATGGAGCCATCTGTCTTGATGTTTCAGCCCGGTGGGAAGCCTTTGAGCATGCATCCGGAGAGGAGCAGCAGTTACGCACCCGAATCCTTGTGCATCGCACCGCATGGCAGGATGCCAACCAGAAGCATCAACATGCCGGGGAGCAAAAACTACGTGACGACGGTCAGGTTCGGGAACTAGACACGCGGCTGAAATGGATGGCTGCGCAAGGATCCCTGGCGCAGGATTATGCTCAAATAATGCAGCAGGCGGGTGTCAGCGCAAATCACCGTTTCACGGATACGCAGCTGCTTGAAAACTACTTTGAAAAGGGTATCCCGTCAGGCGCGTTGCAGGGCTATCACGAAGAACTGAGTCGCTACCTGGATGTGGCACGCAGTGTGTATATTTCAGGACAGGCTCGTGAGGAATGGCAGTCTCGTATCAGGCGCGTGTCGCGGGATGAGGTTGTCGCGTTACGTGTTAAAGAACAACAGGCAGCGGATGAACTTAAGCGGATGACATACTCGGTCAGGGCTCTGGATGATCAGACCGCTGAACTGCACGCACTGGGATTGCAGCTTGTCAGTCAGGTACAGGGGAGCTGTTGTCCGCTCTGCACGCATGACTGGGTTAAAAATGAACGTTTATTAACTGCGTTACGTACGGCCCGCGACAGGCTTTCTCCTGAAGCACAGGCGCTGAATGTGCAGCTTGAGCAAATGCGCAGTGATTATGCGGGCATGGAAGAGATGCTCAGGGAAAAGGAAGGCTTATTGCGTGATGCAGACGCCTTTTCAGCATCCCTTGCCGCAGCGGAGAGCAAGCTCAGTGAGGCATTTAGGGCGCATTGCAATAGTGTCTTTTTTGAGGAGAGCGGAATAACTTCATCTTCACCCGAACAGTTATCTCAGTTTATCGCTCACTTGGACCTGTCTGCACGTTATGCAGCGTTCAGGGAGAGGCTACTTGCCGCGGAAGCATTTCTAAAGACGGATACAGACGCAGTGGTCGAATTATCTGTCTACGACCGGTGCCAGTCTGTGCAGTCTTCGCTGGCGAAGATGAAGGATGATACTGACATTGCCCTCAAGACGGCGCGGCTGGCGCAGCAGGTATCCGAAATGGGGCTGAAGCAGACCGGGGAAGACGTCTCTAATAGCCTGCAACAAATAACGGCTGCAGAAGCGCAGCTTGTTGCTGTCCTTGCTGACCTTCAGTTCATCCAGACTCAGTGGAGAAAAGTCAGTGCTGCAGACCTGACAAAAGCGAATCTGCTCCAGTGTGAAGAGGCACATGCAAGCATGCAGAACCGCCTGAATCATCTGGAGACGCTATATGCACTGGCTCAGACGGCCGTGGATCTGCACAGGACTATTTCACGCGCGGGAACGCTTCGCACCAGCATTGAGACGCTTGAGCGCAGGATAGATGAACACACACGCAGAAAGCGGGAAGGTGAGCAGGCCCGTGATGAGCTAGCATCCGAAATCGAACGTCTGACCAGCCTCAGTCTTAAGAATCTCATCGAACCTGCTTCGGAGATGTTTTCACGAATGCATGCCAATGAAGTTTACGACGGACTGAAAGTGGCAAAGGACGGCAAGCTGAGATGGAGGGCACTGACAGGTGAAAAAGCGGATGATGAACTTATTACGCAGGATTATTTCAGCCAGGGGCAGCGGCAGGATCTTGCACTGTCCCTATATCTTGCCAGAGCAAGGACCCTGGGCGGCACCTTCTTTCTTGATGAGCCTGTCGCTCACCTGGATGATATGAACCGGGTGGCTATGACGGATATTTTCAGGATGCTGACGATGCAGGAGAAGGGGCTTGGGTTAGTGCTGACGACGGCAAGCGACCCGCTGAGGCGCCACCTGAGACAAAAATTCTCGGCCCTCTCAGGCGATCGTGCATTGCTGAGCATTATCACCATGAACGGTAACCCTCGCCAGGGCGTCTCCTTTGACATTGAGCAGTATTAACACTGAGCGCAAACGTCTGGCCTGTGAGGTGCAGGCCAGGTTTACTCGTACCAAGTCGTAATATCTACGCTAAACTTATTAAGGTTAATGGAACTACCCAATGGTTGTTTAAATAGAACTTCCATTTCACTGTACACGGGAAACGAAGCTGGAATTTCAGCTCCATCACCTTTACGCCGATCGGATGCTGATCCGTACATTGAGCGCTCCAATACTCCCATCGATATGCATTCTCATAGAGCTTACGCCAATTTTAACAACAGAAATTTTTTCTGCTGTTATTTCCTCAATATACTGATGGGTAGATATTTACATTAACTCAACAACCGATTTGCTGTTTATTCTGTCGATCAGAACGCCATTGATATCATTGAAGAGCTTATAGGCAACTTCGGTTCTCAGCTCATCAATCTTATTAATAAAGTCAAGAAGGAGGAGGTTAATGCATAGCAGATACAAAGACCGAACCCTCATTCTAGAAGTTGAAGTTTTATAAAATTCTGTTATCCGTAGAAGTAACTCGATAGCTCGGCTGGGTATTGTTTTCCTAAGGTTATCATTTGGGCCAAATTGGCCTTGGCATTTAACTCTCCTGCAAGCATTCGAAAAACATTGTCAAAGCGATTTATCCTCCCTTCCTTCAAAGAGTACCGCTTTTCGCAGGCGCATACAAAACTCTTTATCTCCTCTAATAACTTATCGCTGACGGGGTTAATTTTAAGATAGTTTCCTGTTGGGCCGCATTTCTCAAACGAAAACTGATGCGCAGCTTGATTTCTCAAATCTTTCAGCAATTTGACAATTGAAAGAAGCTCATTGCTTAGTAGTTTCTCCTTTTCGCAAAAATCTATTTTTCTATTATATGTCATTTTATCAGCAAGATTATATGTGGTTTTTTTGCTGTCAGTTATTATCTTGTAAAGCATACCCTCTATATAAGCTGCATGAGAAATTATATCCGCTCGACACTCGAAATGCCCAATATCAGCATTGTGAGGGGGAATACTTATGCTATCAAATTCCTCGCCGATCGAATGTGCTGAAAGTATAATTCGAATGAAGTGGGGAAAGTTAAGGCTCTCCAGCTTTAGCTTTGATTTTAAATCATGTTGGAACGCAATTCCGTACTCATTAGAGTACTGGGCGATAGCGAATGAGTCAGTGATTATTTCCCAGAATTGCGAAAATGGATATTTTAGTATTACTTTAGATGCACCTTCTTCAAGATGATGAGTTATATTGCCACTAATTGAAGCCCAGTGGAGTCTTTCGACTAAAATGAAAACATCTTCAGGTGAGAGCGTGCTGGATGTAAGTACTTCCTCTTTGCTAGAAAACGTCGCCTTATGTAACGTCTCGATTTGACCTGGTAGTGAGTGGTCTACATAGCCCTTAAGGTGGTAGTTTTCTGGAGTCCCCATATTGCCCTTACTCCTACAAAATTATTTGATTGTCTCAGCCGAGATAAGTTTTTTACCTGCGTTTCTGTGACATATCAACTTTTTCTAATCAAATTCTTAGATTGAAGCTCTGCGATAATTTTCAAAGTCGACGCGGAAGCGTAAACTTCAATCTTTTGGTCGACGTTTTTTCCATATTCTGGGCAGCAGGTGATCCTTCGCACTTCGCTGCTATTGGTCGAAACTGGGCCTCACTGGAGCCGAGGCTGCTTTATTAGAGACGTATCAGGCCTCAGCCTTCTCTACTTAAATTCAGGGAATACCATGAATCGGGGTAAAATCCAGAGAACAGGTAGCATAGCCTTGCAGGTGAACCTAGCGAAGGCAGGACGGTGCTTGTCGCGCTTGGCTTACAGCGAGCTGGAAACATTAGTTTAGGGGCGCTGGAGGTCTAGGCTTGGCGCAGAAGTGCATGGTGACATTCGAACATTTTCTTCGCATGTATACGATGGCGGAACTCGTATTTAAGAGGCAATGAATGGCTGAAAGAGAACAAGTAAAAGGGGTATCGCCATCAAAATTCATGCGTGAACTGCGTCCTGAATTTTACTCGGATACCAGCGATCGCACAGCATATCAACTCGATGCCTCGGCACTTGAGTACCACCTCGATAGTATTACATCGCGTAACCAGACCCATGATTTCGAGATATTTTGTCGCAAGTTGTGCGAACGCACGATCTGCCCAAACTTGAAGCCTGCTACCGGTCCGGAGGGAGGAGGGGACAGCAAAGCTGATTCAGAAACTATTCCGATTGCCGACGAGATTGCTACTCTCACGTATATGGGGGACGCAAATGCTGCACAGGAGCGTTGGGCATTCGCTTTCAGTGCTAAGAGAAAGTGGGCGGAGAAAGTTCGCAATGACGTTGCAGGCATTGTGGCTACGCCGCGTGGCTATCAGAAAGTTTATTGTGTAACAGCGCAGTTCGCTCGGGCGAAGGATCGCGCCCGCGTCGAGGATGAACTTTCGAAACAGTACGGTGTGACCATCACTATTCTTGACCGGAGTTGGATTGTTGATCAGGTCGTCAGTAATGATCGTAAGGACCTAGCCTTTAATTACCTTGGTGTAGGGCAGGAGGTTGCAGGCTCAAGGCGTATGGGGCCCACAGATTACTCCCGCTCACAGCAACTTGAAGACATCGAGAAAACGCTCGGCAATCCGGAGGCATTTTCTGGGATGAAAATGCAACGAGTTACGGAATCTCTGGTGGCAGCTAAGTTGTCGCGTAATCTAGAGCTCCCACGAATCGAGACAGATGGTCGGTTTGCTCGTGCAATTCGACTCGCTGAACAAGATGGAACTTATCGCCAGAAGTTGGAAGCGCACTACGAGTCCATCTGGACCGCCTTTTGGTGGTTCGATGACATCGCGTATTTGAACGGAAGGTATGACGAGTTTGCGAATCTGGTGAGCGACACGGATCACGCCATAAACCTTGAGTTTCTTTGTAATCTAGTACAATTGCTATTCAACTCGGTCATTCATCAGCATTTGACGGTCGAAGAGGCTAGGCTTGAAGAGCGAGCATCTAGATTGACCGAGAGGTTAAAGGTAATTGCTGAGAATAAAGAACGTCCAAATAATGCCTTGGAGGCCCTGTCGTCGTTACTCGTCATAGAAGTCAATCAGGCGATACTTAAACAAGATACTGAAAAACTGAGTTCGCTATGGCCGCAGTTCTCGGATGTCGTCAAGCGTGCGAGAGGTCTCGGTGAGTTTTCTGCTGAGCGTTTGACTAAAATGATTGAGGTGTTCGGGCTCGTCGCCGGTAAGGACAGTAGTTATGTCCAACTGGTTGACGAGGTAGCAGCGTTTGTTTCTGAGCGTACCGGTGAGGCTCAGGGGGCGTTAGTGCTTCTCAAGCGAGCGCAACAACTCGATTTCGAAGATAACTTCGAAATCATTCGTTTGTTGGGCAAAGCCGCGCGTCAACTCACTAAAAAAGAATATGCCGATTCTCTGATCGAAGCACTGCAACTGCTCACGTTTGCTTATCGTAGTGCCGGATTGCTCTGGGCTGCGCGGGCTACATGCATTTTTGCAATGGCTTCGATGTTCATCGAAGCCGAGGAGGACAGTGACCTTTCGGCTTCGATCGTACCCATGGTTATGGCCCTCGCTTGGATTGCTGTCGAACTTCGGCATCTTCCAGACGCTCTCGAAGCTGTTCGGTTAGTTCGAGGTTGTACGGCGATGCTTCCGCTCGACGACTCATCAAAAGATCGTATCGCGAAGCGACTTACGGAGTTAGATCTTATTCTGGCGAGCCAAATCCTAAATTTCACAGCGGAAGAACTTCAACACGTTGTGCGATTACCTGACGTTCTTGGTGGACTCGGTCTGCAACAGAGTCGAAACTCGCTGATTTACGCGCTCGGCCATGAAGCCGAACTTCGTCGGGAGGGATCAATACCGCAAGAAGAGACGCCAGAGAAGGTGGCCGAGTTATTTACTTTGCTTGCTAGCCAACCGGTATCTAGCAACCAGCATGGTCCTGTCATCTTTAACGAGGCAGACTCGCAGTGCCTTGTCTCAAGAGTTCAGGGCATTCGTGTGGCAGTCTTTCACCCGTGCTCCGATGCCTTAGTTCTTGCCGCAGAAGCAGTAATAGGATCCGTTGAAGCATTTTTTGCAACCGCAATCGAAAGCGGCGCCGTAGCGCATACAGAGAACTTCACTATATCACTTCAAGATAGTTCTGAAGTGCTGGCACCTGACTACACGATCAATACTGATGAAATGACGGCGATAGTTCGCTGGCCGACTGGGTTCAAACCAGCTACATTTGCCCGGCAGGCCGACATCCAGAAAATGCTGATTGGATTGGCTGCTGAGATTTTTGCTGCCACTTGCTACGTGGAGGATATGCGAAAAACGATCGAACATCTCTTCAGCAGTGAGGCGGTGCTTGATCGCATTAGCATGGTCGTAATTGTCGGCAATAGTCGGCAACGCGTATTCAAAGAAGGGCTATCGAAGCTCAGTGATTGGACGCAGATGGCGATATCGGAGTTCACTCTTGAGTCGTCTCGTCCCGTAATCATCCGCCGCTTATTAAACACGGTTGAGGATCAGGAAAGATGCTCGACGGTAGGAAAACGAAGTTCCCCGCCCCTAACAAGTGATCATCGCGATCTGGGTGTTCGCTCAGTTATAGATGTTCATCTTTGGGATCAAGCTGGTTGGAATGGAACTGCTTTTACTCATTGGGGGCCCTCGTATCCTCCAGCGATTGCGCTCATGTTTAAGCACGAGGATGCCGCGAGGAAGATTTTTTCACGTTGGCGTCAACGTCTAGGAACGGTCGATAAGCAGGACGAAATTTACCTGGCGATTCTGCGTGGAATATCCGTTGACGAACCGGCGCATTATCGTGTTCTTATCACTTCTAGGCTTTCTAATGATGAGGGCGAAACGTCAGGCAAGACCTTCATGATGGCATCACGTATGCAAACCATGCATGCAGAAACCGATGTCAACCTGATCCGCTTTCTTAATATTTACAGGCAGTCACGCGCGTATTTGCTTCTTCCTGCGATATTTAATGGACGGGCTGAGCCGAAGTTTATTCCAGAGCTAGCAATCCTAAAGCGGGAGCTTAGTGTAAAGAACGCTATCGAGGTGAACGAGCATGACGTTGAGGTGATGGCTCTTGGGGCAGAAGAGTATCGCCGTCGGTTCGGAACGTCTGGGCCTGGCAACAGAAGTTAGGTACTGATATCTGGTACTGCAATGAGCCCATTGATGGAATAAGTCCTGCTACGGACTAGGATGTCAACTCAGTGAAGCTCTTCTTCCGCGAAATCGCGTTGCGCGATTTCGCGGAAGGAGATATCGAAGTGCTCTTTCCAAACGAGGTGCCAAGAAACTTCCGGCTAACTCCAGGGATTACAGTCGTCCGCCTTATGCCACCCATGGGGCGCATTCTCGACAAGCATAACGGCGGTTAGCATGTCGCCACAGTCATGGCAGTTGATTCACTCTCCCTTCGCGACAGGTGCGCGCTTCTGTTCGTCGATCCAGGCATACAGCATCTTGACCGTTCCCTTTTAGACGTCGGCAGTCGGCCAACGCAACTTTCCGCGGCCGACGCGTAGAGCATCCACGAGCCGGGTTTTGCCCGGCAACTGTCCCGAGAATAGACTGGGCTTGGGATCAACCGCTGGCTTCTTGAAGACGGCGATCCGCTGGTAGTCGGGGGTTGTCAGCCAAGTCCGCGCGTCCCCTTCGTCGGTGAGGATTCGATAGAGGCCAGCGGGCGGGGAGGACTCGGTATCGAGTAGGCGCTTATAGCGTTCGACGGACCATTTCTGGATGCCTCCGCTGAGAGCTTCGGTTCGGAAGCGGGCCCATAACGCGGAGGTGTCGGGTGTTGGCCAGTCGCCTGCGTCGGTTTTGGCCGTAATCTCGTCGGATTCAAGCCAGGCCCGCATTTCTGCGGGCGTGACGAAGATTGGTTCAGCATCTTCGATGGCCGCCATTGCCGCGCGCCGTGACGGCAGGCCTGCGCGGATCAGCATCGCCATCATGAACTGTGGGACACCGGTTTCGACCGCAGCCGCAGCGGCGCCCGCCACCGTATCCGGCGACCAGCCGAAGGACATGCGCCGGGTGCGGACGGCTTCTAGCGCCCAGACTAGCCGATAGGTGAAGGCATCTTCGACCGCCCGCATGTTCTGCGGGCCGATCTTGGAGACTTCTTCCCCGGACACCCAACTACGTAGGATAGCTTTCCAGTTCGGCGGCAGCGCGTTCGCCTTGTCAGGGATGAAAGGCCGCATGAACAGCAGGCGTTCGCCGAGTCCGCCGAGAGCATCGGCGAGTTCGTTGATGTCGCCGCTCAACGCTGCACTGTCTGCCCTGTCGATGAGTTCGGCCAACTCGTCCGCCATAGCGTCGATGAGGAGGCCAGCTTCGAGCCCTACTCCCATCGCGAAATGCCCGCGTCGCGTAGGGGGGGTGGTAGCTTTCCAGATGAGAGCAGCGCGTGCTTCGAATACCTTCCGGTGCAGGGAAGCGACATCCTCGTCCTCCCGAGCAATTTGGCGAGCCCAGAGTGACCCCCTGAGCGCCTCGTCTAGAAGTTTAGGTAGATCGGCGCGATCAGCGTCTAGGGCTTCGATCAAACCGAATACGGTGGCGTCGAGGCGTTCGACGAGCTGAGACAGGGGCTCCTCGTCGATGGTTTCCTCCTCGTCATCCGTCTCGTCTTCATCGTCGGTGGAAGCGTCGTATTCCACTGCGGCTGCCAGTCGTTCTGCTACCACTGCTTCTTCTTCAGGTGACCTCCAAGCCTCGCGGGCGTTGGCGAGATATTCCCAGGCGTCATCTATATCCAAGACGCCCTCGCGTGATAGACGCTCAAGGATTTCGGCAACGATCTGAATAAGGCCGCTTTTAAGCGTCCTGGCCTTGGCAGAGGCGACCAGTTCCCTCCATTCTTTCTTTCGCCATTTGATTTTGTCGAACATGACATGGACGATCAGCCCCTCGACATCGACGAATGCACGTCCGGCGCGGCCGGCCACGTTCGCGAACTCCTCTCCTTTGATCTTCTCTGAGGCGCGATATAGCGCGGGCACAAGCAGCACGGCAGCGTTGAGATTGAGGCCCTGCGAGAGCGTCGGCGAAGCGACAATGACCTTTAGCGCTCCTTCGGATAGAAGCAGTTCCAGTTCGCGTAGGAACGGGCTCGGCAGTCGGCCGTGATGAATGGCAACGCCCACCTTCAGGCTGGCCACGGCTGGGTGATCCTCGCCCAACCATTCCTTGCCGACTTCTAGGGCGCGGGCGATTGGAGTCTCGTCTTCCAGCAACGAGTCCAGATAGCCGCGCTTGCAGAGGTCCACGACTTGTTTGCCGTAGCTCTCGACCCAGTTTGCTTGGGTAGAGAAGATCAAGGTGCGCTTGCCCTGGCTCGCGAACTCCCATGCCGCGAACAGAGCGAGGTGCGAGTTCTTGCGTGGATAGGGCTTCTTCTCCTTCCCGAGCGCTGGTTTTTCCGCGACGAATTTGTCAAGGAAGGGGCCATCGTCGTCTAGATCGAGCCGTAGCAACGCGTCCTTACCTCGCCAGGTAAGCGCGCCGAATCTCTGGCGCGTTGGGCGCCAGTCGGAACGCACAGGCTCCCCGGGTTCGTCGGAACGAATCCATGCGGTAAGGTCGTCGAGTTCGTCGCCGCTTGGCAGGATCGCGGAAAGGCAAACTATTCGGCGCTCTGCCGCATCCGTGCGCCGAAGTAGACGCTGCACGAGCGTCTCATAGCGGATTTCGCGCTCACTAGGACCGATCATGTGGCCTTCGTCGAGGACGATCAGGCCGACATCGTCAATCAACGTCTGGTCGCTTCTCAGCGCGAAGTCGAGTTTTTCGGGCGTCGCAATGATGATCTCCCGTGTGCGGAGGGCGTCTTCATCACCGGCCGAAAGGCCGCTGGCGCCGTAGAGAGAAGAGACACCAAACCCTAGGGGCGCGAAGGTCTTCCTGAAAGTTCGTTCGGTCTGGGCCGAAAGAGCGCGCAGCGGTGTGACGATTAGCACCCGGCGTGCGGAGGATAGGGTCATTAACGCGGCAATCTCTGCCACCCGTGTTTTGCCCGCGCTGGTCGGCAGGGCGACGACCAGATCGTCCGTGACGTCTGTGGAGCGCTGGGCGGCTTCGCGCTGCGATGGCCATAGCTCCACTTCTGAGGTCTTGCGGGCGTAAAGGGAAGATATAAACAACCGCCGCAGGTCGGGATATCTTTCCTCCGCACCCTCGGGTGGCTCAGTCGGCAAATTCTGGTGTAGTGAGTGTTGCCACAAGTCGTCGATCAGGTGACGGCAGAGGTTCGAGATCCACCACAGCGGGACGTTCTCAGCGTTGTCGGCAAGCCCGACAGCGGTGGTAAGGAGCCCTCGCGCGGCTTCGAACGACTCAACCTCGCCCGTCTCAAGCGCGAAGTCGAAAAATGCCAGGGCACGGCAGATCGTCGTATTGAGAATTGTCGACAGTACTTCGTCGACGTCAGCATCTCCGCCCTGCAGGGCCGCCGCGATCTGCTCATCGCCGTGAGCCCCATAATTCAACCAGTCGCGAACGAAGCCGCGAAGTTGATCGAGATCGCGCAGTATCAGGTGTCGGATCGCTATTTCCCCGGGTGAGACGTTAAGGTCTTCCTCTATCTCGTTGAAGATTGAAAAGGCGACGGCCGAGAAGCCGGCTAGATGGTAGGCTGCAGCAGCAATGGTGCGGCGGAATCCGCGATCAGGCGACTCTGGATCACCATTACGCACGAGGGCTTCGAAGGCGTTGGCTGCGCGCTCAAAGGCCTTGCCAGTGAGTTCCGAAGCACCAGCCTGAGCCCGCAGTGCCATTGCGCCTCGAAGCAGGGCAAAACCGTGCTCGGCAAGATCTGTTTCGATGGTTGCGCCAAGCGGCGGAGCGTTTTGCGGCAATACGCCATTCTTGCGCATCAACGACCAAGCTGCACCGCGATAGAGGAGGCGCCCGAGAATACCGTCAACTGTAGCGGCCGTCAGGAAGGTGCTTAATTCTTCAGTCGTCTCCAAGATCTTCCGCCTCTAGGTACATTGCCGCAATGAAATCCTGATGGTCTTCGACGTGAATGTTCACGACGTAATGGTCCCTGTTGACTCCAGCGGCTTCAAGGTTCTCTTTCAGGGAAGCGTGAGGGCCGTTACCCGACACGGTGAAGAGCATGTGGTCGATGCGATCGGCTGGCATAGACTTAAGACCCACTTCGTCACGAAGGTCGCGACCCAGTGCGTTATCGCCAGCGTCGTTGCTCTCCAGCAGGCGATTGGCGACGAACAGCAGCGAGTCAGGCGTGCAGCGGCCATTGTCGCGGTCGAGGACCTTGCGGGCGGCGGTGACCGTGGTTTTGCCAAGCTTCTGGTTACTTTTAGCTTCACCTTTTAGCAGCCAGAGCTTATTGCCTTGGTAGCCCGCGCCGATGATGTCATCGCCGCGCATGGCCATGTTACGGCCGTCCTTGTAACGGAGCCGGCGCACGGGTACCCGCAGACCGATTTCTTCCTCAACTAGTTCAGTCGCAAGGATTTCGCCGAGGTCGCCAGAGCGGCCCTTCGGGGTATTAGGCATTGCCTCGCGGAGGATCTTGGCAGCAACCTTGTATCCTAGTCGCCCTACGTCATCGGCGATGCGTTCAAGTCGTTCGTAGTGCGAGCGAATGGTCTCAGCAAGGTCCTCGCGGATATCATCGCGGCCGCCGTCCTTCTCGACATACGTCCAGTAATACTTGCGTTCATCATTTTCTTTAATGGATTCACACCACTTCTCATATAGCCCCACGGCGTTTCTCCCTATCAATCAGTTCTGATCACGTCAAGATTTTCCCGATTCGAAATCGGCCTATTGAAAGAATCCATCCTCAGCGCTTTCCCACGTATCTTGCAAAATGGCGTCAATCTCTTCCCGCTCAGTTTCAGTCGCGCCAATCAATGGGAAGCAGCTCATATTTCTTTCAATCACCAACAGGCAAAGATTCCTGATAATGTACCCATAGGAGGGGAGACGCAATGTCAGAGATGAATCCACACGATGCCGCGCAGACTTTGCCCCAGGATCGGGAAACGCTGTACCACTTGGTCTGGTGCGAGCCCGCGGAATGTATAGCTGTGTTGTATGACATCAGTACTGAGTTACTGGCAAAACGATGCAGCGAAATGCGGATACCCAGGCCGCTTGCCGGTTACTGTAAGGCACTTGCGAAAGGTACTGCGCCTGCAATTCCCGCTCTGCCCGATCTGAAAAAGGGTAAGACGGTAAAGGTATGTGAGAATGATAATCCATCAATGCACTCTCCTGCCGTTAAGGCATCAAAATCAGCAACTTCATTAGCCCTAAAGCAAGCCCCTGTTACAGGCAGAAACTGCTGTTCAGCAGCGTCTTACTGCCGCCCAGACCCGAGCGGTTACCGCTACCGGGCAGGTACTGGTGATTGGAAACAGCTACGACACTCGCGGGCGCCAGCAGATGGCCAGCCAGACCCCGGGTGCGACGACCGTCGAAGCTGT
Organism: Enterobacter sp. UPMP2061; assembly: GCF_053709615.1. NCBI lineage: Bacteria > Pseudomonadati > Pseudomonadota > Gammaproteobacteria > Enterobacterales > Enterobacteriaceae > Enterobacter > Enterobacter sp. UPMP2061. The sequence goes on from NZ_JBSKJP010000003.1 coordinate 284,183, forward strand.
CGATTTGGTTGACCTTACCGACTTTGGTGCAGGGTTTAACCTGGAGGCTGCGGATGCGTTGACGCGCCTGGTAAAGTTTGCCGCAGGCGTCATGACCCAGGTTGGCCCCGCAGCATTGCTGCCCCGGCTGGAAACGCTACGAAGAGGAAGAGCCCGCAATCCGCCGACGGTCGCAGAAGCAGCGTTAGTGGCATTTGCAGAGAGACCAGGTTTTACGCTGGCCGCAGAGGCGCTGCGCCTTCTGACTCGTCAGGACAATGCGCGAGTCTATCGGCCAGAGGTTTTGCGCTGTTGTTTGCGCGCCCTTCAGTCGGCTGCTGCCGGAGGCTGCACTTTTGCAGACGCCACGATAAACGAGCGCGAACGCAATCGCCACGAGAGTCGACCGTTGCCCCGGCGTGTAATCGGCAGCACATTGTTGCTAAAGGGACTTGAAGGGGAGGTGGCAGTCATCACATCCCCGGAAGAGATGGATGCACAACACCTCTATGTCGCTATGACGCGGGGAGCTTCGCGGCTGGTTGTGTGCTCGCTAACTCCCATATTGGCGGCCCGCTAACTCCGATGCAAAGCGCCCTTGCTCGCAAATCGCACCTTCCTTAGGGCCAGTGCCTGACGTACAGTCCTATCAAATAGCCTGGCTTCTATCACCATTCTTCACGCCTTGCCGGTGAATCAAACTCCTTTTCAACCAAATTTGAAGCCTTTGTATAAGTTGAAATAGGTCCAGAACTAAGCGAAATCTCCACTCCTAAAATATTTAACACGTTGTATAGACGCTGAAAACTTGCTTTTGAAGGGTTTGCCTCAAGTCGAGCATAAGTCTGCTGAGTGACACCCAACCTGGCGGATAGTTCTCTTTGAGTTAATCCTTTTGATTTACGAAAGCCAATTAAAAGTGGCCGTAACTGGCTAAGAAGTCTGACCGGGAAAACATTATCCATAAGTAGGTGACCATGTCGATTATTTAAAATAAGTTCACTTTGCGTAAAAATAACAGACTTCAGGGTGTTTTTTTACTTTACAGCTTTTAAGGTGTAAGGATGAACTCGTTGTTTAATTTGTTGCATTAAAGTGTTAAAGGTTGCATCTGGGACTGACTAAGATTATATTTTTCAGGACTAGCATATAGTGGTACGCGCTGCTAACACTCATATTAGTGAGGCTTATCAGTGCATGAAGGGAGAGGGCAGGGTAGGCTTTGCCCTCTCTTTTTCATGACTGTATTAAACTTCAAATCCTTTTTAAAACTCATTGCCTTATTGCGATATTTTTATTAACAATCCCAATTAGTGTGTTTATTTTTTCATTTATCTTAATATGTCTTTTATCTTGCTCAAGAGAAAGTTTCCTGAATTCATTTTCCCTGCTCGGCACGGCAATTATCAATTCTTCATAAATTTCTTTTGCTCCTGAAACTTTTTCCAATTCACTGCTGTATTTTTCAATGAGATATCTTATTTGAATGTTTACATCACTGTGTTCATGGCTGGTAGCACTTGAAAATTGAAGTGAGATTTTTTGGCTTACCTCAATTAATTGCACATTTTCTTTTGCTATATTGAATTCTGATGTGATTGAGTATAAATATTGATACACGCCTGATTTTCTTACTTTATTTAATAATCCTTTTTTAACTAGATATTGAATTTGGTTATAAGAAAAAGCTTTTGCCTTTCGATAAGTTTTCGGGAGTGAGAATCGCTCGACAAGAATTTTTGCTACATCATTACTGGTGAAGTTATCCTTGCAAATGTAGATTATTGCAGAAAATATGTACGACTCAGGGTTGGATACTCGACTATTCATATGGCTAAAACAATGCAGTTAACTTAGGATTGCTAAGTATACAACAATGGCAGATACTTAGACAATCTAAGCATTCGAGACCAATGAAGATGAATCAGTGTCTGAAAAAAATCCGATACCAGAACGACTTAAGGAAGCGAGATGCAGGGCGGGTTTATCACAGCGCTCACTGGGCCTCCTTGTTGGGTTTGATCCCGCTTCGGCTAGCAGTCGTATGAATCATTATGAGAAAGGGCGGCATGTCCCCGATATTGATACGCTTCGACGGATGGCGTCAGAGTTAAACGTGCCGTTAAACTACTTTTTTTGTGATGATCAGACCACAGCAGAACTTGCATTACTCATATCCCGGATGACAGAGGAAGAGCGAAGTAATCTTATCGAAGCACTCAAAACGTCTTCAGGTGTAAAACATGGTGGTAACAACTGATGTTCTACAAAAGGCTATTGATCTTTTAGAAGGTAATAAAGTGCAGCATTAAACTGGTGTAAAGAGCCAAATCGCCATTAGAATGGAAGACTCCCTTCGACATAAAGGACATAGAAGAGGGAGTATTGATAATTAGCGCGCTAATTTTACGAATAGATTAGGGCGTTTACTCATTAGCTCATTCTTGAATTTCTTTTGCGCTCAGCAAGTTCTCGAATGAGATCGTCTGCAAGCATGTCCTCAACTTTGATAGGAGTTGCGTTGTCGATATACTCAATGATGTCGGCGAGCGCCAGTACATTTCGTTCATATTTAGCTTTCAATGCTATAATTTCAGCATCAAGACGATTTGCCTTACTTATATAAGCAGCGCCGGTTCGCCCCATAGCCAATTTAGCCTTTTCATCTGTTGTCAACTCTCGTTTACCATCTTCATAGTTGTTATGCTGGCGAAGCCTGTAATTATTGATGATAATTTTTCGAGAGGTGAGGGTACTAATGCCACCTTTAACTATTCCTTTGGCTTTAAGACGGGCATGTAACGTGGATGGCTGAATTGGGGATTTTTCCAGTCCCTCTTGCACCATGGCTTGTAGCTCGGCTTTGATGTAAGCATCAAGTTCCTTACCCTGAATGACTTTATCGTCTGCATTGCGACTGCGTGGGGTCTTAGCCATTATTATTTCTCTCTATACGTTTCTGTTCAATAAAGAAAAGATCAGCTAGGGTTGTTGGGGTTTTGCCAATTAGCATTTGTTTATTAATTCGCTCAATAACTTTATATAATGGGTTGTTCAGATCATCAGAAAACAGGGAAACCAGTTTTTTCTCGCCTTGAACCTTTATAGCATCAGCTTCAAGAGCCTCGAGCACGATGAGAGCTTCTTCCTGTTCTTTTAAAGCCAGCATGAAGCCTGGATTCACTATAGTCAACTTACGGAGTTGAATGATTTCTTTTCGCTTGTTTGATAAACGTCGTGATGCTTCTTCCGCTTCGCCAAGACGACCTGTAAGAGTGAAGTAGCCACAAGGTAGACCAGACTGACACTTAAGCGCATGAGGACAACCCCAGCGAGCTACATCTCTCGTACAGGCTCCAAATCCAAGAGGATGCAGTTTTGCATGGCGTTGAAGCAGTGATTTCGCCTTATCAGCCAAATTTTGTTGTACTAACTTGTCATGTGCACGTTTTAGTTCAGGCAGAAACTTATCGGACATTGTGCCAGTTATATAGTCCACAACCTCAGCAGTTGTTTCACCAAAAGTCTGCATGTTCTGCTTCAGATTATGCTCGGTATTGAGCTCAGGATTTATCATTAGTGAGGTTGTTAATTTAACGTTTCCAACACCTGTGTTTTTTACCGTCTTGGAAGACCGTGATAGAGCTGCCATTCTGCGGCTAACCTCAGTTCTGGGGGAGGGTAGGTTGACCGGAATGCAGGGCTTCTGCTGCGTAGTAAAGAGTGATAGCTGGAAACTCTTCGTGAGAGCTTGATTGTTCTCATCATAAGCCTTTTCCAGCATATTGATTGCTAGAGAAGCGGTCTGATAGGACTGTGATTCGGCCTGATGCTGATAGTGTTTATTCTGGGTGATATCAACACGCCCCATTAGGATGGCCTGAATATGATCCGTCACTCCAGCGATTGCCAAGAATGTATTTATGTTATGTCTCGGTACATGCTTTTTGATAATGACACGGGACCCATCATCTTCAAAAAGATTAAAGTGATCAAAGATAGATTTTCGGTTTTGTGTTCCGCCTAACCAAGCTTCTATTGAGTTTTCATCAAGTGGAAAAATATGTTGCAATGAAACAAAATCTTTACCAATTCCAAATGCACCTTCCGGCATGATGAACATCAGGTCTTCATAATTGAAGTGTTCCCAGTCACCATTGTTTTTGGCTGAAATTATGCACTGGTGCCCAGGCTCAAAGTTTTTTGCTTGAGCGTAACGCTGATAGACATAATCATTCAACTGTTCTTTAGTGAAGTACCAGCTGTTCTTCTGTTTATGAACGGGTATTACCTTAGGTTTATGTCCGCTAAAGTTCGCAATGGAATTCCGAATACTCTTTCCAAGATCATTCCTGGAGCCACCAGAACCACTAAACATGATGTCTTCAAGATAATTTTGCTCAATCCATTCATCAGGAAAATCAGCGATCTTACCTGGGAGCATATTAGTGAAATTAGAATCTCTGAAGCCCTGAATCGTTTTACGGAACCCAGAGGTCAATTCTCGAACAGATTTATAAATCATCTCAACGACAGAATAAGTGCTTGGCGCCAGCCAATGGATCCGCCATCCAGCCTTTTTTGCACCAAGATACTCAATACCCAACCTGTAAGTAGGCCAGTCTTGATCTATTGCGTGCTGACGTTTATCTTTATCCGTAATTTCTCGCTTAACCAAAGAAGTCATTTTCAGCAACATTATTTCCTGGAAACGGAAACCGCAAATAATTGTGAGTAACAACATATTGTAAAAGATACGCTGATAACTATTCTCAGCTAAAGCGATCAACTCAATAACACACATAAATGCACGGATTGATATGAGTCTTTCATCATCAGTTTGATCAGGGGTGGCTTCTTGCGCTTTCTTCCTTTCTTTAGTGCTGTTAGAACCATTTCGATAAGGATACTTATTTTTGACTTCAATATTAACTAAGAAAAGATCATATTGACGTAGTAAAGCAATGGCCTTTACTGCAATATCGCAATAGTCACTGACATTATCAGGACTGTCAGAATTCTCATGATGCCGCTCCATCGCTGCATGAATAATATCGGAAGTCAGATACATTGGATGCGTTTGACCTGTTTTATTTACCATTTCCCAATACCAGCGCTTCATGACCTGTAATGGTTTGTCTAGTGTAGAACCTGATGGTAATCCGCCAATGATACACACCAGATGCATGTGATAAGCTCGCATAAAATCCTGAAATTCCGAAGAAATATTCATTTGTGAGAGCCCCTTAATACGACTAGAAACTTCGTCCCACTTAAAGCCGCGATCTTTTGTTTCTTTAAGCCATGCAACACCTTTCTCACCAAAACGCCAGGAACCGGCATTCCACTCCAGTTGTCCAACAGCATTGTAGGCAACAAGACGCTCTTCAAATTTTGCTTTATATTTCTCTATATAAATAAGAAGATTATCCGCCTGTTTATTACGTATTGTTATTTGTGTAGTCATCGATTAAATAGTCCTCCGGCCTTTGCCATTTCAATGCGAGCCATAACCTGATTTACATGCTCTTTCCGCCGCACTAATTCCTTGAGAAGTGGATGATTTAAAATGCCAGCATCATCGGCAACATCACGAACATTTTGGATTTCATCATTCAGCGAAAGAAATACTTTTTTGTGGTTTCCATCTATAAATGGTTTGAAATACAGGCAACCGTAACATCCACGACCCTGTGCAAAGGGGCAAATGTCTTCTTCATAATTACATCCACCGAGATGGTAATGAAGTTGCCCACCAATTGACCCTGCAACATTGCGACCTTCCCATTCGCTGCTGTGAACTAAATTCCCAGTCAACATGAGTGCCATCATGTTCTTAAACACAGGGTTGCGACCCAAAGCTGCCTCACGAATATCAGCCAGCTCAGGGGTGGCTGCAATGTATCGATCTGCAACAACATAAGAGGATTGTCCCAATATATAAGCTATCTCAGGAGCACTGGCACCACTCATTGCCATTGAGTGACCAACGTTGTGACGAAAGAGGCTTGCGGTATATACAGGTAGTTGATAATCATCGTTTTTTACTGCCTCCTGAATCTCTTGTGGTGAAAATCTGAAAAGCATTTTCTTTAATGACGCTTCCACCATCTTCATTGAAGATACTATGATGGAAAACATCGGGTCGGTATCACCAATTCCAACTAGGTACTTATACAGTAAGATTAACTTTCCAAGTTCTTCCGGAATTGCAACTCGAACTCGATCGATAGTTAGTTTTGACTTTTTGGCATATGGCACAAGTACTGAATAACGCATCCCGTACTTATTCTCGGTATCAACGATAAAATCGCCTCCGGAAAGTTTACCGATCTGTACAGGTCTGGCCCCAATGTAATAAACTATGCCAATAATAATGCAGTCCCGTAATGTATCAATTTTAATGGTTTTCCTTACAGTTTCCAGATGAATGTTTTTATTTTCTTCAACATCAATTTTTGGACATAGCTTAGATGCCCAACGTTGAATGCCATTTTCTATCATTAGGCATACTTCTTCTGGTATAACGAGGTCTAGGTTTTGGTAGCGAGCCCAGTTATTGTTCCTAGGGCGTGGCACTTCCAGCAATAGATCTTCCAGCTCATCACTGTCATCCTTACTTTCGAAGAATCCATTACGATCAAGTTTTCGTAATGCATAGAGGGTGTAATAGAACTGACTGCTGTCTGAGTGATTTCGCTCAGTCTTCGCAACTAGCATTTGCATTTTTTCAATAAGGCTTTCGCGAGTGATAACCTCAATTTGTTTGAAAGTTTTTGCGACAAACTGAGCAAATTTATCAGCAACACTTGCCGAGTTCTCATTAATGTACGCGATCGTTAAGTATTTCAAGAGCTTGAGTGAAACTGGTGATAAATCACAAAAGTATTTACCAGTAGAGAATAATATAGCCAAATTATTACCTGAGAATCTGTAACGCCAATCATCATGTAGATATAAATATCGGTCATCAAATTCTGTTGCACTTATTAAAAACAATCGTTTAGGGAGCTGAATATTTTCAATCCATTCAAGCTGTTCTTTTGTAAAGTGAAGGGGATGGGTTTTAAAAAAACCACCCCCGGTGATACCGCTCTCAGTTGAATAGATCTTTGAATGTGAAGTCTTCGTCATAAACATTATCTTCTAGCAAGTTGGAGGTTTTTCTTTGCGAAATGTTTGTTTCTGGGGAAGCTAAATGCATATCTGAATGTTTCGTACGCTTATAGTTGCTCTGGTTACTCACCACTTCAATAAACCGCTTGGCATATCTTAATGGAACTTTACTGGTCAGTGACCAGCCGCCTAAAGCACGAAGTTGTTCAATAGCTGGTTCAAGTACTCCATTCATCCTTGCTCGAATACCATAGTCTTGCGCCAGTATTAGTGATTCACTCAGGAGACTATTGTAAATAAACTCAAGAGTGATATTAGCCCAAGTATGCCGCCCAACGTGTGGTGTTATATTAACCATATTATTAATATTTTTATTACTTTTCGTACGATAATGAGGGAATAGGGCAATGAATGCCGGATCAATTTTTTCCTTATAAAATGTTCGAATTGCATCGTAAGTTAATGGAGTTAACCTACCTGAGCCTTTAATAAAAACAAACTCATGGTCAACAATTTTTTTCTCTTCAAATAATGGGGACCGATATTGCTCCATATAAATGGTAAACATAATGAAGTCATCTTCGGTTAGTTCGATTTGTCGCTGTGAATGCTCAGTCTTGAGTGAAGGTTGTTGTTTCCTTGGGTCAACTACATCATCTGGTAGATTTTGTACAATCAGGATGAAACGAATGTTACCTCGTGAGTCTGGAAGGGTTGGCCCCACGCAATCCTTCATCAACAATTGAACTTCACCAACACGTAAGCCATAGTTAAACATTAACCGGTGAATAAGGTAGTTACGGTATTGTTGAAATCCTGAATCGAATGGGTTTTGGGGATTAACCACGGCCGTGAATAGTTCGCCGGTCTCGATATCTGAAAATTCAGGAGTGGAGGGGATTAACATGTTCGTTAGTTCGATACTTTGCTGGCTGGTGATACTTTTGTATCGGTGAGCTGGTTCGTTCCTGGATACTTCAACTCTATTGAAGACCTTAATTCTGGCAGCGAGATCTCTATGGTTCGCCTGGTTAATCTGGTGAGCTTCAGTAGGTGACATATCTTGGTATGCCAGATTCATATATCTATAGTTGAGATACTTAAGGAATCGGCCAACGTTTCTGACGTGGTTACCATAGGTGGACTTGTTGGTTCTGGAGAGTGCCGAATGTAAAAACCCGTTAGAGATTATGTCGGTCTCGTCACTCAGGTGCTGCTTCCCGAGCAGATAAGTAAAGAAGCCATCAAGCTCCCTGATAAAACAGGAGATATTGTAGCCAGACCGATAGAAATCGTAGTCAAATGTTTGTTTATGCTTCTTATAGTAATAGACGTAAAAGAAACGCAGCGAACACAAAATGTTTTCTTGAGTCCCTAGGCTTTTCTTGCTCAGTTCATTCATTCCATAAATTGTGGCGAACATGACCGGTAGGGTAGTCACATCATCAACTATGAGATGAGTTCTCTGGTTGTTCCTCGATAAATGTAAGATGGTATATGCCATGAACTTAGCGGATGCCCCGTAATTTTTGTGTTATGAAGTCATCGTAAGTCCACAACTAAACTTTGGCAACTGACTGATTCATCGGTAAGTTCCTGAAAGAGAGGGACTCATGAACTTAAGAGCAAACCCACCATATTTAACATAATATACATTATGCGCACTAAGATTAATTAAGAACAAATCCAGCCGTTTCGGGCCCATCCTTGTTCTGCTCATTCAGCGAATTATGTCCATCGATTCTATGCCCTTAACGTTCATAACTGTCGTTACAGTCATGCGTGTTCTCCACGGCAGTCACCTGTACATCCTTAAAGTGCAACCCATCCACACCTGAAATTTTCCCGAACTCTGACGCGTCAATAAAAATACCCTCCAGCGTTAACCCGGCCACAGGACGCTCCGGATATCCCTCAATGAAAAATGCCCGCGAGAAATTTTTGTTGTCTGAGCGACGCGCCGACATATTTTTAATCGTCAGTCCGCTGACCGCAGTAAGACCGGCTTCGCCCTCGACGCCATCAGCCAGCTTGCGCCAGTGTTCAGGTTTATCAGATAAATTGCTCTGGTCGCCATAGCTGTACTGCGGAAACCAGTTCAGCTGGATCAGCACCGGAAAACGCACGTCCATAAGCCGTAAATTTTGGACGGTGATATCACGGATAAATCCGCCCCGGTTGCGGGCCGACTTAATGCGAAACCCGACGCCCGTACCGTTAAACGCATTATCTTCTATCAGGACGCGTTCAATGCCGCCAGAGGTTTCGCTCCCCAGCGTGATCCCGGACCCCTTATTCAGCGTACATCCGCGAACCACTATATCCCTTGCGGTACGTGCTTTTTGCGCCGCTTCGCGTCCTCGTCCTGATTTTATGCAGATATTGTCGTCATTACAGGAAACAATGCAGCGTTCAACCCGCACCTGTTCACAGGAATCGATATCAATCCCGTCGGTGCTCGGCCCCGCAGAATTGCTGATTTGCACGCCCTCAACCGTGATATGGCGCGAATAACAGAGGTGCATGTTCCAGAATCCGGACTCCCGACTGGTAAAATCACGCAGCAGAATGCTCTGGCTTTCAAAGACCAGAATATTGCGCGGGCGCTGACAGTCGTAATCAACCACCCAGCGCAATCCTCTGGCGCTGTAATCGCCGACCATGCCGCTGCGCTCGTCATCGCCCCAGAAGCGTTGCCACCAGATAACACCCTGCCCGTCTATTGTGCCTGTACCGGTAATACTGACGTTTTCACAATCGATGATATTAATAATGCCTGCCGGCCAGCGCATATCAATGCCCGCCACCCGGGTGTTTATCAGGGGATAATCAGCCAGATCCTGGCTTCCAACGAGCTGTGCGCCAGCGTCCAGGCGAAGCGAAACACCGCTTTTCAGGAACAGTGCTCCGGTCAGAAAACGGCCTTGCGAAATAACAATGACATCGTTCTGTTGAGCGCTATTTATGGCCTGCTGAATGGCAGACGTTGACAGGCGTTGCGCGGTTGGGTCCGCGCCGCACGTCAGAATGGAGACCGCTTTCATGGCTTGTCCTTAAACAGATGAAAGCCTTAGTCTAGAAATCCGCGTGAAGGATAACCTTTGTCTGTTTGACAGCCACGCGGTCAGGCTGGCAAAAAAGCAGATATTTACTGGCTTGCGATCACCGCAACGCCCTTTTCTTTCAGAGCGCTCACCCAGCGTTCATCCGTTGTGTTTTCAACAACCAGCGTATTCACCAGCGACAGGTCGCCAATCACAAACGCCGAGGCCGTGTTGATCTTTTCCGGTGAGGCCAATACCACCGTTTCCGCCGCTCTGCCGGAAAATGCACGTTTGATGCACGCTTCTTCGTAATCTCCGGTGGTCAGCCCGGCCTCAGGATGGACGCCGGTGACCCCCATGAAGAACAGATCCGCATGAATATTATTGATGCCTTCAATAGCGGCCGCGCCGACCGTGACGATGGAGTGTTTATACAAACGACCACCAATCAGGATCACCTCTATGCATGGATGGTCGACCAGCCCCAAAGCGATACCCGGGCTGTGCGTCACCACGGTTATCCGTAAATCGGGTGGTAAGAACGTAATAAGTTCGGAGGTGGTCGTCCCGCCATCAATGATCACCACCTGCCCCGGTGAAATAAGCTGCGCGCCTCGCCGTGCCACGCGTTTTTTTGCATCCATTTTAACGGACTGACGCTCGGCAAAAGGCGCAATCGCTGACGATGCTGGCAGTGCGCCGCCGTGAACACGCTGCAAACGCCCTTCTGCCGCCAGTTCACGTAAATCCCGGCGGATAGTGTCCTCAGACACCGAGTAAAAGAGGCTGAGCGCAGTAGACTGGACCTGACCTTCCGCCTCCAGTTTTTCCAGAATCAACTGTTTACGCTGGCTTGTGAGCATGAATTATTCCTGCTGTTGCACGATATGCCTTGTATTTGCACGATAATGCTGTTTATGATGCTTACTCTACGAGAGGAGAGCCAAACGTGCAATCAAAACGTGCAGATATACGCATTATCAACAGCGAAACGTTGTCCGACAACTGGTATAACCTGAAAAAATATACTTTTGACCTCCAGCGCAGCGATGGCGACTGGCAGCGACAAGAGCGTGAAGTGTATGACCGGGGGAATGGCGCGACGATCCTGCTCTATAATCGCGACAGCAAAACCGTCATTCTGACGCGTCAGTTCCGTTTCCCGGTGTTTATAAATGGTCACGAAGAGGATCTCATTGAGGCGGCCGCCGGGTTGCTCGATAACCTTGACCCGGAAAGCCGGATTAAGGCCGAAGCGGAAGAAGAAACCGGGTATAAGGTGACGCGCGTAGAGAAAATTTTTGAGGCCTATATGAGCCCGGGCTCGGTTACCGAGAAACTCTACTTCTATCTGGCGGAATATCATCCGCAGGATCGGACCAGCGCGGGCGGCGGCGTTAAAGCAGAGGGAGAAGATATCGACGTACTGGAAATGACGCTGGACGACGCGCTTCGGGGCATTGAAAATGGGCAGATTGTCGACGGAAAAACCATCATGCTGCTCTATCACCTGGCCCTGAAAGGCATTTTATAATCTCACCATTAGCCAGATACCTGCCCCGGCGTAGGTATTTGCCTGTGCTATTCTTGCTGAACACCTCAACATGGAGATGCGAAAATGGACGACTGGGATCCCTCTCTTTATCTACAGTACAGCGCAGAACGCACACGTCCCGCCGCTGAGTTGCTCGCCCGGGTGCCGCTTGCTGACATAACCTCTGGCGTGGATTTGGGCTGCGGGCCAGGCAACAGCACCGCGCTGCTGAAACAGCGCTGGCCTTCTGCGCAGATCGCCGGCGTGGATAATTCCCCGGCCATGCTGGAGGAAGCCCGACAGGCCCTGCCAGACTGCCACTTTGTTGAGGCGGACATCCGGCACTACAAACCTGACCAGCCGCTCAGCCTGATCTACGCCAACGCCTCACTGCAATGGATCCCGGACCATTACCACCTTCTGCCACACCTGGTTTCGCTGCTCCAGTTAAACGGCGTGCTGGCGGTGCAAATGCCTGACAACTGGCTTGAGCCGACGCACGCCCTGATGCGTGAAGTTGCCTGGGAACAGGGCTACCCCGATCGTGGCCGCGAGCCATTGCCGGGTATCCATGCCTACTACGATATTCTGACGGAAGCGGGATGCGACGTGGATATCTGGCGCACCACTTACTTCCATCAGATGAGCTCTCATCAGGCGATTATTGACTGGGTCAGCGCGACAGGGTTACGCCCGTGGTTACAGGAACTCAACGAAAGCGAGCAGAAAAACTATCTGAAACGCTATCTTGAGCTGCTGGAAGAGCAGTATCCGCTCCAGGAGAACGGGCAGATACTGCTGGCTTTTCCGCGCCTGTTTTTGGTGGCTCAGCGGGTTCCGTAAGCCGGATCAGGAACGCGCTTCCTTGAGCAACTGCTGAATCACGGCCTCCTGCTTGTCATAGCTCCCCTCGCCAAACGCGGTGTAACGCAGTTGCCCTTTCGCATCGAAATAGTAATGTGCGGGCCAGTACTGATTTCCGAACGCGCTCCAGATTTTGTAGTTATTATCCGTCACTACGCGGTACGGCAGCTGCCATTTATTGACCGCGTTTTTCACCGATGATAACGGCTTTTCCCAGGGGTATTCCGGGGTGTGGACACCAATCACCACCAGACCTTCAGACTGATATTTCTTCGCCCAGTCACGCACATGCGGAAGGGTATGCTGGCAGTTGATACAGTCCCAGGTCCAGAAATCGATAAGCACAACTTTCCCGCGCAAGGCCTCAGACGTGACAGGGTCACCGTTTACCCAACCCGTACCGCCGCTTAATGACGGTAGCTGGCTGCCCGGCGTCGCGTCAGCGACCGGTTGCAGTTTCACCTGCGTGGAGGTTGGTTGCGCAAGGCTCAACAGGGCGTTTTCCAGCTGGTCGGCAACACCGTTGGCGCCTTTCAGGGCTGAGGTCGTTCCGCTGGCGTTGAACGCAACGGCGGCTAACATCATCACTCCCGCTCCCTGACGCAAACGTGCCATCAATGCGGATTTGGCTCTCAGAGGGGTTATCAGCTTACGGCCCCCCGCGACAAGCAGCCCCAGCATCAACGCGCACCCGCTGCCGTAAGCGGCTAACAGCGCTCCGGTTGCGATGGCCGAGTGGCCCGCAATATTAATGCTGAAGATCGCCCCGAGAATCGGTCCGGCACAGGGGGACCACAGCAGCCCAACGGCCAGCCCTGCCAGAAAAGCCGAAACCAGGCCGCGTCGCTGCATGCTGTGGGTGTTGAGAACGTTTCCCGCGCTGACCGCCGGGCGGGCAATGCGCTGAGCGAACTGCGGGAAGATCAGGGCCAGGGCGGCAATGCTCAGTACCAGCAGCGCAATCCAGCGACCGATAACGGTGGCGTCAGCGATCCACTCGCTGGCAACCGTTACTACCATCGCCACCAACATGAACATCACAATCATTCCCGCCAGAAGCGCCAGAATGTGTTTGCGCTGCCCCTGAAAGCCGGCGAACAGCAGAGGAATGACGGGAAGCGTGCACGGACTGAGCAGGCTAATCATGCCGCCTAAAAAAGCGATTATCATAAACATAACGACCTCACGATACGGTTGCTGCGAAGATGCAGTGAAGTCATTTCATCGTACGAATGTGTTCAGGCCGTGTTTGAAAAGCTGGATTTTGTCTGCCTGCGTATCGGCGCGGGGTGCAGATACACAGGCGTACAATTAACCGCGCGGAAGGATCACGCTTACGGCCAGCCCTCCCTCTGCCCGGTTTGCAAGATGCAATTTCCCGTCAAGCTGGGCGGTGAGCTGCGCGGCAATGGCGAGGCCTAACCCGGTGCCGCCCGTTTCCCGGTTGCGCGACGTTTCAACCCGGTAGAACGGCTGTAACACCGCCTCCAGTTCTGCCTCCGGGATGCCAGGGCCGTTATCCATAATGCGGATCGCTACCTGCCTTTCATTTTCATCAATCTCTATTACCGCGCTATCGCCAAACTTCAGCGCATTATCGAGCAGATTGGTCATTACCCTGCGCAATGCCTGGGGGCGAGTGACGATCGGCAGACGCGCATTGCGTGCATGAAACTGCACGTTTTTACCAATGTCCTGATAATCACTGGCGATGCTGTTAACCCACGCATTCAGCTCCAGCTTCAGCGTGGTCTCTTCCAGGGATTCTGATGACCGGGCATAGGCAATCACCTCCCGTACCAGGCGCGACATATTATCCAGGTCGCTCAGCAGCTTATCGCGGAGTTCGGGCTGATCCGCCATTTCGATCCGCAGCTTCATGCGCGTGATGGGCGTCTGAAGATCGTGAGAAATGGACGCCAGAATCTGCGCGCGTTCACGCAGATAGGTCTGTATCCGCGACTGCATCTCATTAAAAGCGTGCGCTGCCTGGCGCACCTCAACCGGACCTTTTTCAGTCATCGGAGAATGGGCCGCAGGATCGAGGGAATCAACCGCGCGCGTGAATTGCAGGAAGGGCCGGACAACCTGGCGCACGGCAACCCAGGAGCAGAGCGCGACAAGTAACAGCTGAAGAACCAGCACCACGGGCAACCAGCTGGCGACAGGCGGCATGCGCGGGATCAGATCGATGGTGAGCGGTGCGCCGTCGCGGAGCGTCAGATGGGCCTGAATATGGGAAATCGGCCCCGGCACCGCCGTAAAGTGGAGCGGATATTGTGCTGAAAGCGTCTCTTTCAGGGTGCGAATCGCGTCCCGCGAGCGCTTGTCCGTTGGCGCGGCGCCTGCCTCGCCGGGGCCAAGGATATAACGATAATTACCGCGACTGAGCCGTTCCAGCCACTCTGGCCGCTCTTTGGCCGGAAGCCGGTCGAGAATGGCCACGCTGGTCGCCACGTCGTTCTCAAGATTGCCCAGCATAACCGTACGCGCGCTGCGCATTCGCTCAACCATGACCAGCGTCAGGCTGAGCGCGTTAGCCAGCAAGAGTCCAAGCAGCACAATGATCAGCAGCCGGGCCAGTAAGGTGCGGGGCCACAGCGTCATTCATTGGCCTCGACGATGGTCACCGGCATGGTAAAAACATAGCCTTCGCTGCGAACGGTTTTAATGTAGGCGGGCGTGCGGGCATCTTCATTCAGACGCTGTCGCACGCGGCTCACCAGGAGATCAATCGAACGCTCAAACAGCTCGGCATCACGTCCCTGCGTCAGGTTCAGCAGCTGGTCGCGGGTCAGCACCCGTTGAGGATGATCGAGGAATACGCGCAAAAGGCGATATTCCGCCCCGCTGAGCGCCACAACCATACCCTCGTTATCAATCAGATGACGCGCCACGGTATCCAGCTGCCATTCCCCGAACACCACCAGGCGCCCTGCCTCGGTCACCTGAAGATTAGGCGGCATAGTACGAAAACGACGCAGGATAGCTTTGATACGCGCCAGCAGTTCGCGGGCCACAAACGGTTTGACCACGTAATCGTCGGCGCCCATCTCCAGCCCCAGGATCCGGTCCGTGTCCTCGTTGCGCGCGGTGAGCATCAGGATCGGCAGATCTTTATGCCTGCTGCTGCGCAGCTGCCGACACAGCGTCAGGCCATCATCGCCGGGCATCATCACGTCCAGCACCACCAGGTCGATATGCTGTTTGTCGAGCACTGCGCGCATCTCTTTCCCGTTCGCCGCGCCAGAGGCGTGGTAGCCGGATTTCACGAGGTAATCGACAATCAGTTCACGAATATCCCTGTCGTCATCGACGACAAGGATGTGATCAATATGCTCCACCGCAGGCTCCTGATTAAGAGGTAACGGATTGAAAATAGCACATATCAGAGCTTATCCGCGTCGACAACGGCGTTAACAAAGTCCTGCGGATCTTCCTGCGGCGGGTTGTGGCCAACCGTTGCGCCGAAAGTACGGTGCTCATATTTTCCGGTGAATTTCCCCGCATAGGCGGCGGGTGCAGGATGTGGTGCTCCGTTGTTACCGCCCTCGATGGTGATGGTCGGCACCGTAATGTTCGGCAGCGTAGCCAGCTTTTGTTCGTAGGCGTCATATTTCTGCTCACCCTTCTCCAGCCCCAGACGCCAGCGGTAATTACTGAGCGTGACGGCAACGTGGTCCGGATTATCGAGGGATTTGGCGCTCGCATTGAAGGTGGCATCGCTGAATTTCCAGTCAGGCGAAGCCTGGGACCAGATCAACCGGGCAAAATCGTGCGTATTTTTAGCATAGCCTTCCGCACCGCGTGGCGTGGCGAAATAGAACTGATACCACCACTGAACCTCTGCCTTCGGCGGTAAAGGCTGTTTGCCAATCGCCTGGCTGCTGATCAGGTAGCCACTTACCGAGACCAGCGATTTCACCCGTTCCGGCCAGAGCGCCGCAACGATATCCGCCGTACGCGCCCCCCAGTCATAACCGGCAAACACCGCCTGTTTGATATTCAGAGCGTCCATCAGGTTAACGATGTCTTTTGCCATTGCCGCAGGCTGGCCGTTTCGCGGCGTTTTATCAGAAATAAAGCGCGTGGTGCCGTACCCGCGCAGGGACGGCACAATGACACGATACCCCTTCGCAGCCAGCGCGGGGGCCACGTCTGCATAACTGTGAATGTCGTACGGCCAGCCATGCAGCAGGATCACCGGTTGCCCCTCTTTTGGCCCGATATCGACGTAACCGACGTTCAAATCGCCAGCGTTAATCTGTTTAACCTGGTTAAAGGCCGACGCGTAATCCTTACCCGTCGCTTCTGCCTGACAGGACATCACGATGCCAAGTGAAACGGTCAGGGCGACGGCTGAGTATGCGAGTTTATTAAACATGATGTTATCTCCGGGTAAGTTCAGTTGACGGAGATATAACACCATGCGTTTGTATAGGAGATGTGTGCGGATGCGGTTTTATTGCATACCTGTGTATGTATCACAGACGCAGATACAGTGTGATACAAACCCGGTTAAGGGGTGATTCGGTACCGGACGTAATCGTCGGCTTCACCATAGTGGTCATACAGCTTACGCGCCGGATTGTGCATGCGGGTTACCCAGTAGAGTTTTGACCACCCTTCCCGCTTACCCTCATCGATCAGGGCGTCGATAAGCGCTTTACCCGCCCCTGCGCCACGTTCGGCAGCGTCAACAAATAGATCTTCCAGATAGGGGTAAGTTTGGATATCGAAAATTATGTACGTTAAGGTTAATTTTTTGCCATCACGTCATTAGTATATTCACAAACAGACTCGCCATTATTGACTGTATGCTGGAGATTCAGCTCCGTTAAGTAGCCGTCTGCCAGATACAAAACCCGGTCTGCAGAGGCTATGGTTTCCGGGCGATGGGCTATCAGCAGAACAGGAAGCCCCAGTTGACGTAAGGTCTGGCTTATCCGGATTTCACTCTCAACATCAAGGTGGCTGGTCGCTTCATCCAGTAACAGGAATCCCGGTTTCTTGTACAACGCCCTTGCCAGCAGAATGCGTTGTTTTTGTCCTCCGGAAAGCCCTCCGCCGGTTTCACCAATCAGCGTCTGATACCCCATCGGCATTGCCATAACATCGCTGTCGATAAGTGCCAGTCTTGCGCACTGGATCATTCGTTCATAATTTCGGTCATCACTGAAAAAAATAATGTTATCTGCTACAGAACCTTTGAAAAGATGGTCATCCTGCAGTACGGTACCGATACGCTGACGAACCTGAAAATAATCCGGATGCGTATGCAATATGCCAAATGCCCTGATCCTGCCCTCATCAGGGATGTGGATCCCAAGGATAAGCTTCACCAGTGTCGTTTTCCCGCATCCGGATTTACCTGTAATGGCAACGACTTCTCCGGGATTGAGTGTCAGCGACACCCCGCCGATTATCGGATTTTCCCCTCCCTTGTGGCTGAAGATGATGTGCTCAAGTACTAGAGGAGCATGAGCATATTCATCCATCTCCCTGCGGGATACAGAAGGAATGTGCGAAGCGTTGTTATGCTCACGAAAAGGCTGTTGCTGAAGGCCTTCTGTCGTGGTCAGTACAATATCAGCCAGTCGTTCGTTGTAAACATCGAGCATACGCCAGGAAAAAAACTTATCAGTCATGCTACTGATACTGGAAGAAAAACGCGTCTGATAGGATAAATAAGCAACCAGCATGCCGACGGTGAAGGTTCCATTCAATACCTCCCCGGCGCCTTTCCACAAAATGATTGCTGATACCACGCTGCCGGTAAGAGTGTGAGCAATGTCATAGCACATCAGCAGACGGCTCTGACGCAACTGCGTATTTCTGCGGGCAACGTTGAGATTCAGCCAGGCGGCCTCACGATGTGCCGTCACACCGTTAATTCTCAGGCTGAGGATCCCGTTGAGTGTTTCAAGAAAATGCCCGGACTCCTTGGCACCTGCATCCCAGGCATCTTCTGCCGACTGTCGAAGGGACGGATACCACAGTGCCCTCAACACACCATAGAAAATGGCTGCAAGTACGGCGATCAATGTCATTTCAGGACTGTACAGCAGCATCATGCAAAGCGCAGTCACCACGAGCAACACATCCAGAATACCTTCCAGCACTTGCGTAGTCAGCGCCTGCTGGATGGTATCTACCGCCTCAAAACGAGCATTAATACTCCCCTTACTGCGTGCATCAAACCAGGCCAGAGGAAGATGGACCAGATGATGGAAAACCCGTGCTGTCCACTGCATGTTAAAATTGACGGACAGTGTAATACTCGCCCACTGGCGGGCCAGTGACAGCAGCATCTGGGTCAGTGACATCAGCAGAAGCGCAATAATAATGACGGTCAACAAACTCTGGTCGGCAGCCACCAGGACTTCATCAATCACCAGCTGGTTGAGAAGCGGGCTTCCCAGTGTCAGGATTTCGAGTGCCACGGCAAAAACGATAATTCGCGACATTGCCGACAACAGACCCGGTGTTTTACCTGTCAGTTGGCGCAGATGGATTTTTTTCCTTTCATCCCGAGCGGTAAAATCACTGGCTGGCATCAGCTCCAGCGCGACGCCGGTGAAATGTTTTCCAGCATCCTGTAGGGAGAGCGTTACTTTTCCCTTTTCCGGATCATGAATAACCAGCCTGCTTCCGCGAACTTTATGTAGCACAACAAAATGATTCATGTTCCAGTGGAGAATACACGGGAGAGAAAGGGATCTTAGGTCCTCAAGCTCCAGCCGAACTGCCCGGCTGGATAATCCGATACCGGCCGCACATTCAGTCAGTCTCTGCAGGGTCATCCCTTGTGAGCTGATACTGAAACGTTCGCGCAGTGTGGGTAAGTCTGTTTGCAGACCATGCCAGCAGGCCATCATGACCAGGCATGCCAGACCACATTCCGCTGACTCTGTCTGTCGGGTGAGAGGAAGCTGTTTTCTCCCGGTCCATTTAAGTGTATCCATCACAGCTTTCCTTTCAGGCTCCAGAGCGGCTCAGTCAGCCACTCCCACAAATTGCGGGTATCCAGGCTGACATCCCCCTCAAGAACCATGCCGGGGCGCAGGGCTTCCTGTTTCCCATAAGCCAGAATAAAAGTATTTTCAGGTTCAACGATGACGCGGTAATGACCTTCATTCTCCTTCCAGGTCACAGGAGATACGGAGAGTAAATCAGAAGATGTCAGCGTTGTATGGCTTATTTCACGGATAGTCCCGTACTGCACACCAAACTTCTGATAGGGGAAGGCAGAGAACCGCAGGGCAACACGCTGCCCCGCCTGAATAAAGCCAGCATTCTGACTGGTAGCATAGAGTTCTATCTGCAAACGGGCATTGTCGGGAATGAGGGTCATGACAGGTTCAGATGCCCTGACAGACTGTCCCTGCCTGACCAGCACGGCAGCAACGGTTCCGGATACCGGTGAAGTCAGCGTGAAATTTTCCTTACCTGCCAGTTCGTCCTGCTGTTGCCTGATCACCTGCAACTGCCTGTCCATTTCAGCCTTCCGGCTTTCACCCTGAACGATGAGATGGTCAAGGTCGTCTTTAGCAGCCTCCATCGCGGTGTGCAGTTGCAGAAGCCCCTGACGCTGATCCTCAACGTTTTGCTGTGACGTTGAAACGTCAATCTGCTTCTGCTGGTATTCGATATCTGATACGTAATGCGTATCAGCAAGTTTCTTATAGCGCTCCATAACAGACACGGCCAGCGCAGCCTGATGCACGGCAAGTGACAGACGCTTTTCTGCACTTTTAACCTGAGGTTTCAGGGAAACTATTCGCTGTTGTATGGCATGCTGCTGCTGACTGTTGTCACGCAATTCCAGGGTCTGTTGAGAAGTCAGCATTGTAAACTGAGTTTGTAGGGAAAGTCTTATAGCAGCGAGTGTACCTGCCCCCTGTTCGTTGAAATGTTCACCGCTGATATGATAAAGAGTCTCACCGGCAATAATGTGTTGACCTTCTGAGGCGGTCAATTTGGTTACGTAGCCAGCATATTGAGGAGTGATTTTTACCAGCCCGGATGAGGGCATAACGATTCCGGAAAGGTGAGCCTTACGTGTATAGCTACCATAAAGAATAAAGAGTATCAGGCACAGAAATATGAATAACGTTGTGAGTGCGCTTACTGATAAACCGAATGACGCAGGTAAGACAATCTCACCATAATCAGAATCTGTTTGATGATTTAAAGCCTCTTCCCTGAAGATATTCATATCCCAAATACTCTTCAAAAATTTAACGACAAAACAAAAGCATTCATGCACGAATGAATTATAATAGGATAAAAAAGCCCTCTGCTTCTTATTCTAACTATTAATAGCAATATTGACACCAAAAAAAGAATGGATTGATCTAAAATGTTATAATACTGTCCATGCATCAGACAAAAAGACAATGAAGTCAATATACATGGGATAATATACTTTTTATTAAAAATTGAGTGGAAAACACCGAAGATACAGCCCCTGTATATAATCTCCTCATAATATGGGACTACGAAGGTGGCTATTATAAATGCTATAAAACTAATATGGGAAGGTCCATAATGATATAAATTATCCCTGTAAAGATAAACATTATACTGAACCAGCAAAATGACAAACAACACAACAATAGAAAATTTTATTGAAGTTAAATCTTTACTTGGGCGTAATTTAAAACCATCCAACTTCCTTAAGTAAAAAATATACAAGAAAAATGCAATTGAAAATTCCGCAATAAACAATAAGAAAAATGACACATCGAGAGTAAGATAGCGGAGGGTTATGGATGGCGATAACGTAATTATTATTGAGATAACAGACGCAATAAAAAGAACAATTACGTTTTTCTTACTATAAATGAATGGATAGACATGCCTAAAGATTATCATGTTCAACCTATTATTAATTCATATTTTATATAAGAATCAACAAATATGGCTATGATATCGTAATCATTTTTTGATATCATGCACTTTAACTTCAGTGAACATTTGTAATGATTCCATTCTGCAACACAACAATTTTTATCGGAGTGTACTTTATTTACTTTTAAACCTATTCATCAAGTTAACGCCCCATCGAGTTACTGCTATTAATACAATCAACGCAATAAGAAACCTTGATATAATCCCTGGCCGTGATACTTCGTCAAACTCAAGAACTTCAGCGTATTTCAAAAGGGTAAATGCGATAATGAAAAAAAATAAGTAAATTAGGAAATTTAAAAATTGTTTCATGCTTAACCCGATACTTGTGATTACATTAACTTTATCAAAAATAATAGCTCATCATGACTACTTCGAATAATCATTAAATATCGAAACACCTAGAATAACATTCAGTTATAATGAGCTTTTAAATTATTATCACACACAACTCAAATTACTTACCAACGGCATTGTCCGGGGCCGTTGTAATTATTACTTTTATCTTTACTACCACGATCTGAAAAACTATCTTTTGTGCACTGGCCAGCTATAGCTCCACCAATTACCCCAGCGGTCATACCCACTGGCCCCCCAGGAGAGCCGGCGATTAGACCACCGATGATTCCTGCGCCGCATGAGTCAACGCCCTTGTAAATAGAGCCATTGTTTCCTTTTGAATTACCAGGTTTAGAGCTGGTGTTACGACTACCGGCACCTTCATAATTACCGCTTCCATTGCCGCCACTTACTAATGCTATCTCATTAAGGCTTAATGCTCTTATATTCGACATAAATCATCTCCATTTAATTTAGTTTTGCATTTTGTGCTAAAAAAATATCTTACATTACTTAATGTAAAGAAAGTGTATTTATGTAAGCAAATGTAAATAAGCTATTGAACTTCGTAAACCGTAGCTCCATTTGGGAGCAGTTCAGCTCCTGCATGGGCAGGCCTATAACACGAAATCGACCTGGAGGTACGGTAATGTTCAGGCATCTTTTCTGACGTCCAGCGCGCAATCACTTCTGCGTCGTAACAGATTTTACAGCCATGGCGCATCGCTTCGTTACGGACGTGCCAGAGTGTTTCGGCTTCTTCGGGCCTGGCTTTTCTTGGCATTACATACTCCTTTATGGATAAATCTGAATAACAAAAGCACGACCAACTGGAATGTGATATTGATGAAATATCAGAACCCAAACAAATGATAACGCTCAAATATGGAGATCACCGGATGACGATACCCACGCTTACGACAGAACGCTTATTACTTAAACCCCTTGTTGCCGCCGATGCCGTCCAGATCCAGCAACGCTATCCGCGCTGGGAGATTGTCCGCTATATGGTGGCTTCAGTCCCCTGGCCCTACCCGGAAAACGGTGCAGAAAATTATGTCAACAACGTTGCACTGCCCGATATGGCCAAAGGGATTGCGTGGTTCTGGACGATTCGCCGTCGCGAAGCGCCTGACGAACTAATGGGGTTGATTTGCCTGTATGACGTGGAGGACAACAATCGGGGCTTCTGGCTCGCGCCGGAATTTCAGGGCCAGGGATATATGCGCGAGGCGAGTATTGCGGCCACGGATTACTGGTTCAATACACTCAATAAACCGGTGTTACGCGCGCCGAAAGCGGCGGCCAACAGCCGCTCCCGACGTATTTCAGACAGCAGCGGCATGCGGCTTATCAGGACGGAGAAGAAAGCCTATGTCAGCGGCCTGCTGGATTCGGAGCTGTGGGAAATCACCCGCGACGAGTGGAATGCCCGTCAGGTCAGCTGATAATGCTTATCAGGCATCAGTCTTTCAGGGATGTTCTCTTCATCGTTCATCTGCAACAGATCGCGCTCCATCATGTTGCAGATGGCGTCCAGCGGCAGATCGTTATCTTCCGTCCCAAACGGATCTTCCAGCTCTTCCGCCAGCGTGTCCAGCGAGATAAAGGTGTAGGAAATCAGCGCAGAGACAAAGGGCGTCATGTAATGCAGATCAACTACCAGCGCAAACGGCAGCATGATGCAGAACAGATACACCGTCCGGTGCAGGATCAGCGTATAGGCAAACGGGACTGGCGTATTGGCGATACGCTCACAGCCAGCCAGCACGATGGACATATCATTCAGGCGGTTGTTGAGGCTGTGAAACAGAATGTCTGAAAGGTGCCCGCTACGCCGCCGTACGGCCAGCCACTCCCCCATGATCAGCAGGATACGGTTCGCCGGCGAGTTGGCGTCCATCACTTTGCGTAAATCGTCAGGAGCCAGATAGCGGGACAGCTGATCGGCATTGGTTTCTCTGCGAAGGGTCATACGCAGACAGTTAGCAAACGCGATTTGCAGGCGGACAAACTCTCCAAGATGTTTATCATCCGGCAAGGTGTTTTTTACCTCGCGAAACAGCGAGCGCGCCGCTATCATCAACTGCCCCCAAAGCAGACGCGCCTCAACGTAGCGCGAATAACAGGCGTTATTGCGAAATCCCAGGAAGATGGCGATAGCCACGCCCAGAATGCTGAACGGCGCGACGGTAAACCGGATACCCAGCGAGGTGTACCACGGCAGCATGACAATCACGGCGATGGAAAGCAGGAAGTTAAGCAGCAGTCGGGTATAAATTTTGGGAAGTACCGAACCATGCCAGACAAAAATCAGTTGCAGCCAGTGCTGTTGAGGACGAACAATCATAATCAGCTTCAGAAAAGTAAAGAGCGCGGCTATTAAACGTGATCCCCCTCACGGTTGCAAGCATGTTAATAGTTCATTGCATTTTCTGACCTGTTAAGCCTCAACCGCACGGTGCTGCATGTGTTTTTAAAAAAAAAACGTATAGTATGTTGTAACTAAATAGGGTCTTTAAAAAACCCGGCCAACGCCGGGCATTATGATTAGCAGAGCGGTTTTACCGCATCGCGCATGCCTTTGCTTAAAATTGCATCCAAATCCAGCGCAACCTGGTCTACCAGTCCGTTCACCAGAGTGAGATCCTGTTCCCAGTGCTCGCTCACGCTTAACACTGACGATACCAGTTCACGGGTAGTGACCTGTTTGTCGTGATGTTGCGTCCACAACTGCTGGTAACGTTCAAGCCAGTGCGCATCGTCCTGCACCGGATAGCGCTCACCGTTGCGCTCGGCACGGTAAAATGCAATCAGCGCCGCCAGAGCAAAGGTCAGACGTGCTGGCAGTTTGCCGGTCGCCTTCTGCCCTGCCAGCAGTTGCGGCAGAATGCGGGTGCGGTACTTGGTCATCCCGTTCAGGGCAATCGACAGCAGCTGATGCTTAATGTACGGATTTCGGAAACGCCCCGTTACGGCACTGGCGAAGGAGTGCAGCTCGTCGCGCGGCAGATCCAGGACCGGAATAATCTCCTCATAAATAGCCTTCTCTACGAACGCGCAAATTTCCGCGTCGTTCATGGCTTCCCCTACCGTATCCAGGCCGGCCTGAAAAGCGACCGGAACCAGCGCCGTGTGCGCGCCGTTGAGGATCGCCACCTTACGCTCTTTATACGGTTTGATATCGTCAACAATCAGGACGTTGAGTGGGTATTTATCCAGGCGCAGTTCAGCTGCAAGTGATTTCGGCCCCTGAATAACAAACAGATAGAAATGTTCCGCCGTGTCGAGGAAGCTGTCGTGATAGCCCAGCCCGGCTTCCAGCTCTGCCACCTCATCACGCGGATAGCCGGTAACAATGCGGTCAACCAGCGTCGAACAGAAAGTGTTAGCATCATTCAGCCACGCAATGAATGCCGCCGGCAGCGCCCACTCCTGTGCATAGCGCAGCACCAGTTCACGCAGGGCATCGCCGTTGTAGTCGATGAGTTCGCAAGGAATGATAATCCAGCCTTTATCCGCTGCCCCGTTAAAGTGGGTAAAGCGCTCGAACAGCAGACGCGTCAGTTTGGCCGGATAGCTGACAGCTGGCGCATCGTCAAACTTATCCCCCGCGTGATAGCTGATCCCCGCCTCCGTGGTATTGGAGAAGACAAACCGCATGTCCGGGTTATGGGCGAGCTTCAGAAATTCATCGTACTGGCTGTAGACGCTGATTTCACGATTCACGGAACGAATAAGACGCGCATCGCTTACCGCTTCCCCCTGCTCATTCAGACCACGAATAATCGTGGTATACAGACCATCCTGGGTGCTCAGGGACGGCGGAAAATCGCTCTGGATCGGCCGCACAATCACCACACCGGCATTGAGATTGGTATGCTCGTTTAAGAGGTCGATTTGCCAGTCAACGAACGCGCGCAGGAAGTTACCTTCGCCAAACTGGATGATACGTTCAGGATAGCGCGCACCGGGGAAATCACGACGGTTGAGTGTGTTCACAATGGAGGTCCTTTATGATTAGTCATACAGCCTGATAAGATTGGTGTGATAACTTATCAAAACTTCAGGACCATAACCCCTGTCTGGATCAACTCAGGATGCGATGGTGAAAAATAATCACAGAAATTTATAGAACACCGAGGTCGCCGTCATGTCCCCGTTCGGCATCAGGGCGTAGCGTGGGATCTCCCCCGCCTTTTGCCAGCCTGCTCTCTGGTAAAACGTCTCCGCGCCGCTGCCGGTTGAGGTATCAAGCACCAGTACCGTAAGCGCTTTTTCACGTGCAACCGCCTCCAGGGCTTCCATCAGCGCCATTGCCGCCCCTTTACGGCGCGCGTTCTCATGAACCAGCAGTTTCGCGACATCTGCACGGTGCGGCTGGTTTTCAGGCTGATCGGTGATCAGCTGGACCGTGCCAACCAGCCCCTGCTCCGCATCAAAACAGCCCAGGACGGTACGCTCGTCGCGCCCGACGCTGTCTGCGACGCCGACCCAGAAGGTTTGGGCTTTCCCGGCAGAAAAAGGCAGCATAAAGCTGACAGAGGCGCCGCCGTTGACACAGTTGACGAGAATATCGTTCAGGGCATCGATGTGGGTGAGGATGTCCTGCCGGGAGAGAGGTTTAATCAGCATGGGAGAGTTCATTGCGCGTCCTTAGGTTGAATCTCTCCACTTTGCTATTAACATTTTTGTAACGCAATAAGTGATGACATAGGATTTCGTTATGTCATTTTTCGCCGTGGTGTTGCCGCTTCATGGCGTACATTTGCGCATCCGCGTGTTTTAGCCATGCCTGCATATCGTTGCGGTGATGATCGAACTCGCTCAGTCCCCAGGAGAACTGTAACGACCAGGGATGCAGCTGACGCGCGTTATACTTTTCCGTTTGTTCCACGAGATACTGCATGGCGATCCAGGCGCCAGGCTCATCGGTATCCGCAAACAGCACCGCGAACTCATCTCCCCCGAAACGTACCAGCAGATCGGCCTCGCGGAACGAGGAACGCATCAGGGCGGCCATAGCTTTCAGAGCTTTGTCCCCCTCCTGATGTCCGAAGCGATCGTTAATGGTTTTGAAATGGTCCAGATCCAGCCAGCCAAGGGTTAAGGGTTCTGCCCGACGCTGCGAAACCGACAGTGCAAACTGCGCAAACTGGTTAAACCCGCGACGGTTAAACAGCCCCGTGAGTTCATCGGTTGTGGCCGCGCTAACGGCCGCAAATTCATCCTCTGCCAGCGCGCTGAGATCGGCCAGTACGGCGGCATCCGCCGCGGTAAACTCACGAGGCGCGTAATCAATAAGACACAACGATCCCACGCACGCCCCGTCACGTAAACGCAGCGGGAAACCGGCGTAAAAGCGCACGCCCGGATCTCCCACCACCTGCGGATTATCCGCAAAGCGTTCGTCCAGCAGCGTGTCACTCACCACCAGCGGCGCGTCACCCAGGATCGTATGACCACAAAACGAGAGATCGCGAGGCTGGGTGGGAGGTACCTGGCCGTCGGCAGACTTCACGATCGCGGCGTGGTCATCCACCAGCGTAATCATCGCCAGCGGCACCCTGAAAAAGCGTGTTGCCAGCCGCGTAAGACGATCAAACGCAGGGTAATTGTCGATCTCAAGCAGACCGGACTCGCGCAGAGCATTCATGCGCTCCGCTTCATTCACGGGAATTTGAGGTGCCTTCATAACGTCTCCTGACGCTGAGCATTAGTAAAAGCGTAGCTTAAACAGAGACATTGTCAGTTCAGGAGGCACGATTTACCTCTATGACCAGCCAATGATGGATTACGTTGACGATATACTGTTGTTGCTGCGCACTCAGCGGCACGCCCTGCGGGATAGCGTGCCACTTAGCCAGACAGCCCCGACAGCAGGTTGCCGTGGCATGCTGGGCGATAAAAACCGGATGGCCGCGCATTGGCGTCTGCTTACCGTCATTCACCGGGTGTGCAGGCGCCAGCCGCGCGGCGACAAAATCAGCAGCATGCTTATCGATAGTCTCCGCGCCCTTATCCCAGCAGTATTGCCGCTCTTTCGTCCCTAAATGAAATCGTGAACGGAACGTGGAGCGAGCCAGGCGCGCGAACAGAGGATCTAACGTGGACATCAGTATACGGACCGTCCAAGGCGTTTGGTCAGCTGTTCCAGCGCCGCCACGCCCGCCAGTGAATTTCCGGTCTCGTCCAGTTCCGGGCTCCAGACGGCAATCGCCATCTCGTGAGGGACAATCGCCACGACCCCACCGCCAACGCCGGATTTAGCCGGCAGCCCCACGCGCCAGGCAAACTCCCCGGCATTCTGATACATCCCGCTGGTTGCCATTAAGGCGTTGATCTGCCGGGCCTGCATCGGGGAGACAACGTCCTCGCCCAGATGCGGGGCATGGCCCTGATGCGCCAGAAACAGAAAAGTCTGCGCCAGTTCGACGCAGTTCATCTTCAGCGCGCAGTAATGAAAATAGTTTTGCAGCACCGTGGCAACGTCATTATGAAAGTTGCCGAAGGACTTCATCAGCCAGGCGATGGCGGCGTTACGTGCAGAGTGTTCAAACTCAGAGCGCGCTACCACCGGATCGTAGGCGATGTCCTGCACGCCGGAAAGCTGCCGCACAATCTGGAGCATCCGCTGGCGCGGCGCGCTCAGCCGGCTTTGCAGCATATCGCACACCACCAGCGCCCCGGCGTTAATAAACGGGTTACGCGGCTTACCCTGTTCGATTTCCAGCTGGAGAAGGGAGTTGAACGGCTGACCGGACGGATCTTTGCCCACCCGCTGCCAGATCTCCTGCTCGTCATACTGGCGCATGGCGGCAACGAGGCTAAGCACTTTTGAGATCGACTGAATCGAAAAGCGCTCAAGCGCGTCTCCCGCCTGAAAACGCTGACCGTCGACAGTACAAATGGCGATACCGAGCTTATTACCGCTGATCGAAGCCAGCGCGGGAATGTAATCGGCAACCTTACCCTGACCCAGTAACGGACGAACCTGCGCCAGAATCTCGTCCAGCATCTCATTATGGATGACCGCAGCCACACTTTGCTCCTTGCCCTCAGGCTAAAACGGGCTGCGAGTATAACAGAGGCTGATACGTCACGTCAGGCAGGGAGACGAAAACGCGAGACGGCCTGCAACAAAAGATCGGACTGCTGATGCAGGCGCTCAGAGGCATTTGACGCTTCGCTAACCAGCACATCTGTCCGACGCGATACCTGATTCAGCGCCTGAAGCTGACGGGTCATCTGATGAATGCTGTCCCCCTGATTCAGGGTGGCCAGCGAAATATCATTCAGCAAGCTGCTCAGATTCGCCACCAGCCCGGTGACCTGTTGCAAATTCTCTTCCAGACGGTTTACCACCTGAGAACCTTCTTCAATGCCCTGTAGCGAGTGGTTAATCAGCGCCTGGATGGTTTGCGTAGAGTGACTGCTTTTTCTGGCCAGCAGCCCCACTTCCCGGGCAACCACCGCAAATCCGCGCCCCTGCTCTCCTGCATGGGCGGCTTCAATGGCAGCGTTGAGGGCGAGAATGTTGGTCTGAAACGCCACGCTGTCGATCATCGCGACGATCCCGCGCATCTCTGAGGATCGGTCGACGATCGTCTGCATCGAGCCATTCACCGCTGACATCATTTGCTCCCCACCAGCGGCAGCCTGTCGGGCTTCATCCGCGCGCGAGCGGGCGAGTTTTGCATAACCCGTGTTCCCCTCAACGTGGGTTTCGAGATCGGCGATGTGTGCGGTCACCTCCTCCAGCTCTTTGGCCTGTCGCGTAGACTGCTGATAAAGCTTCTGATTCCCCTGCGCAAGCGATCCGATATTTTCAACCATGGAGGTAGTGGCCTCGCTGACCTGGGTCACCAGTTGCTGGAGCCCGCGCTGCATGGCGGTAATACTGCCGCTGAGCTGGCTGATTTCACGGTTAAAGCGCACAACGTCAGGCGGCGTGCCTGACAAATCCCCTGCCGCAAGCTGGTTAATCTGGATAATCAGACGGCGTAGCGGGGATATCACCCACTTCGCCATTCCGAACCAGACGGCTATGGCAATGGCCAGTAGCACCAGCGG
This sequence comes from Enterobacter sp. UPMP2061, assembly GCF_053709615.1. NCBI lineage: Bacteria > Pseudomonadati > Pseudomonadota > Gammaproteobacteria > Enterobacterales > Enterobacteriaceae > Enterobacter > Enterobacter sp. UPMP2061. The sequence goes on from NZ_JBSKJP010000003.1 coordinate 314,045, forward strand.
CGCAAACAGGAACAGCCGTTGCAGGCCTGAGAGTTGTTCCATGAGCGACTGACGCCCCTGTATCGTCTGCTTCTCACTTCGTTGCTGATAGCGTGCGAAATTGTCATTAAAATCGGTCTGAAACGCCTGGGCGGGTACGGCGAAAAAGAGGTCGATGCTGTTGGTTTTCACCAGCCCCTCCGCCTGCTCTCGGATGGCGTCGAAAAACAGCTGATAGCTGTTAACCAGCCCGTCGTCTTTCGGCGGATTAAGCGCGAGCCAGGCCTGCCATGCCTGCTGTGACGCCGCCAGGGATTTTTGCGCCTCGTCCATCAGGCTATGCCAGCTCCCTTCCGAGCCGGTCTCTTTATCCTGCATAAAGTACACGCCGGAGCGGTTGAGCAGATCGCTTGCGGCCAGCAGAGAAATACGGGCCTGATCCAGCCTGCTCTGCTGCTGCCAGGCCAGCTGATTGCGCTGTTCGTTACGCTGGGCTTCATTCAGGGAGGCGGTGAGCAGGAAGGAGGAAGAGAGTTGCAGGGCGGAGAAAAGGCCAATGATACAAAAGATGCCGGTCAACAGGCCAAACTGACGAGGAATAAAGCGCGGCGCAAGACGACTAAAAATTTGCGTTAGGTTCATAATTTTCTTCTGTAACAATACGTTAGACGCGAGCGAGTCTACGAAACGAAAATGACAGAACCATTACGCAAAAATGACAGGAAACGTGAACTGCCGGGTAGCGGCCTGGTCTTACCCGGCAACAAGACTAGACGCGATCCTTCCACACCGTCTGCACATTACAGAACTCATGCAGACCGAAATGAGAAAGCTCTCGCCCGAAGCCGCTCTTCTTCACCCCGCCAAACGCGACGCGCGCATCGCTGGCGCTGTAGCCGTTGATAAACACCCCGCCGCACTCCAGCTCACGCGCGAAGGTTTCAGCCAGCGCATCGTTCTCGGTAAAGACCGTCGCCGATAAGCCAAAATCGCTGTCGTTAGCCAGCTGCAATGCGTGCGCCGCATCGTTCGCGATGGTAATTGCCGCCACCGGACCAAACAGCTCCTGACGAAAGGCCGTCATCTGTGGGGTGACGCCGCCGAGTACGGTTGGGGCATAATAGTTACCGGTCCCGGACATCTTCTCTCCGCCCAGCAGCAGGGTCGCCCCTTCCGCCAGCGTAGCCTGCACCTGCTGATGCAGTTCATCGCGAAGATCAAATCGCGCCATCGGGCCAATATAGTTATCTTCCTCATCCGGTGCGCCCATCTTCAGCGCCTTGACCGCGTCAACAAAGCGTTGGGTAAAGGCGTCCGCCACGCCCGCTTCCACAATAAAGCGTTTTGCCGCCGCACAAACCTGCCCGGTATTCTGATAACGTCCGGCCACCGCCGCGTTGACGGCCAGATCCAGATCGGCATCGTTCAGAACGATAAACGGATCGGAACCGCCCAGCTCCAGCACGCATTTCTTCAGCGCCGCGCCCGCCTGCGCGCCAATTGCCGCACCAGCCCGAACGCTGCCGGTTACGGTCACCGCCGCGATACGACGATCGTTAATCGCCTGGCTGACGCCGTCATTCGTCGCGTTCACCCAGCCAAAGACCCCCTCCGGGAAACCGGCATCCGCGAATACCTTCCCGATCAGCTCCGCCGAGCCGAGCACATTAGGCGCATGTTTAAGCAGATAGCTGTTCCCTGCCAGCAGGATCGGCACCGCACCGCGCAGCACCTGCCAGAGCGGGAAGTTCCACGGCATCACCGCCAGAACGGGGCCAAGCGGGCGGTACTCAATCACCGCATTTTCGACCTGGGTAGATTCCGGGTGCAGCATCGCCGGGCCGTGTTCAGCGTACCAGTCGCAAAGGCTGGCGGACTTAGCCACCTCCGCACGCGCCTGCATAATGGGCTTGCCCATCTCCCGGGAGATAGTCTGCGCCATCTCTTCCGCACGACTACGCAGCGCCGCACCCAGATCGCGAAGTTTTTGCGCCCGGTGCGCCACGCTTTCGCGTCGCCACTGACGAAAACCGGTATCCGCCTGCGCAATGGCACGCTCAACGTCATGGGACGTTGCCCACGGGTAAGCAGCCAGCGTTTCGCCGGTAGCCGGGTTGACAGAGTGGGCATGGGTAGCAGATGAATAGGTCATGATGTTCTCCACGTAATAACAGTTGATTGATTGTGGCCTACTCTGCTATTTCTTAAAAATGAATAATACTCACCACCTTATTCACGAATTGAGAATGGTATGGACTTAACTCAGCTTGAGATGTTTAACGCCGTCGCACTGACCGGCAGCATTACCCAGGCGGCGCAGAAGGTACACCGGGTGCCGTCAAACCTCACCACCCGCATCCGACAGCTAGAAGCGGATCTCGGCGTGGAACTGTTTATTCGCGAGAATCAGCGCCTGCGGCTTTCCCCCGCCGGGCACAATTTTTTGCGCTACAGCAAGCAGATCCTGGCGCTGGTCGACGAAGCGCGAATGGTCGTCGCCGGGGATGAACCGCAGGGATTATTCTCGCTCGGCGCGCTGGAAAGTACCGCCGCCGTACGCATTCCGGAAAGTCTGGCGCGGTTTAACCAGCGCTATCCGCGCATTCAGTTTGCGTTGTCCACCGGACCTTCCGGTACGATGATTGACGGCGTGCTTGAGGGGACGCTCAGCGCCGCCTTTGTCGACGGGCCGCTCTCGCACCCGGAACTGGAAGGGATGCCGGTTTACCGGGAAGAGATGATGCTGGTCACCCCTGCGGGTCACGCGGAAGTATCAAAAGCCACGCAGGTGAGCGGCAGCGACGTGTATGCCTTTCGCGCCAACTGTTCTTACCGGCGTCATCTGGAGAGCTGGTTCCATGCCGACCGCGTCACGCCGGGAAGGATCCATGAGATGGAGTCCTATCACGGGATGCTCGCCTGCGTGATTGCCGGGGCAGGCATTGCGCTGATGCCCCGCTCCATGCTGGAGAGCATGCCGGGCCATCATCAGGTGGCGGCGTGGCCGCTGGCGGAAAACTGGCGCTGGCTCACCACCTGGCTGGTGTGGCGACGCGGGGCGATGACCCGCCAGCTCGAGGCTTTTATCGCGCTGCTCAACGAGCGTCAGCCACCAGCGCCCAGTTGTTAATGTTGAACGTAGTCCTGGAGTCGAAGGAAAATTTTCCCCTTCATATACAACGTGGCCTGCCCGCCAATCAGCACGCGGTCGCCTTTCAGCTCGCAGCGCAGATCCCCGCCGCGCAAGGAGACCTGGCGGGCCGACATCTGCGTTTTTCCGAGCTTTTCGCTCCAGTACGGGATCAGCATGCTGTGAGCTGATCCGGTCACCGGATCCTCCGGTACCCCTTCCCCCGGGCAGAAGAAGCGGCTGACGAAATCATACTCATCCCCCGGCGCCGTAACGCAGACCATTTTCCCGAGCGGGAGCATAGCCGCGATATCCGGCGTCAGCGCTTCCACCTGCCGCTGGCTGTCGAGCACCACCATGTAGTCACGCCCCACACGCACCTCGTTTGCCGCGTTAATGCCCAGCGCGCTGAACAGCACCGCGGGTGGAGTATCGACAACCTCGGTTGACCACGCCGGGAAATTAAGCGTCAGCCAGTCGCCGCTGCGTTGTACCGTCAGTTCGCCGACAAAGCGCGTGGTGAAGGTGATTTCCGTATGCGGATAATCCAGGTATTCGAAAATAACGTGAGAAGCCGCGAGGGTTGCGTGGCCGCACAGGTTAATTTCATCCTGCGTGGTAAACCAGCGCAGTTCAAACCCGTTATCCGTTCGGACAAAGAACGCCGTCTCTGACTGATTATGCTGCTTCGCCATCTTCAGCAGCGTCTCATCCGGCAGCCACGCTTCCAGCGGACACACCGCCGCCGCATTGCCGCCGAACGCCCTGTCGCTGAAGGCATCTACCAGATAAAAATCAATTTCCTGCATCGTTGGTTCCTCTTAGATTTGTTCAGCGCAGAAATACTGTGCCCTTCAGATACAGTGCCGCCTGCCCGCCCATCCGCACGCGGTCGCCCTTGAGTTCGCAGCGTACGTCGCCACCACGGGCAGAAACCTGGCGGGCAAACATCTGTGTTTTGCCAAGCCGTTCACTCCAGTACGGGATCAGCATGGTGTGCGCGGAGCCGGTGACAGGATCTTCCGGCACGGCCACGCCTGGCGAGAAGAAACGGCTGACAAAGTCGTATTCCCCCTCGTCCCGGGCAGTGACGGCCACTTTATGCTCGCCCGGCGTCATGGCGGAGAAATCCGGATTAAGGGCTTCAACCTGCTCGCGGCTCTCCAGTACCAGCACCCAGGCGCGGCCTTTTCGCGCCTCGACGTAGTGGCTGATACCGAGTGCGGTGAGCATCTCCGGTGGCGGCGTCTGTGCCTGCGTCGGGCAGGCCGGGAAGTCCAGCGTCATCCAGTCACCTTCACGACTGACGGTCAGGCGACCAGAGGCGGTGTCAAAATGAAGGCGTGAGTCCGGATAATCCAGTTCGTGAAAAAGTACATACGCCGCGGCAAGCGTCGCGTGACCACAGAGATTAACCTCGGTGAGCGTGGTGAACCAGCGCAACTCGATCCCCCCTTTGGTACACACAAAAAACGCGGTTTCTGACTGGTTATGCTGTTGTGCCATCCGCAGTAACGTCTCATCCGGTAGCCACGCGTCGAGCGGGCACACCACCGCCGGGTTGCCGCCAAAGGAGGATGCGCTGAACGCATCTACCAGATAAAAATCAATCTCCTGCATCGTGTTACCGCCTGTTTTTGTTGTGTTGTTCTTTATCTTCGATGAAAACAACCCCGTTCGCTACCGCTGCATGAAGGTAAATTTTGTGATTCACATCACATAACGGTTGAGTTTTCGCCGTTTAAGGCTTTAAGATCGTCTCCTCATCTTTCAGGCAACGAATCCCAGATATCCCTATGACAACACACACGGTTTCCCGCAGGGTCGCGTGGCTACGCGTGGTCACGCTCGCCATCGCAGCGTTTATTTTCAACACCACGGAATTTGTTCCGGTTGGGCTGCTGTCCGATATCGCCGCCAGCTTCCATATGGAAACGGCACAGGTTGGCATTATGTTGACCATCTATGCATGGGTGGTGGCGCTGATGTCGCTGCCGTTTATGCTGCTGACCAGCCAGATGGAACGTCGTAAGCTGCTGATTGGGCTGTTTGTGGTGTTCATTGCCAGCCATGTGCTGTCATTTATGGCATGGAGCTTTACCGTGCTGGTCATCAGCCGCGTCGGCATCGCGTTTGCCCATGCCGTTTTCTGGTCGATCACCGCGTCCCTCGCCATTCGTCTGGCTCCGGCGGGAAAACGCGCCCAGGCGCTGAGCCTGATTGCCACCGGAACGGCGCTGGCGATGGTGTTAGGCCTGCCGATCGGGCGCATTGTGGGACAATACTTCGGCTGGCGCACCACCTTCTTTGCCATCGGCATGGGGGCGCTGATCACCCTGGTGTGTCTGATCAAACTGCTGCCAAAACTGCCCAGCGAACACTCCGGCTCGCTGAAAAGTCTGCCGCTGCTGATGCGTCGACCGGCGCTGATGAGCATCTATCTGCTGACCGTGATTGTGGTGACCGCCCATTACACGGCCTACAGCTATATTGAGCCGTTTGTTCAGGTTGTGGCGGGCTTTAGCGCTAACTTTGCCACCGTTCTGCTGCTGATCCTGGGCGGCGCGGGGATTATCGGCAGCATCCTGTTCGGGAAGCTGGGCAATAAGCACGCGTCTGCGCTGGTAAGCAGTGCGATTGGTCTGCTGCTGGCATGCCTGCTGTTACTGATGCCTGCGGCAGGCAGCGAGAGTCATCTGGCGATCCTCAGTCTGTTCTGGGGCGTGGCAATCATGATTATTGGTCTGGGAATGCAGGTCAAAGTGCTGGCGCTGGCCCCGGACGCCACGGACGTAGCGATGTCGCTCTTCTCCGGGATTTTTAATCTGGGGATTGGAGCCGGTGCGCTGGTGGGAAATCAGATCAGCCTGCATGTATCGATGTCGGCCATTGGTTATCTCGGGGCGATTCCGGCGCTGATCGCGCTGATCTGGTCGGTGCTTATCTTCCGTAAATGGCCGGTCGCGATGGAAGAACAGTCCAGCCACGGTTGACGTTTGTTATGCCGGGTGGCGGCTTCGCCTTACCCGGCCTACGAAGCATTAATATCCGTGTTCTTCATCACCGCCAAGATAACGGAATCTTTCATCTGTCATTTTGGTCTGACAATCATAGATACCGATTCTCGTTGCCAGAGGAGTGGTTGCAGAAGACGCATCGCTTATTTTGCCGCATTTTTTAGCTTTTTCATTGATCCACATGTTCTGCTCCTTTTTCATCGAAGCTTTGACGGAATCAGGAAGATACTTCCATAGTTCGTTTAACTGGCGATCGCTATCAGAATAATTACGCGCGGCAATATTTAATTTATTATTGAGTTCAGCCTTTTGAAGTTCATCTTTATTCATGGCGAGGGTAGCCATCGCCGCTATTGATTCAGAGATATAATCTTTATTATTGTATTCATATGAAACTGAAATATCTTTCCCATTATCCGCCATCGATAACGAGTAGGTAAACTTGTCTCATTGAACGCTATTGTTAAGCACCTTTCCACCATCGTTAATTATACGTCTCAGTCTGTCAGGGTAGGATGCAATGTAACCCATGATTTCAGAAGGCACAGTGAGCGTGACAGTCGCGCTACAGCTCCGCGCCTGCGCTTCGTCATCAGACGATTTTGTTGTGACATTTGCCATTACAATTGCGATTTCATTAGCTTTTGCAATGTAGTCCTTGAGCGGTTTACCGTAGAAATCCGAGGGGTTAGCGAGATAAGCTACCTGTAACTTACTGACTGCATCATCTCTTATTTTTGACTGAGCAGCAGAGATGGCATCATCGCGACCGCATTTGAAATCTGGCGTGGAATCAAACAACCCAGCATAGGCATTTAATGAAAAAAGCAGTGTACTCACTGCGATAAATGAATATTTTGCTCGCATGTCTATAACCCGAAAAGAAATGAATGCTGAACGTTACTTTAAGCGGTAATACACAGCAAGGCAGTGGATTATATTAATGCAGAAAAAATTCGATTTTCAGAATGTATTTATATTCATAAGAATTATATCCATTGCGAGTAGGCCGGGTAAGGCGAAGCCGCCACCCGGCAACGTTCTCAATGATACGTCTTAACAATCTCCAGCACGCCGTTAATAATAAACTGCACGCCCATACAGACCAGCAGGAAGCCCATCAGACGGGAGATAGCCTCAATCCCCCCCTTGCCCACCCAGCGCATAATCGCCCCGGAGCTGCGCAATGATCCCCAGACGATAATGGCGATAAGCGCAAAAATGATGGGCGGCGCAACGGTGATAACCCAGTGCGGAAATGTCGACCCATCACGCACCGTTGAGGCGGAACTGATGATCATCGCAATCGTCCCCGGCCCCGCCGTGCTCGGCATGGCTAACGGCACAAACGCGATGTTGGCGCTCGGTTCGCTTTCAAGCTCCTCCGATTTGCTTTTGGCTTCCGGGGATTCGTGCGCTTTGTGCGCCGGGAACAGCATCCGGAAACCAATAAAGGCCACAATCAGCCCGCCAGCAATACGCAGACCGGGAATCGAAATACCAAAGGTATTCATCACCAGTTGCCCGGCGTAATAAGCCACCATCATTATGGCAAAGACATAGACAGAGGCCATCATCGACTGCTGATTGCGCTCTGCGCTGTTCATGTTCCCCGCCAGCCCCAGAAAAAGCGCCACCGTCGTTAACGGGTTCGCCAGCGGCAGCAACACCACCAGTCCAAGCCCCACTGCTTTAATCAAATCCAACATAATGCACCGCAGTCCTTATCCTTATTCAACATCGCAATTATAGGGGCAAATCCTCGTCCGGAGCCATCCGACAGCGTAACCATAATTGTCTCGCGTAATTCATAACCCCAGATTATCTGTATGATTTGAAAGCGTACAGAATAAGTTCCTGAAGCGTTTTAGCATTTCGTGGCATCGGCCGATTCATTCAGTTGACTTATACTTGCCTGAGCAATAATATCTGCCGTGACTAAACTACTTGCCAGGGCAACCATTGTGAAAAGCACCAGTGACCTCTTTAACGACATAATCCCACTGGGTCGTCTTATTCATATGGTTAACCAGAAAAAAGATCGCCTGCTCAATGACTATCTGTCACCGCTGGATATCACCGCAACACAGTTCAAAGTGCTGTGTTCCATTCGCTGCGAAGTGTGTATCACGCCGGTTGAGCTGAAAAAGGTGCTCTCTGTCGATCTGGGTGCGTTAACCCGCATGCTGGATCGTCTCGTCTGTAAAGGATGGATAGAACGAAGCCCTAACCCGAATGACAAACGTGGCGTACTGGTGAAACTGACCAGCGATGGCGCGGCCATGTGTGAGCAATGTCATCAATTAGTAGGACAAACACTGCACCAGGAACTGACAAAAAACTTATCGGCAGATGAAGTGGCAACGCTTGAGCTCTTACTCAAGAAAATCCTGCCGTAAACAGAAAAAGAGGTATGACGATGTCCAGACGCAATACTGACGCTATCACCATTCATAGCATTTTGGACTGGATCGAAGATAACCTGGAATCTCCACTCTCTCTTGAGAAAGTGTCTGAGCGTTCAGGTTACTCAAAATGGCACCTGCAACGGATGTTTAAAAAAGAGACCGGCCATTCATTAGGACAATATATTCGCAGCCGCAAGCTGACGGAGATTGCCCAAAAACTGAAAGAAAGCAATGAGCCGATCCTCTATCTGGCGGAACGCTACGGATTTGAATCGCAACAGACCCTGACGCGTACGTTCAAGAACTACTTTGACGTGCCGCCTCATAAGTACCGTATTACCAGTATGCCGGGTGAATCCCGTTATCTGTATCCGCTAAAACATTGCAGTTAATCATCGCCTGTTAAGACGTAACCGAGGAAATCATGAAATTTATCGCCTCCGCCGCCCTCACCTTGCTGGTGCTGGTTTCCGGCCAGAGCTTCGCGGAGCAAACCCCCAATGCGGGGCAGCAAAATAATCGTGACACCATGATTATGCCGTCCACGCAAAACCAGTCGCCCTGGGACTTCAATCACATGGGCGCTGGCAGCGACAAATCCGACGAATTAGGCGTGCCGTATTACAACCACGACCTGTAATTCGTTTTTGCCCCGCTAATGCGGGGCTTTTTTCTGCCTTAACCCCGCACCTGCGTTGCCCGACGCACCCGCAAGCCAAAGACGTTGATATACAGCCCGGCCATAATCAGCCCTGCGCCACACAGTTGCAGCACGCTGAGCGTTTCATCCAGCAACAGTGCGGCGCTGGCAAGCCCGACCACCGGTACCAGCAGCGATAACGGCGCCACACGCCAGGTTTCATAGCGTCCGAGCAGCGATCCCCAGATACCATAGCCAATGATTGAGGCGACTAACGCCAGGTAGATCAGCGACAAAATGGTCGTCAGGTCGATCTCCACCAGGCTTTTCAACATCGCCTGCGGACCATCCAGAATAAACGACGCGGCCATAAACGGCACGATTGGGAACAATGCGCTCCAGACCACCAGCGATAAGACCGGCGGACGCGTCTCGTGCTGCATTATCAGTTTGTTAAAGATATTGCCGCACGCCCAGCTCAGCCCCGCCGCCAGGGTGAGCATAAAGCCTAGCAGCGCGACATGCTGACCGTTGAGGCTGCCTTCAATCAGCACCAGCACGCCAAAGACCGCAAGGCTAATGCCCGCCAGCTGCTTGCCCTGCAAGCGTTCGCCGAAGACAAATGCGCCGAGAATGATGGTAAAGAACGCCTGCACCTGAAGCACCAGCGAAGCCAGGCCCGCAGGCATACCGAATTTGATGGCGCAAAAAAGAAACGCAAACTGACCAAAGCTGATGGTAAGGCCGTAGCCCAGCAGCAGCTTAAGGGGAATTTTCGGGCGGGCAACGAACAGCAGCGCCGGGAAGGCCACCAGCAGGAAGCGCAGCCCCGCCAGCATCAGTGGAGGCATGTTGTGCAACCCCATTTTGATGACCACAAAATTGAGTCCCCACACCACGACAACCAGCAACGCTAACAGCCCGTCTTTCCGCGTCATTTTCCGCCCCTGAATTATTAAAATTTTGTAAACACTTCAAGGTAACAGAAAAAATAGCCCCGCGAGAAGATCATTAATTCTGGTACTGGAGAGAAGCACCTGCGGATAAATTGGGTGCTATACAAGCTGCCGATCCCATGATAATCCTGTAATAACACAACAAAAAAAGCATAAGCATTTGTCGGGCAGGAAAATGAAACCATCAATCAGGCGCTCAACCGCAGCGCTGCTGGCATCGTCATTGTTATTAACAATTGGCCGCGGGGCAACGCTGCCCTTTATGACCATATATCTCACACGCGTGTACGATATGAGCGTGGAGAATATTGGCTATGCCCTTACCGTGGCGTTGACCATCGGCGTGGTGTTTAGCCTGGGGTTTGGCATCCTGGCGGATAAGTTCGACAAAAAACGCTATATGCTGATCGCCATCGTGGCCTTTATCGCCGGGTTTGTGGCGATTCCGCTGGTGAATAACGTGACGCTGGTGGTGCTGTTCTTTGCCCTGATTAACTGCGCCTATTCCGTCTTCTCAACGGTGCTGAAAGCATGGTTTGCCGACGTGCTGACCTCCAACGAAAAGGCGCGCGTTTTCTCACTCAACTACAGTTTCCTGAACATTGGCTGGACGATCGGGCCGCCGATCGGCACCCTGCTGGTGATGTACAGCCTGCAACTGCCGTTCTGGCTGGCCGCCTTCTGCGCCGCACTGCCGCTCGGGTTTATCCATTTCTTTGTGCAGAAAAGCATAGCCTCAGACAGCCCTGAGGAGAAAATGCCGTGGCAGCCCTCGGTGCTGCTGAAAGACCGGGCGCTGTTCTGGTACACGCTCTCCGGCCTGCTGGCGTCGTATGTGGGTGGATCGTTCGCCACCTGCATTTCCCAGTATGTCCTCGCCGCACATGCGGACAGTGATTTCGCAGAAAAGGTGGTGGCCGTTGTGCTGCCCGTCAACGCGGCGGTGGTCGTCACCCTGCAATACGCGCTTGGACGTAAGATCACCGCCAGCAATATCCGTCCGCTAATGACCGCCGCGACGCTTTTTTTCATCCTCGGGCTGGGCGGGTTTATGCTTTCCGGCGAGAACCTGATTTACTGGGGGATCGCGGCGGCGATTTTCACCCTGGGTGAAATTATTTATGCACCGGGTGAATACATGCTGATCGACAATATCGCCCCGCCGGGCATGAAGGCGAGCTATTTCTCCGCCCAGGCGCTGGGCTGGCTCGGCGCGGCGGCGAACCCGATGATCACCGGGCTCATCCTGACCCATCTGCCGCACTGGTCATTATTTATCATTATGATGGCCGCCATCATTGCGGCCTGGCTGATGATATTGCGCGGGATGCGCGTGAAAAGTGAAGATAGCGTGTCGGGTGGCGCTGCGCTTACCCGACCGACAAAACCCTAATCGTAAGCCGGGTAAGGCGAAGCCGTCACCCGGCAAAACCAACACCCTAGTGGTGCAACATCTCCTCCACCACCTGCTCTTTGTACATCTCATTCGGGTAGTAGGTCGGCCAGTTATCCATCTCTTTCAGCAGCGCCTCGTGGGAGGTGTTGCCCATAAAGATATGGAAGTGTGAAGAGGCTTTCGGCCCGATGATATGGTCGCTGAACTGCACAAACTTAGGCGCCTGGCTCGCGTTATCCTTGCATTCAAACAGGTAGCGCACGCCTTTTTTCCCCGACGCATAGGTCAGAATTTTGTAGCCGCTGTAGTCGTAGCGGCAGCTGCTCACCGTTTTGCCTCGGTGGAATTCCATCACGTTGTTTTCAATGCCGATGGCGTCCACGTCCGTCGCGTACCCCTTACGGTAGTAGGCCTTCACCTCGGCAGCGGATTTTTCTCCCTTCTGCGCTTTCTTTTCGAAAACCGGATCCAGCGAACCATCAAGCAGGAACGGATAAACGGACTGCCAGGTCCCGTCCCAGTCAGACAGCGTCCTGTCCCTGACGTCTTTATCCTCAAAGACGCCGTTTGCCGCCTTCTGTTCCGCCTCCGTCATCTGATGACCGTGCGAATGGGCAAAAAGCGAGCCGCTTACCAGCAGCGTTCCCAGAGTCAGCGCAATTTTTGCAAGTTGTGCAGCCACAGCAAAATCCTCATTCCGTTTTATAAGAATGAGGATGTTATATTATAACATTTCAGATCGCAACCAGCCCGCGAACGCCCTCCTGCTCCATGTTCTCCCCGCGCCCCTGCTGGACGATGCTGCCGCGCGACATCACCAGATAGCTGTCGGCCAGCTCTGCCGCAAAATCATAAAACTGCTCCACCAGCAGGATGGCCATATCCCCCCGGTTCGCCAGGCTGCGGATCACCTGCCCAATCTCTTTAATCACCGACGGCTGAATACCTTCCGTGGGTTCATCCAGAATCAGTAACCGTGGACGGCTCGCCAGCGCGCGACCTATCGCCAGCTGCTGCTGCTGACCACCGGAAAGATCGCCTCCGCGTCGGTGCTTCATCTCCTTCAGCACCGGGAAAAGCTGCCAAATCTCCTCCGGTACGCTCCTTGCGTTTCCCGCGGAGAAGCGTGACAGCCCCATCAGCAGGTTTTCTTCTACGGTCAGACGCGGAAAAATCTCCCGCCCCTGCGGAACATACGCCACGCCGGACTGCACCCGCTGGTGCGGTTTACTGTGAGTGATGCTCTTTCCCTGCCAGACCACCTCCCCGCCTTTCACCGGGATCAGCCCCATCAGGCACCTCAGCAGCGTGGTTTTGCCCACCCCGTTGCGCCCCAGCAGGCAGGTAACTTCCCCGACGACCGCCTCAAAGCTCACCCCGCGCAGAATATGACTTCCGCCGTAGTACTGATTCAGTTCGCTAACCTGTAACATCACCTCTCCTTAACGTCCCAGATAGACGTCAATTACCTGTTCATTGGCCTGTACCTCTCGAAGCGAACCTTCCGCCAGTACCCGCCCCTGATGCAGCACCGTGACGTGGTCGGCGATGGTCTCGACGAAACCCATATCGTGCTCAACCACCATCAGCGAATGCTTGCCTGCCAGGGTTCGGAATAGCTCGGCAGTGAATTCCGTCTCTGCGTCGGTCATACCGGCAGCGGGTTCGTCCAGCAGTAACAGATGCGGGTCCTGCACCAGCAGCATGCCGATCTCCAGAAACTGCTTCTGTCCGTGGGAAAGCAGCCCGGCACGGCGATCGCGCTCGCTGCCAAGCCGCAGCAAAACCAGCATCTCATCAACGCGGTCGCGCTGCTCGCCGCTGAGCGTGGCCCGCAGGCTCGCCCAGACGGACCTGTCGGCTTTCATGGCGATTTCGAGGTTTTCCCCTACGGTCAGCGCTTCAAACACGGTCGGCTTCTGGAACTTACGGCCAATGCCCTGACGGGCGATGGCCGCCGGTTCCAGGGCAGTCAGATCGATGGACTGATCGTAAATAGCTTTCCCGCTTTTTGGCCGGGTTTTGCCGGTAATCACGTCCATCAGCGTGGTTTTACCGGCGCCATTAGGGCCAATGATGCAGCGCAATTCTCCGACGCCGATGTTCAGCGAGAGATCGGTCAACGCCTGAAAACCGTCGAAACTGACGTTAATGGCCTCGAGCTGCAACACCGGATCGGTCTGCTCGCGGTAACGGTCGCCCGGTAGCTGGCGGGTAAAGAGTCCTTCAGAGGGCTGCATTAATTCTCTCCCTTACGAAACAGACCGAACACGCCCCGCGGTAAAAACAGCGTCACGGCGATGAAAATCAGCCCCAGAAACAGCTGCCAGTACTCCGGCATCGCCACGGTGAAAAAGCTCTTCGCACCGTTGACCAGCGCCGCGCCAATCACCGGGCCCACCAGAGTGCCGCGTCCACCCAGCGCTACCCAGATGGCCGCTTCAATCGAGTTGGTCGGCGACATTTCACCCGGGTTGATAATGCCCACCTGCGGAACGTACAGCGCTCCCGCCAAGCCACACAGCACGGCGGAAAGCGTCCAGACCAGCAGCTTGAAACCGCGCGGATCGTAGCCGCAGAACGTGAGACGGTTTTCCGCATCGCGCACCGCCGTTAAAATGCGGCCAAATTTACTCTTCGCCAGCGCGTAGCCTGTGCCCAGGGCCAGAAGCAGCAGCACGACCGTTGCGAGAAACAGCGCGATCCGCGTGGTGGTCGCCGTGACGGAAAACCCGAGCAGCGTGGTAAAGCCGGTAAAGCCGTTATTGCCGCCAAAGCCGGTTTCGTTGCGAAAGAACAGCAGCATGCCCGCGTAGGTCAGCGCCTGGGTCATGATGGAGAAATAGACCCCTTTGATCTTCGAGCGAAAAGCAAACCAGCCGAAGACCAGCGCCAGCAGGCCGGGGATCGTCACAATTAACACCAGAGCCCATGCAAAATGCTGCGTTCCCCACCAGAACCAGGGCAGCTCGCTCCACGAGAGAAACGACATAAACGCGGGCAGCCCGTCCCCGGCCGCCTGGCGCATCAGGTACATGCCCATCGCATAGCCGCCCAGGGCGAAGAATATGCCGTGCCCCAGTGAGAGCATACCGGCATAGCCCCAGACCAGATCGAGGGCGACGGCGACAACTGCGTAGCAGAGGATCTTGCCGATGAGCGTCAACATCCACGTAGAAACGGCCAGCGGATGCGTTGCGGGCAACAGCGCGAGAAAAGGCAGCACCAGCAGCGCCGCAACCAGCAGACTACCGAAGATTTGCGTGGAGCGCGGTGCCCTGCGCGCCAGTGTTAAGGTCAATGGCTGGCTCATCAGTCTGTCACCCTCCCTTTAAGTGCGAATAACCCCTGCGGACGTTTCTGAATAAACAGAATGATCGCCACCAGAATCAGGATTTTGCCCAGCACGGCGCCCATCTGCGGTTCAAGAATTTTATTGAAGATCCCCAGACCAAAGGCCGCCGCGACGCTACCGGCCAGCTGGCCGACGCCGCCGAGCACCACCACCAGAAACGAATCAATGATGTATCCCTGGCCCAGCTCCGGTCCCACGTTCCCCAGTTGGGACAATGCCACGCCGCCCAGCCCGGCAATGCCGGACCCGAGGCCAAACGCCAGCATATCTACCCGTCCGGTGGGGACGCCGCAGCAGGCCGCCATGCTGCGGTTTTGCGTCACCGCCCGCACGTTCAGCCCCAGACGCGTTTTATTCAGAATGAGCCAGGTGAAGAACAGCACCATCAGCACAAACCCGAGCACCACAATGCGGTTCCACGGTAGCGTCAGGTTGGCGAAAACCTGCACCCCGCCGGACAGCCAGGCCGGGTTTGCGACCTCAAGGTTCTGGGCGCCAAAGGTCATGCGCACCAGCTGGATAAGCATCAGGCTGATCCCCCAGGTGGCGAGCAGGGTTTCCAGCGGGCGGCCATACAGATGGCGGATCACCGTGCGCTCCAGCACCATCCCGATACCTGCCGTCAGGCAAAACGCCACCGGCAGCGCCACCACCGGATAAAGCGCCAGCCACTGAGGCATCCACTGCGCCATAACCTGCTGCACCATCCAGGTGGCATACGCCCCGAGCATCAGCATTTCGCCGTGGGCCATGTTAATCACCCCCAGCAGACCATAGGTGATAGCCAGCCCGAGCGCGGCCAGCAAGAGTACCGATCCCAACGACAAGCCCATGAAGGCCTGCCCCAGCAGTTCGCCCCACATCAGCCGGTGCTGAATACGGTCCAGGCTCTCAGCGGCGGCGGCACGTACCCGTGCGTCCGGCTCGGTTTGCGCCCGGGTGAACGGCGTCAGCGTGGCCTGAACGTCCGGATCGTCAGACTGTCCCAACAGTTCAACCGCGTTGAGGCGCGTTTCCGCCTGCGGACTCGCCAGCTGAAGATTTGCCAGCGCCAGCCTCAGCGACTGTCGGGTGACGTCATCCGTTTCGCGGTTAGCCCGCTGTTGCAGAAACCCGAGCATATCCGGCTGGGCGTCACGCTGAAGTTGCCGCGCGGCATGACGCCTTTCGGTGACACTGTCACTGACAAGCTGATGCGTCGCCAGCGCCGTGACGGTTAACACGCGCAGCCGGTTGGTCAGCCGCACGGCTTTGGTCGTTCCTTCGGCGCTCTTTGCCGCGCCCAGGGCAACCATTTCGCCGTCGATGCGGGTAAAAGCCTTCTTCTGGCTGTCGGTGTAGAGGTTCTCCTGTTGCAGCGCTTTAAGCAACGGCAAACGTGCAGGTTCCGGCGTGGCTGCCCAGCGGGTCAGCATGGCGGTCTGCTGGCTGCGGCTAGCGGCAACGAAATCATCGGCATCCGATGCCTGCACCATCCCTGGCAGCAGTCCGGTAAGCCACACAATCGCAATAATTATGCGCATGGCGTTCATGACGTCTCTCCCTGGTGGTGGCTTAGTTGCTGGCGGTTTTCATCGGCTGGTCAGGTTTTTTGTCATTCCCGGCGATAAACGGGCTCCACGGCTGAGCGCGTACCGGCTGTTCGGTTTGCCAGACGACATTGAACTGGCCGTTGCCTTCGATTTCACCAATCATGACGGGCTTATGCAGGTGGTGGTTGGTGGCATCCATGGTCAGCGTAAAGCCGGACGGCGCGTTGAACGACTGGCCCGCCATTGCTGCGCGCACTTTGTCCACGTCGGTTGTCCCCGCTTTTTCAACCGCCTGCGCCCACATATGCAGGCCGACATAGGTCGCTTCCATCGGATCGTTGGTGACGACGGTATCGGCATTCGGCAGCTTATGGGCTTTCGCGTAGGCTTTGTAGGCCGCGACAAAGGTCTGGTTGGTCGGGTTATCGACGGATTCAAAGTAGTTCCACGCCGCCAGGTTACCCACCAGCGGTTTGGTATCAATGCCGCGCAGTTCCTCCTCGCCCACCGAGAACGCCACCACCGGCACGTCCGTGGCTTTCAGCCCCTGGTTCGCCAGCTCTTTATAGAAAGGCACGTTGGAATCACCGTTGATGGTGGAGACCACTGCCGTTTTACCGCCCGCGGAGAATTTCTTGATACTGGCGACGATGGTCTGGTAATCGCTATGACCAAACGGGGTGTAGACCTCTTCAATATCTTTATCTTCCACGCCTTTCGAGTGCAGGAAGGCGCGGAGGATCTTGTTCGTGGTGCGCGGGTAAACGTAGTCCGTTCCCAGCAGGAAGAAGCGTTTCGCGCTGCCGCCGTCCTCGCTCATCAGGTACTCCACCGCCGGGATCGCCTGCTGGTTAGGCGCCGCGCCGGTATAGAAGACGTTAGGTGACATCTCTTCACCTTCATACTGCACCGGATAGAACAGCAAACCGTTCAGCTCCTCAAAAACCGGCAGAACTGATTTACGCGATACGGAGGTCCAGCAGCCAAACACCACGGCGACCTTATCCTGGCTCAGAAGCTGGCGGGCCTTTTCGGCAAACAGCGGCCAGTTGGATGCCGGGTCAACCACCACCGGCTCCAGCTTTTTCCCGAGCACGCCGCCTTTGGCGTTGATTTCGTCGATGGTCATCAGGGCGACATCTTTCAGGGGCGTTTCTGAAATGGCCATCGTGCCGGAGAGTGAGTGCATGATCCCGACTTTAATGGTCTCTGCGGCCTGGACGCCAAAACTGACCCCCATGGCGACCACGGAGGCGGACAAGGCGAACGCTTTTATAAAGGTACGACGGTGCATATTTTCACTCCTGAAAAAGAAAGCTGTGCGAAGACGTCCGTTACCGCCCGGACGCAGAAAAAGTAACGTCAGTTTCAGGAGAGCAAAAAGGGTGCCAGGTTGCAGAGGCAGGATTTAAACGGGTTCGAAGAGAGGATCTACGGGAAACGACTCAGAATGGTACAGCGCTGCACTGTAATAATGCAGCGCTGTGAACGATGTTACCAGACGTCGCTGGCGATTTGCGTCACCAGGCGAACTTTATCCCACTGCTGGGCTTCGCTCAGGCTGTTACCCTCTTCCGTGGAGGCAAATCCGCACTGTGGGCTGAGGCAAATCTGCTCTTTCGCCACGTAGCGCGCGGCCTCTTCCAGACGCGCTTTCACCCCTTCCGGGTTCTCCAGTTCACCGTGCTTGGTGGTGATTAGCCCCAGAACCACCTGCTGTTTACCCGGGCGCACAAAACGCAGTGGCGCAAAGTCGCCGCTACGGTCGTTGTCGTACTCCAGGAAGAACGCGTCGACGTTCACCGTACCGAACAGCACCTCCGCCACCGGCTCATAGCCGCCTTCGGAAATCCAGGTTGAGCGGAAGTTGCCGCGGCAGACGTGTAGCCCGATGGTCAGATCGTCCGGTTTGCCCTCCAGCGCCTTATTCAGCACCCGGGCATAGGTTCGGGCAAGTTCGTCTGCATCATCACCGCGCTCGCGAATCTGCCGGCGCTGGTCTTCTGAACAAAGGTAGGCCCAGACGGTGTCATCCAGTTGCAGATAGCGGCAGCCTGCATCGTAAAAGGCCCGAATGGCATCTCGCCAGGTGGTCGCCAGATCGTCAAAGTAATCTTTCAGATCCGGGTATACCGTGGCATCAATATCCTTGCGGCCACCGCGGAAGTGCAGCACGCTCGGGCTCGGAATGGTCATCTTCGGCTGTGCGTTACCGCTGATGCTTTTGAGGTAGCGGAAATCTTCCAGCATAGGATGATTGCCGAAGCCCAGTTTGCCCGTTACGCGCACGCCATGGGCTTTGGTCTGCACCCCGTTGAACTGAATGCCCTGCTGCGAATCATAACGCTCTACGCCCTGTAGCCCGTCAAAGAAGTCAAAGTGCCACCAGGCGCGGCGGAATTCACCGTCCGTTACCACATGCAGACCGCAGGCGCACTGCTGCTCGACAACATGGCGAATGGCCTCGTCCTCAACCGCGCGAAGCTGACCGGCATCGATCTCACCGCTGGCAAATTGCAGACGGGCCTGTTTAACAGAATCCGGGCGTAAAAAACTGCCGACTACATCGGCGCGGTACGGGGCGTGGTGTCGCTGCATGGAAATCTCCTCTGTCTGTCGGCGTTAATTGCCCACAGTGATAATTCATCTCTTGAATCTTTAGACTTCTGGATGTCTAAACGTCCTGAAAAGATGTCATACCGGCTCGCCGCCGACAAACGAGAAAATTTCATCTGTGTTGAAATAAATTCATGTTCACAGGGCGGGTGATGAAGATCCTGCAAACGCGAACCGCTCATCTTCCCAGCCGGTGATGCCCCCGAGCATAATCTTGACCGGCAGACCCAGACGCGCCAGCTTCAGCGCCGCCCTGTCCGCCCCGTTGCAGTGCGGGCCTGCACAATAGACGACAAACAGCGTGCCCTCTGGCCACGCTTTCATCCGCTCGGCGGTGATCTGGCTCCAGGGTAAATGCAGCGCGCCGGGCAGATGCCGCCGGGCAAAATGTTCAGGTTTTCCGACAACGTGCAGCAGAACAAAGTCCTGCTCACCGCTGGATACCGCGTGATGGACATCGGCGCAGTCCGTCTCGACGCTCAGACGACGCAGGAAATGCCCCACGGCTTCCTGCGGCTCAGCAGCCGGAAATTCAGTAACATGGCTCATGAATCTTCCTCATTTGTGGTGTTTGTGTTAACACTACTTTATCCCTTAATTCAGCCCATGAATGCGTCCGCCTATGCCAGAAAACAGCAAAAAGATGACAAACTTAAGACATCCCTCGCCGCGCGCGGTCGTGCTGGCATATGACGGTTTATGTACCTTTGAGTTTGGCGTGGCGGTAGAGATCTTTGGCTTGCCGCGCCCGGAGATGGGCGAGGACTGGTATCAGTTCGCCGTGGCGAGCGTGGATGACGGCGAGCTCCGGGCAACGGGCGGGATCCGTATTCTGGCCGATGGCGATCTGCGTCTGCTGGAGACGGCGGAACTGGTTGTCGTACCCGGCTGGCGAGGGCTGGACGAACCCGTACCCGACGCGCTCTGCCAGGCGCTCCGCGCGGCACATGCCCGCGGCTGCCAGCTACTCTCAATCTGTTCTGGCGTTTTCGTTCTGGCAGCCTCAGGCCTGCTTGACGGGCGGAAGGCAACCACCCACTGGCGCTACACGCAAGCTCTGAAAACGCGCTATCCCGCCATCACCGTGGTCGACGATGTGCTCTACCAGGACGAAGGCGATATTCTCACTTCCGCCGGAAGCGCCGCAGGGATTGATCTGTGCCTGCACGTGGTGCGCCGGAATTACGGTATTAAAGCGGCAAACCGCGTGGCGCGTCGGCTGGTGATCCCGCCTCATCGGGACGGCTCGCAAACCCAGCAGCTTAGCCGACCGGTGGCTCAGTTGCGGGAGAGCCAGCGCCTGGGCCAGCTGTTTGATTATCTTCACCAGCATCTGGCCGTTTCCCATACCGTCGAATCGCTGGCCCTGCGGGTGGGTATGAGTCAGCGCACCTTTCTGCGCCGTTTCCAGGACGCGACCGGAACAACGCCCGCGCGCTGGTTATTAACTGCGCGATTGCAGCGGGCAAAAGATTATCTCGAAAACAGTCGGCTCAGCATCGACAATATTGCGGAACAAACCGGATTTGGACAAAGCGGCACGCTGCGCCACCATTTCCGGCAGCAATTTGCGCTTTCGCCCGCGCAATATCGCAAACAATTTTCACAGCCGGTACGATAAACGGGCAAAAAAAAACCGCCATAATCTGGCGGTAAATGCTTGCATGGATAGATTTGTATTTTGGTATCTACGCTCCGGTATTCCATACCGGGATGTGGATCATCTGCAATCTACCACTGTGAGCCTCAACGAAGCATAAACGAATCGATTAACCCGCTTTGGTATTAATTTGCAGATAACGCATCAGCCCCTGCTCTGCACTCTGGCGGGCATCATCATTAATCGCTTCGAGATAAAACGCACGAGAGACCCCATACGGCGCCTGCTCGGATGGATAAACGGCGAACTGGAAGGTTTTGCCCCTCGCCTTATTGGTACAGCCCAGCTCCCAGCGATCTTCACTTACCTGGGTGCTATTACATTCGACACGTCCGTAATCGCTGGTTAAATACGATCCGACACGGCTTTTTGCTGACTGAATATATTCTGGTTCTTCATTTGAATAGATGCTGGCCGCAGCACCCACCGCAACCACTACGCCCAGAAGTGATAGCACGATTATTTTTTTCATTTATTCGATCCAATCCTTAGCCAGAAAAATCTTATTGTAAATGATTTCCCAATAAATCTAGCTGCTCTTTGCATACCAGAAATGGGAGTTTACAACGGCGATATTGCTTTTAAGAATAGTCTTAAGTGGGTTTTATTGCGACCACAATTTTTGACAGTCTATTTTCTCAAATTTAAACAGTCGAATAATTACTCTATGAAATTATCCCTACGATGACCGTAGCGTATTTTCAGGGGATAAAGGATGTTCAGAAAAGAATTTTCGCTACTGCTGGTGATTAGCGCCCTGTTCTCAGGGCAGATTATGGCGGAGCACAAAGGGCATGAATTTGTGTATGTGAAAAACGCCGACCATCAGCTTCGTCATGAAGCTGACAGCGACGAGTTACGCAGCGCGGCTGAGGAGTCTGCGGAGGGGTTGCGCGAGCACCATGCCTGGCAGAAATCGCGCAAACCGGATACCCACTCTGCGGGTTAGCTGCCTTTACGCTTCGGCAGGGTCTTCATCAAATCGTCAGGGCTGACGGAGGCCACAATGCTTCCCGGCGGCGGCATTTTGAAGATGTGATTCTTCATCTTGCCGATAACGTGCATTTCACACGGACGGCAGTCAAACTTCAGCGTCAGCACTTCATCGCCATTCACCAGCTGCATCGGCGTCGCTTTCCAGCTTTTAATATTGCCTTTCGCCTGTTTCGGACAAAGGTTAAAGGCAAACCGCAGGCAGTGTTTGGTGATCATCACCGGCACATCGCCCTTCTCTTCATGCGCTTCATACGCGGCGTCAATCAGCTGCACGCCGTGACGATGGTAAAACGCACGCGCTTTGTGGTTGTAAACGTTCGCGAGGAACGAGAGATGCGTGTCCGGGTAGACCGGCGCAGGCACCGTTTCGGCCTTACGGCTGCCGCGCGGATAGTTTGCCAGCCGTGCTTCATCCAGCATCTCTGCCGTTTCACGGCGGAACTGGTTCAGCAGGCTGTTCGGCACGAACAGCGCGTCCGGCAGATTCACCTCAATATTGCGCGCGTAATAAATGGTCTGCCCCAGCTTCGCCACGCCATCCTTGAGGTTGCTAAGCGCTTTCTCCGCATTGTTCGCCACCTCGAACAGGCCGTCGAGCGTATGCGTCACGCTGATACCGTCTTCGCAGGTCATGGTCAGGATCAGCTGCTCTTCCCAGCCCCCCAGCGCGATATCCACCGCAATGCGGCGCTCGCTGGAGGTCTTGAGCAAGGCCTGCTGCCAGTTGTGATCCAGGTTACGGTTAAGCGCTGCATTAGGACGGGCTTTGTAGAGATCGGCAGGCATTTCGTTCGGCCAGACGCGATAGCGATTTTCGCCGGTTTTCTCCACCGTATTGGCGCGGAAACCCACCACTTCACGTTTGATCATCACGTTGAGACCATCGCCATTCGCCAGCGGCTCTGTAACCTGAACGTCAAGATGATCTTTCGCCACTTTCAGCACTTCACCCACCGGCAGGCCGATAAACTTCGGTGAATCGAACGCGCCAATATCCCCTTTACGGGCATTCACGAAATAGTCCGTGCTGCCGCGGTGGAAGGTCTTGTCCGTCGACGGAATAAAGAAATGCTCTGTACGACCGGCGGACGCGCGCGCCAGGTCACCGCGATCGTCGATGATGGCATCCAGCATCTGACGATAATGGGCGGTGATATTTTTCACGTAGCTCATGTCCTTGTAGCGCCCTTCAATTTTGAAGGAGCGTACACCGGCATCGATCAGCGCGCCGAGGTTGGCCGTCTGATCGTTATCTTTCATCGACAGCAGGTGTTTTTCGAATGCCACCACGCGGCCCTGATCGTCTTTCAGGGTATACGGCAGACGGCAGGCCTGAGAGCAGTCGCCCCGGTTAGCGCTGCGCCCCGTCTGGGCGTGAGAGATATTACACTGCCCGGAATACGCCACACACAGCGCACCGTGGATAAAGAATTCAATGGTCGCGTCGGTCGCCTGGTGGATATCGCGGATCTGGTTCAGGTTCAGCTCGCGCGCCAGAACAATCTGCGTAAACCCGACGTCCGAAAGAAACTTCGCCTTCTCAACGGTGCGGATATCGCACTGGGTGCTGGCGTGCAGCTCAATCGGCGGGATATCCAGTTCCAGAACGCCCATATCCTGAACGATCAGGGCGTCAACGCCGGTCTGGTAGAGATCGGTAATAAGACGCTGCGCGGGCTCAAGCTCATCATCATGAAGAATGGTGTTCAGGGTCACGAACACCTTCGCCCCGAAACGGTGGGCGAACGGGACCAGCTCGGCAATGTCGCGCAGGCTGTTGCTGGCGTTATGACGGGCACCGAAGCCAGGGCCGCCAATGTAGACGGCATCTGCTCCGTGAAGAATGGCTTCACGGGCAATGGCGGCGTCGCGGGCCGGGCTTAGCAGTTCAAGATGATGGGAGTGCAGGCGCATACTTCGTCGTTATCCGTTATGGTCAAAATGGCGGCTATTGTAGTCAGAAGTCTGTGCCAGTGAAACCGTTTTGCGACGCTTTAGCGGGGATAATGGATCAGAGAGTGAAAATGCACCGTCCGGGCGCTGCTGTTGCGGTACGCGTGCGGTTTATCGCCGGCAAAACGCACGCCGGAATCAGCGTATAGCGTGCGCCAGACACCGTCAATCTGCATGTCCAGCTCACCGCTTATCACCACCACGTGCTCGATCACCCCGGCTTCGTGCGGCGTGGACTCACTCAGCGCGCCGGGCGACAGGGTGATGGAGAAATGGTCGAACTTAAGCTGTTCATCCCAGGGGAAAAGCGGTTTCACCACCATCGCCTGCTGCTGCGGATCGAACACCGCCTGCGGTTCGCTTTCTGGAGTGATAAACGCCGAAAAAGGTACGTTCAGCCCGGTGGCGATTTTCCACAAAGTAGAGACCGTCGGGCTGGACTCATTGCGTTCGATTTGCCCAAGCATCGCTTTCGACACGCCCGTCTCTTCCGCCAGTTTCGACAGGCTCCAGCCCCGCGCCTGACGCAGCGCTTTCAGTGTGGTTGCCAGGTGTTGAGTGATATCCATAGTTCCTCCCGTTGCGGCAAAGCATACCACTTGTACGCTATAGCGCACAGTGATACCTTATCCTGGACGTTATAACGCACAACGGAGTATCCATGCGATCGACTGCCTCTCTCTTTCCTGCCGTGCTGGCCGGTTTTGTTGCCGTTCTGGTGGGCTATGCCAGCTCTGCCGCCATTATCTGGCAGGCGGCTGCTGCGGCTGGCGCCAGTACACAGCAAATTGCCGGATGGATGACCGCGCTGGGGCTCGGGATGGGGATCAGCACGCTGGCATTGTCGTGGTGGTATAAAGCCCCCGTGCTGACCGCCTGGTCGACTCCCGGCGCGGCGCTGCTCGCCACCAGCCTGCAAGGCGTGACGCTGGCGGAAACCATCGGGGTATTTATATTCGCGAATGCGCTGATTCTGCTGTGCGGCGTCACCGGCCTGTTTGCCCGGTTGATGAAACTAATCCCGCACTCGCTTGCCGCCGCTATGCTGGC
The DNA here is from genome assembly GCF_053709615.1 of Enterobacter sp. UPMP2061. Classification (NCBI taxonomy): domain Bacteria; kingdom Pseudomonadati; phylum Pseudomonadota; class Gammaproteobacteria; order Enterobacterales; family Enterobacteriaceae; genus Enterobacter; species Enterobacter sp. UPMP2061. The sequence goes on from NZ_JBSKJP010000003.1 coordinate 338,733, forward strand.
GGGCGTGCTGTTACAGTTTGGCCTGAAGGCATTCAGCAATCTTGAGGGACATATTTTTCTTTGCGGCAGTATGCTGGCCGCCTGGCTGGTGGCCAAAGCCGTCGCGCCCCGGTACGCCATTGTCGCCACGCTGCTGGTGGGCGTGTTCGTGGCCTCGGCCGGAGGTGACGTTGTCACGGACAGGATGACGTTATCGGTCATCATGCCGGAATTCATTGCCCCTGCGTTCACCATCACCAGCCTGATCAGTATCGGCTTACCCTTCTTCCTGGTGACCATGGCGTCGCAGAATGCGCCCGGCTTCGCCACCATGCAGGCATCGGGCTATCCGCTGGCGGTCTCACCGCTGATCGTTGCCACCGGCGGGCTGGCGCTGCTGTTATCCCCCTTCGGCGTTTATTCTATATGCATCGCCGCCATCACTGCCGCCATCTGCCAGAGCCCGGACGCCCATCCGGATGCCAGTAAACGCTGGCTGGCCGCGGCGGCGGCAGGCGGGTTTTATCTGCTGGCGGGGGTGTTCGGCGGGTCGATTTCCGGGCTGATGGCCGCCCTGCCGCTGAGCGGCATCCAGACGCTGGCCGGGCTGGCCCTGCTCGGCACTATCAGCGGCAGCTTGTATCAGGCACTGAACCATGAAGCAGAGCGCGACGCGGCGATCGTTACCTTCCTGATGACCGCCAGCGGCGTCACGCTCCTGGGAATTGGCTCCGCCTTCTGGGGGCTGGTGCTGGGTGGGATCTGTTACGCCGTCTTCTCACGCCTTCGCCGCGCGTAGCTGTGACGGCGTGATGCCGGTCATACTGCGAAAACGGTTACTGAAATGGCTGGCGGAGTTAAATCCGCAGGCCAGCGCGATGTCGGTGAGCGGCGTGGTCGTGTGCTGCACCAGCGCTTTGGCCTTCTCCATGCGGCGCTGCATGACATACTGATGCGGCGCCAGCCCCATCGACTGGCGGAACATCCGCGCAAAGTGATACTCACTGAGTGCGGCCTGGCCCGCCAGTTCCGCCAGGGTTAAGGGTTGCGCCAGGTTTTCCTCGATAAAGGCCAGCACGTTGCGCAGTACAAACGGTGATAACCCGCCGGTCACTACCGGCAGCTTCCACTGTACGCTGGAATAGTGCTGGACCAAATGCGTCAGCAATAAGGTCGACGCGGTGCTCAGGGTGAGCTGATTGGCGTTTTGCTGCCAGTCGCAGCCGAGCAAAAACTGGCGATAAAGGGCGGTGATTTTCGGATCGCTGCCGAAGATTTTTTCCTCCAGCGTCAGCGATAGCGGTCGTTTATCCCAGATTTTCTCCCCCACGTCCCGCAGGTGTTCATCGGTGCAGTAGAGGTGCACAAACGACAGGTCGTCACGAATATCCCACGTGGATTCGCTCTCTTCCGGCATCAGACAAAAACGGTCCGGCCCGCCGCCATTTTTCCAGCCACCCGGCGTTTTTTGATAGCTTTCATAACCATCCGCCACGTACAGGCTAAGGGTGTGATGGTTGCTTTTCACGGTGATCGTGTCGTGTTTGTTGTACCACGCCGCCAGTTGAATGCCAGTATTGAGCGCGACGGTTTCCCGCAGCACTGCATTTTGTTGGCGTAACGTTTCAAAGGTGTCGTAAACGAGAGACATGGCCGTAAACAGGTGATTAATCAGACTGTCAGTCTAAGAAGTGTTGCAGCCTGTTACCAGCCATCGCGCGAGAAAAAAGCGCAAGAATTTGCAAGTCCGGCGCAAGATGATGAAAGCCGGGCCCCCCTTCTTTCGCCACACTGTTGTTTTTCGCGGTATGAGAAGAGAGAAACCATGAACGCATTACTCTATGGGCTGGTCGTTGTGATCTGGGGCACGACCTGGATCGCTATTTTTTTGCAACAGGGGCCGGTTGCAGCGCCGGTCTCCATTTTCTGGCGCTTCGCCGTGGCCAGCGCCACGATGATGATCGTCCTGGTCGCCCTTCGCCGCCTGCGCAGGCTGGCGCTGCGGGATCATCTCTACTGCATGCTTCAGGGCTGCTGCGTTTTCTGTTTCAACTTCTGGTGCTTTTACACCGCCGCCGCCCATATCAATACCGGCCTTGAGTCGGTGATTTTCTCGATGGCCGTGCTGTATAACGCCATCAACAGCTTTATCTTCTTCGGCCAGCGTCCACCCGCCCGCTTCTGGACGGCGGCAGCGCTGGGGCTTATCGGGATCATTACCCTGTTCTGGGACGATCTGCTCGCCAGCGGCTGGAGCGCGTCGTTGCTTACGGGCATCGGGCTTTCCGCCCTCGGCACCTACGGCTTCTCGCTGGGGAATATGATCAGCATGCGTCATCAACGAAACGGGCTGGAAACCATGACCACCAACGCCTGGGCGATGCTGTACGGCACCGTCGTGATGGGCTTTATCGCGCTCTTCAGGGGCGACAGCTTTATGCCGGAATGGACGGTGAGCTATATGGGGGCGCTGCTCTATCTTGCGCTGTTTGGCTCGGTGATTGCCTTCGGCGCCTACTTTACGCTGGTAGGCCGCATTGGTCCTGGTAAAGCCGCGTACAGCACCCTGCTGTTCCCGCTGGTGGCGCTGTCGATTTCAACGGTGTACGAGGGTTACGTGTGGCACCTCAACGGGATCGTCGGCCTACTGTTGATTCTGGGGGGAAATATGGTGATGTTTACGAAGCCGGAAACCTGGTTCCGCCGCCTCCGGACGGCATAAAAAAACGGCCTGCGAAAGCAGGCCGTTTTTTATTAATTTGCTGTCTGATGAACATCAAACATGGTGGCATCCGTCGCCATGTCGTCCACAACCTGCTTCAGGGTGCCGAAGCCCATCGGCGTATTCTCGTTCGCCAGCTCTTTCCCTTCACCCTTACGAACAACCTTAATCACTGGTTTGTTCGTGGCCGCATCGATTAACTCACCTTCGAAGAACAGATGCGTATCCATGGTGCGATGGCCCGTTGCCATCTGCGTACCCGCCACCAGCAGCGCCACAGGCACCACTTCATAGAACTGCAAACCTTCTTTGTCTGAGCTCACACCGGTAATGGCGCCGCGGAAGATCAGGCTATGTTTGCCCGGCGTCGTCACAATCGGCTTACGCTGGCCAATCGCGGTTTTCAGTTTGGTATTGGTATAATTCAACAGCTCATCAAGCGTTTTTTGCCCAAGCTGAGTGGTCGGTTTTGGCGTCGGATAATAGGTTATCGGCGTCCAGATAATGCTGTCATAATTCGCCTCATTATAAGAAGGATCAACCCAGCGCAGGGTTGGCTTCCCTGTTGCAGATTTCATCTCCTGCAAGCCTGAGTAATCTTTTAAAAAGCCTGAATATTGATCGGGGGCTGCGACTTTGGACGCACAGCCTGAAAGGGCCAAAAGACCAGAAAGCACTGCAACTTTAAAAAAAGTGTGAGTACGCATGATGGTATTCCATGTTATCTGCAAGTATGCACTTGAAGTTATAACAAAAAACCGGGCGATGTGTTGTGGCAAAAAATGACGAAGACAGCACAAATAGCGAAAAAACTGCCCGACCGAAACCGGGCAGTGAAATATTACTCCTTCAGGTCCACTTGCCAGAACAGGTGTTTGCCGAAGGGATCGATTTCATAGCCCGTGACCTCTTTACGGACTGGCTCAAAAATCGTCGAGTGGGCAATCATTACCGCCGGCATTTGATCGTGCATCATCTGCTGCGCCTGCTTGTACAGCGCCACGCGTTTATCGCGATCGGTTATCGATTTAGCTTCGGCAATCAGGTTATCAAACGGCTTATAGCACCATTTCGCTGAGTTCGACCCGCCGTTGGCGGACGTACAGGTAAACAGCGGGCCGAAGAAGTTATCCGGATCGCCTGTCGCCGTTGTCCAGCCCATCAGCGCGGCCTGATGTTCCCCGCCCTTCACACGCTTCAGGTATTCGCCCCATTCGTAGGTCACGATTTTGGTCTGCACGCCCACTTTCGCCCAGTCCGCCTGGATCATCTCCGCCATACGCTTTGCGTTCGGGTTATACGGCCGCTGCACGGGCATGGCCCACAGATCGATGCTTACGCCGTTGGCAAATCCCGCCTCCTTTAGCAGCGCTTTCGCTTTTTCTGGATCGTAATCGTAGTCTTTCAGCTCGCTGTCGGCACTCCAGACGCCAGGCGGCAGCAGGTTTTTCGCCGCCGTGCCGGTGCCGTGGAAGACCGCCTCAATGATGGCGGGTTTGTTAATCGCCATCGCCAGCGCCTGGCGCACTTTTACGTTATCCAGCGGCGGCTTTTGCGTGTTAAACGCCAGGAAACCGGTATTCAGACCGGCCTTGCTCATCAGGTTGATGTCTTTGTTAGCCTTCATACGCGGCAGGTCCGCCGGGTTCGGGAACGGCATCACCTGGCACTCATTCTTCTCGACTTTGGCAAAACGCACCGAGGCGTCCGGCGTGATGGTGAACACCAGACGATCCAGCTTCGATTTTCCCTGCCAGTAGTCAGGGAAAGCGGTGAAGAGGATGCGGGAATCCTTCTGATATTGCGCCAGCTTAAACGGCCCGGTGCCAATCGGCTGCATATCGACCTTTTCTGGCGTGCCCGCTTTCAGCATGGCATCGGCATACTCCGCCGACAGAATGGAGGCAAAGTACCACGCCAGATCAGCGACAAACGGCGCTTCCGGATGCGCCAGGGTGAAGCGCACGGTGCGATCGTCAACTTTATCAATGGCGGTAATCAGGCTGCCGAACTCCAGACTTTCGAAGTTGGAATAACTGCCGTTGGAGACGTTATGGTAGGGATGATTCACATCTTTCTGGCGCATAAACGAGAAAATCACGTCGTCCGCGTTGAAGTCGCGCGTCGGCGTGAACAGCTTATTACTGTGGAATTTCACCCCTTTGCGCAGGTGGAATGTGTAGACCTTGCCATCGTCGCTTACCTCCCAGCTTTCCGCCAGGCTCGGCACCAGTTCGGTAGTGCCCGGTTTGAAATCGACCAGACGGTTATAAACCGGTACGGCGCTGGCGTCCACGCTGGTCCCCGACGTATAGAGCTGAGGATTGAAATTTTCCGGCGATCCTTCGGAGCAATACACCAGCGTTTTTGCCGCGACGGTGGAACTGACCGTCAGCGCAGCAAGCGCCAGCGTTATCATTGTGAATGTGCTTTTCATCATTTATTCCTGTCTTTTTAATTCGACGGCTAATTACTTCTTTTGCCATTTCATAAATAACATTAAAGTGATGGCGCAAACACATGAAAAATAAATACAGAAGGAAACACTATGGGCTCAGAACTCTCCAGACAATTAACCCAACGCTTTTTCCGCTATCTCGCCATCACCAGCCAGAGCGACCCGAAAGTCAAAACCCTGCCCTCCACCCCGGGCCAGCACGACATGGCGCGGGAGCTGGCGAAGGAGCTGGAAACGCTGGGGTTAGACGATATTGTGATAGATGAGTTCGCCACCGTTACCGCCGTGAAAAAAGGCAATATTCCCGGCGCGCCGCGGATTGGTTTTATTACCCATATCGACACCGTCGACGTCGGTTTATCCCCGGATATTCATCCACAAATATTAACGTTTACGGGGGATGATATCTGCCTGAATAAAGAGAAAGATATTTGGTTGCGCGTAAAAGAGCACCCGGAAATTCTGGCTTATCCTGATGAGGAGATTATTTTCAGCGACGGAACCAGCGTATTAGGCGCAGATAATAAAGCGGCCGTCACCGTGGTCATGACGGTGCTGGAAAACCTCACCGCTGAACATAAGCATGGCGATATTGTGGTGGCGTTTGTACCCGATGAAGAGATTGGCCTGTGCGGCGCGAAAGCGCTGGATTTAAAGCGCTTCGACGTCGATTTTGCCTGGACCATCGACTGCTGCGAGCTGGGGGAGATTGTTTACGAGAACTTTAACGCGGCGGCGGCTGAAATTCGCTTTACCGGCGTCACGGCTCACCCGATGTCCGCCAAAGGGGTACTGGTCAATCCGCTGCTGATGGCAACGGATTTCATCAGCCATTTCGATCGCCGGCAAACCCCGGAATGCACCGAGGGGCGCGAAGGTTATATCTGGTTTAACGGCATCCAGGCCGGGCAGAACGAAGCGATACTGAAAGCCAATATTCGTGATTTTGACAAAGATGGTTTCGCCGCCCGCAAGCAGCACATTGCCGATGTGGCGGCGCAAATAGCCGCGCAGCATCCCACGGCAAACGTGGAATACCGCATTGAGGATACCTACAGCAATATCAGCAATGCGATTGGCGAAGACCGCCGCGCGATCGACCTGATGTTCGAGGCGATGGAGTCGCTCGGCATCACCCCAAAACCGATCCCCATGCGCGGTGGCACGGACGGGGCGGCCCTGTCAGCCAAAGGCCTGCTCACCCCGAACTTCTTCACCGGCGCCCATAACTTCCACTCGAAGTTTGAGTTTTTACCGCTGTCGTCGTTCGAGGCCTCCTGTCGCACTGCCCTGCAACTCTGTCTGCTGGCCGCGCGTTAAGCGGGCTTGCGTGCGAGCAGGGTGGCGAAGCGTAGCTTGATACGGTTCCCGTTGGCATCGGTACGGTGGAGTTCCCCCACCTCTTCGTTGTACTTGATCAGCTCCCAGCCTTCGTAGTAGTTGCTCAGTTCACCGGTTTTGAAGGCAAACGGGAAGCCGACTGTGCACGGATAATCCTCCGTATCCATGGCAGCAACGATCAGGTTATAGCCGCCTGGTCTGGTGCAACGCTGCATATTGGCGATAAGACCAGGGATGGTATTCGCTTCGAGGAACATCAACACGACGGTGGAAAGAATAAAGTCGTATTCGCCGTCAAAGGTCAGGTTGTTCAGATCCTTAATCGCCGTTTCCAGATTCGCGATCCCTTCCGCCGCCTTAATGCGCTCAATGTTATCGATGCTCATCGGGTTTTTATCCCACGCCGTCACGTCATAGCCGTTGGCAGCGAGGTAGAGGCTGTTGCGGCCATTTCCGCAACCCAGATCGAGCGTTTTACCGGGCTTAACAATGTCCGCGCTGAGCAGCACCTCTGAGTGCGTGCGGGTCAGCCCATATTTCTCAGTAAAGTAGTTTTCATCGACAGTCATTATTTTTCCTCAGATTGCATAAGCAGTGCCTTATCAGCGCGCACCAGAAGTTTGCCCTGCATCAGCAAGATAAAAGTACGGACCAGCAGCATCGCGATGATGACGTTGGTGAAAATAAACAGGGGAACCGCGAGGGCATGAAAGAACCCTGACGGACTGCTCTGCCCCAGATGTAAACCGGTGGTCGCCAGCGCCGACACCCCGAACGAGAAGCTCCAGAACGACGCGTTGAACGGCTGCGACAGATACCACGGCATCAGACGCAGCATAAACAGGAGTTGCAACAGGCCATAGCCGAAAAGCATTTTGGCGAAGGTGTCCGCTTCGCCGCCGTTGACGCTAAACCAGGCGCTACAGGCCACCAGGGCAGGCGCAAGCTGGATCCCGAGCGAGGTACGAAGGGCAGCGGGCAGTTCGCCCGCGCTGCGCAGGCGTTGCAAAATGACCGGCTCCAGGCTCAGCCAGGAAAAGACCCCGGCACCAAGGAACACCAGCCCCGCGTCGTGGAAGCCTAGCGCACCGCAGGCCATCGCGCTGATAAAATTATTCGCTACCGTCGGCAGATACAGTCCCGGCGTCGTGGCTTCTTCCGGATGCTTGCCGCGCCACAGCCCGGCGCTTTGCCAGGCGGCATACGCAAGCTGGATCACCACGCCCACGCTAAACAACCCCAGCGCCAGCGGGCGATACCACGGCACAAAGCCGATGGCCACCAGCAGCGTTGTGGCAGGAAACAGGCTGACAAAACTGCTCATTACCGGATGCCGCATCTCGGCCAGCACGCTATGTGGAAACCGTACCGCACGGGTAAGAAACGCCACGCTCAGAAGGAACCAGATCCCCACCGCCAGCGCCACCAGGATCTCGCCCGGCCAGCGCGTCACCGGCCAGATGGTGCCGGCGTAACGCCAGGCGAACCCCATGCCTATGGTCCCGAGGACCATACCGAAATACCCGGCGGGCAAGTTAAGAACACGTTGGTTTTGGTTATGCATTTTTATTAAAGTTTAAAATGTATTTTAAATGCCATTTTAAGGGGTTTCCTGAGCGGACGCCAGCACTTCGAAAAACCTAAACTTTGCTACGTTTATTGAAAGGCTTTTCAGGGATAACACGATGACAAAATATCGGCTTAGCAATGAAACGCGTCTCTGGCGCTGGCAGGACGGATCAACGCCGTGCACAACGCCTCTCAGACAAATTATTGCCGTGAAGGATTTTAACGATGTGACCAGCGGGACTAAAGGCGGTTGGGTTGAGGATGAACACGCGCTCGCCCAGGATGGGGATTGCTGGGTTTACGATGAAAACAGCGTGGTGTTTGCCGGGGCCAGGATATCCGGTAACGCCCGCCTCACCCAACCCTGCATCGTAAGCCACCGCGCACACGTTGGCGGCAACGGCTGGCTTGACGCGGCAGAGGTGAGTCACGGGGCGGTAATAAGTGACAACGTCACCATTCAGCACTCCACCGTACGCGGGGAATGCCGTATCGCGGGTGACGCGCGGGTGCTGCATAACAGCCTGGTGATTGCAGCCAAAGGGCTGACACCCGACCGTGAGCAGATCCTGCAAATCTATGACCGAGCCACGGTCAGCCAGTCGCGTATTGTGCATCAGGCACAAATCTACGGCGATGCCATGGTGACCTGGGCCTTTGTTGAGCACCGCGCCGAGGTGTTCGCTCGCGCCATTCTTGAGGGCAACGCGCTGAATAACGTCTGGGTGTGCGACTGCGCCAAAGTGTACGGCAACGCCCGTCTGCTGGCCGGTCTGGAGGATGATGCCATCCCGACCGTGCGGTACAGTTCACAGGTCGCGGAAAACGCCCTCGTCGAAGGCAACTGCGTCATTAAACACCACGTATTAATAGGCGGCGAGGCGTGGTTACGCGGCGGGCCGATCCTGATTGATGACAAAGTGGTCATTCAGGGGCGGGCGCGTATCAGCGGCGATGTCCTGATTGAGCATCAGGTGGAAATAACGGACGATGCGGTTATCGAGGCGCTGGAGGGTGAAAGCATTCACGTCCGGGGAGCCAAAGTGATCAACGGCGACACGCGGATCACCCGGACGCCGCTGCTGGGGGCGCTATAGCGGGAAGATTCTGGCGTACAGGTTCACGTCATCGTAGCGACCGTTGAGCATTTCCGCTTCCCGCAAACAACCTTCCAGCGTGAAACCGTTGCGCTGCGCCACCCGGTTACTGCTCTGGTTATCCACGCGACACTTGATCACAAAACGGCGGATCTCGCCGCGCTCAACGTAATAGCGCATAAACGCCTGGAGCGCCTGAGAAAGAATACCCTGCCCCTGATGCGCTTCGTCAAGCCAGTAGCCGATATACCCGGCCTTATTCGCAGGCTCGATCGCGTTGAAGGAGAGCACGCCTATCAGCTCGTCATTCATAAAAATCAGGAACATTTTGGCGTAACCGCGCTGGTGCAACATCTGGTTGCTCTGCACGTTGCGGCGCGTGTCCTCTTCGCTGCCGACATGCTGCGCCCAGTCAAAGGCGGTTTGCAGCCAGGTTTTGTTTTTGATTACGAGGTTATGCAGATCGGTGGTATAGCGCTCTTCGACGGCGCGAAGCTCGATTTCCTGGTTAACGGGGATGATTTCTGAAGACATGGTGCCTCTTAATTGCCGGGTGGCGCTAACGCTTACCCGGCCTACAAATGCGTCCAGAGCAGGCCGGGTCGCCACCCGGCACAAACCCATAAGGACTAGCGCATGATCCGGTCGTCAACGTAGTTACGTTTGTCCGGCGCGGGCGGGAAGTACTGATACAGCCAGGTCTCGCTGATGGCATCGCCCTGACAGCGCAGGAACAGGCGCATATCCACCGGCTCGGTGGAGTCAGAGGTTGGATACCAGTCAAACAGAATGCGATATCCGTCGAACGGCTCGACGTAGAGGATCTCCACCTGCTTCGCTTCACCGCTGGACAGGGTGATCACCGGCTCAATGCCCTTCGGTGCGGCGGCCTTCAGATCGCCCCCGACGAAATCAATGGCAAAGCGACGGGCCCACACTTTCGGGTAATTTTCACCCGGCGCCCAGCCCTCCGGGAAGCCTCCCATACCGGTACGGGTGGCGTAGACGTTTGCCAGCGGGGAACGCACCGGCGGCTGCGCGCTCCAGTAGAGACGGTATTTGAAGTCCAGCTCATCACCCGCCTGCACCGGTTTCTCTGGCTGCCAGAAGCAGACCACGTTATCGAGCGTCTCGCCGGTTGTCGGGATCTCCATCAGGGCAATGGAACCTTTCCCCCAGTTGTTGCGCGGCTCGACCCACAGGCTTGGTCGCTTGTTATACCAGCCCATGACGTCCTGGTAATGGGAGAAGTCACGGTCAAGCTGCAACAAACCAAAGCCCTTCGGGTTTTTATCCAGGTAGGCGTTAAATTGCAGCTTTTGCGGGTTGTTCAGCGGCCGGCAGATCCACTCCCCGTTACCGCGCCACATCGCCAGGCGGTCTGAATCGTGGATCTGCGGATGAATGGTGTCGCACATGCGGCGTTCGTTGTTGCCGCAGCTAAACATGCTGGTCATTGGCGAGATGCCGAGCTGCTTGATGTCTTTGCGCGCATAGAGATGGTTTTCGACGTCCATGATCACCTGGCTCTTCTCACAGTGGATCACAAACTTATAGGCACCGGTAATGCTCGGGCTGTCCAGCAGCGCATAGACGGTAAAGGTGGTATCACCCGGCTTCACGGTTTCAAACCAGAAGGAGGTGAAATCCGGGAACTCTTCCGGGGTGTCGGTAAAGGTATCCACCGCCAGACCACGCGCAGAGAGGCCGTACTGGTAGGTATCATCCACCGCGCGGAAGTAGCTCGCGCCCAGGAACGAAACGATATCGCGTCGCGCCAGCTCCGGCGCTTTAAAGACGCGGAATCCGGCGAAGCCGAGGTCGCTCTGCCCTTCAAGCTGGCGGGTATCCACGCCCGTATCGCCGTAGCTGAACAGCTCAGGCCGGAAGTGGATCTCACGCGCCTGAGAGGTGGTTTGATCCAGCGAGAACATGCGCACGCGGCGGCGGAACCCCATCCCCATATGGAAGAACTGGGCGTCCAGCTGACGGCCTTCAATGTTATTCCACAACGACTGCTTCTCATCGTAACGGATGGCGTTGTACGCCTGCGGCGTCATGGTGGCCAGCGTTTCCGGCAGCGGACGCGGCGCACCGCGCCACGCGGTTTTCGCCAGATCGTGCGCCATGGATTGCAGAACAGAGAAGTCAAAGCGACGGCTCTGACCGTCGGCAATGTCGGAGTCAGCAGCATACGCCGCCTGGGAAAACAGAGAAGCAAGGCCAGAAGTGCCGCTCAGGGCAGCCATTGCCAGGGAACCTTTGAGAAAACGTCTGCGATTCATGCCTGAGAAAACGTCCTTATGGTCGTGTGAATGAGTTTCGCGCGCAGCGAAATGACGGCAAGAAAGAACGCACAGCCTAAACAAAAACGGTTAAGAATCCAATTGTTGGCGGGTGATTATCTGAACAAACCGAGAAATATTTTCTGTCGACCAGAACGGCCTGAAAAAGGGGTAAAGTTATGTATAAAAGAGTCCCGGCTGGACATCAACAGCCGGGACCAACGAGGCGGTTATTTTACGCTGACATCGATACCCGGGAAGTACTTATCAGCCAGTTTAGCGATCGTGCCATCGGCACGTACTTTATCAATTGCGGCATCAAGCTGCTTTTTGGTGGCCTCATCCCCCTTACGCAGCCCAAAGCCGATCCCACTGCCGAGGATGGTGTCGTCCGACACCGGTTTGCCGATAAAGCCAAACCCTTTACCCTGCGGCTTACTGAGGAAACCTGCCTGCCCGGCCGCTGACATGACCAGCGAGGCATCGATGCGGCCATTCAGCAGATCTCCCCAGGCCATATTCTGATCTTTATAAGACACCACGGTGACACCGTGCTTTTCCCAGTGCTCTTTGGCGTAAGTTTCCTGAATTGAACCCTGAAGAACGCCGATGGTTTTGCCCTTCAGCCCTTCGGGGGTAGCCTCTACCGCAGAACCGGCTTTGCCCACCAGCTGGGAGGGAATGCGATAGATGGGCTGGGTGAAATCAATGCTTTTGCGACGCTGTTCGGTGATGTTCATCGCCGAGTTTATGGCGTCGAACTTTTTCGCCACCAGACCGGGGATCAACGCATCAAACGAGGTTTCAACCCAGCTGCACTTCAGCGCGGCGGCTTTACAGATGGCATTTCCCAGCTCTACGTCAAACCCTTCCAGCTCCCCTGACGCATTGCGGCTTTCAAACGGCGGATATTCCGCTTCCAGCCCGTATCGCAACTCGGTAGCGGCAAACGACGAGAATGAACACAACAGTCCCATGCCGACAACTAACGCGCGTAATTTCATCTCAAATTCCTTAACGTGGTGTAACCCGACAAAGGGCCTGGGCACCTGCCCGTAACGTCGCCTCATCTTTCGCAAAAGAGAGACGGATTAACTTATTGTCCGTGCCATCGGCATAAAACGCCGACAGCGGAATGGTGGCAACCCCGTACTCGACAATCAGCCTTTTCACCATCTCGCTGTCGCGCTCGTCGCTAAAGCCGCTGTAATCCGCCAGCAGGAAGAACGAACCGGCACTTGGTAGCAGCCTGAACGGTGAGTCGGCGAGCAAACTTTGCAGCAGATCGCGCTTGCGCTGATAAAACGCCGCCAGCGACAGCCAGGTTTGCGGATCGGTCATGTGTTCGGCAAACGCGTACTGCATCGGCGTATCGGCCGAGAACATTAAAAATTGATGGACTTTACATATCTCATCCATCAGCTCCGCGGGTGCCACACAATAACCCACGCGCCAGCCGGTGACGTGATAGGTTTTTCCGAAAGAAGAAATAATCACGCTGCGCTCCGCCAGCTGCGGGTGCGTCGCCATTCCGTGGTGCGGTTCGCCATCAAAAACGACGTGCTCGTACACTTCGTCAGACAAAATGATGATGTCGGTGTGGCGCGTCAGCGCTGCCAGCTGGTGCAGATCGGCGGCTGAAAACACCTGCCCGCTCGGGTTGTGCGGCGTATTGACGATGATCATCCGCGTGCGCGGGGTAATAGCCGCCCGTACTTCATCCCAGTTCACGGCAAAATCCGGTACCGTCAGTTTAATGGCGATCGGCGTCGCCCCTTGCAGACGCACAATCGGCGCATAGCTGTCAAAGGAGGGCTCGAAATAGATCACCTCATCCCCAGGATGAACCAGCCCGCTGATGGCTGAGTAAAGCCCTTCGCTGGCGCTGGCGGTCACCAGCACCTCACTCGCCGGGTCATAGCGTGTGCCATAGAGCGTGGCAATTTTGTCCGCAATGCGCTCCCTGAGCGGTTGCAGCCCGGTCATGGAGGCGTACTGGTTATGCCCTGCCTCCATGGCGCGGGTCACGCCGGTGATAAGTTTTGGGTCGCAGGAAAAATTCGGCGCACCCTGAGAAAGGTTGATGGCGTTATGCCGGGCTGAAAGCTGGCCGATAACGGTAAAAATGGTGGTTCCCACATCGGGCAATTTGGATCGTGTCTGCACCGGCGTTTTCAAAGTCATCCTCTGTCCCTTCTCGTGGTGAATGCATAACTATTCAAACAACAACTTCATTGCCGGGACAATCGAATTGTTGTCATAATAGCCATGACAAAAACGCATAGCTAAGGTGAGATATGTCGCGTCGATCATTTCCGCTCAATGCCGTAGAGACATTTATCGTGACCGCGCGTCACCTGAATCTAACCCATGCCGCCAGGGAGCTTTGTCTGACGCAGGGGGCGGTAAGCCGCAAAATCGCTTCGCTGGAAAGCTGGTTCGGCTTCCCGCTGTTCGAGCGCCATGCGCGCGGCCTGCGTCTCTCCTCTCAGGGAAGCGCCCTGCTGCCGGAGCTGCAATCTGCGTTTGAGCACCTGCTGAACGTTGCTGAACAGGCACGAACGCACCAGACCGTTATTCGTCTGAAAGCGCCTACCTGCGCGATGCGCTGGCTGGTGCCGCGGCTGCTACAGGTGGAGCGCGAACAGCCGGAACTCCAGATTGCGCTGACCACCACCACCGATCATAACGTCAATTTCAAAACCGAATCCTGTGACGCGGCGATTGTGTTTGGGACACACATGAGCGCCGGCGATCTGCTGTTCGAAGAGGCCTTAACCCCGGTGATGAGCCCGGTACGGGCCGGTTCTGCGCTGGAAACTCTCACCTTCCTTCACCCCACGCGGGACAAAACGGACTGGACGCTGTGGCTGGCGAAACAGCCGGGTCCGCCGCCAGCTATGCTCAAAAATCAACACTTCGAAACCATGGATCTGGCCATTACCGCCGCCATTCAGGGGCTGGGCATCGCCATCGCGGATGAAACGCTGGTGGAGGAGGACGTGCGCGCCGGACGGCTGATGCGGCCTTTTGACACAAGCATAAAGACGGGGGCGAGCTACCGGCTGGTATTACGCGACGCACCCGGCCCGGAAAACGGACTGGATGCGTTTCGCGCCTGTCTGCTCAGTCGAGGCTGACGTGGTGTTTCATCACCCGTTTAAAGAGGCTCATACGGGCACGCATGAAGCGGTTTTCAAGCCGAAAACCTGCATGTTTATTCACACCGATACGTAACAGCACGTCTCGCCCTTTCCGGCAGGCGGGCCAGCGCGTGGGCCCTGTCAGGCTATCGCGTGCCCCCGCATCCCGGGCGAAGCTCACCCAGTAGTCCGCCACCTGAGCGGCGAAGGCCAGATCGCGTTCATTTACATACTGCCGCGAGGGTTCCACCTGTCCAAGGGTATCGAACACGTAGGGCACTTCGTTGCCGTGCCAGGCGCCGTTGATGTACGTCGCGTGCTCCGCTTCGGCCACATAATCAAACCAGTATCGCCAGCACAGGCCGCCCGCCCGCTGCTGCGCCTGCATCACCACGTATCCCATAGTGGTGAAGGCCATGTCGCGGCATACCTGCCTGCCAAGTTCCTCATCGCCCTTCACGCCAGGATAAAGCAGCTTAATCAGCCCCAGGCCAAAGCGCCGCTCGCGGCGAAGCTTCTGGATCTGCCCGGCCAGATCGACCCCGAACACCGACATCACGCTGGCTTCGTCGCTGTTTGACCCAATCATCACCGGTACAGGATACTGGCGGGCCGCGAAGAAAACGTCGAGCATGGCCTCAGGCAAAACGCAATCCCCCACGATGGGCGCAGGGGCGATATTCAGCGGCGAGGTCAGCGGCCAGAACGCCTCAGGCGGGATCGCGCGAAGCTGTTCCGCGGTGGCATTGTGCAGGCCGAAATGGGCGGCAATCGCTTCGCCTTTATGCATGGCCTGCCCGCGTGGGGTGTCGGGCAGCGTGTACCCGCTTTGCACAATGGCTTTGTGGAACAGTCCTCGCGCAAGCGGAGAGGCCATCAGCGACAGCACGCTGCGCGCGCCGGCCGACTCGCCAAATACGGTGATGTTCTCAGGATCGCCGCCGAACGCGGCGATGTTATCGCGCACCCATTCCAGGGCCTGGATCTGATCGAGCAGCGCAAAGTTATGCACCACGCGCTCTTCTTCCCCCTCCAGCGCCGGATGGGCAAAAAAGCCGAGGTGTCCGAGACGGTAATTGATCGTCACCACCACCGTGCCGCGCTTCGCCAGCGCCCTGCCGTTATACGGAGGCAGCCCGCCAGCGCCGAGGGTAAATCCTCCGCCGTGCAGCCAGACCATCACCGGAAGCGGATCGGCGCGTGCGACTGGCGACCAGACGTTAAGGTACAGGCAGTCTTCAGAGAACTGGCCGGGATCGCCGCCACCCAGCTCCTGACAGCTTTCGCTGCTCTGCCAGCTGGAGGCGGAGAACGCCGTCGCCGGACGTACGCCATCCCAGCGCGCGGGAGGACGCGGGGAGCGCCACCGCCACTGGCCTACGGGCGGTGCCGCATAGGGAATGCCGCACCACACGTGAGTATCGCCTTCAGTAAAACCAATCAGTGCGCCCTGGCGCGTTTCAACCACAGGGGCGGAGGGATTTTCCATACCAACCTTCTTTTTCCATCACACCCTTGCAGAGTAACGGTTTCAGAGCAAACCGCAACGCTGTTTGCTGCGCGCTTCCGCCTCCTCGTAAAGCGAAAACTCGTCGTACACCGCACAGCCGAGCGCGGCTTCGAAGGCATTGCGGCTGGCATTGCCGTGGCTGCGCGCCTGCGTTTCATTGCCAAGATTCGACTGGAAGATCCCCGCCGCACTGACGGGCAGAAAATCCTCGTAGGTGATGGGCTGTGCCACAACCCAGCCCCGTTCGATCAGCGGCTGCGGATCGTCGCCGGGACGAAATGCGTGGCGATGCGCCTCACCTGTCGGGGTCAGACGGTAGCGGAAATAAGCCAGCCGCTGACGGCGCAGGAACATTTCGCTGTCCGGGAAGGCGCTGAAGATCTCGCGCAGGTGAAGCTGGTGGGTCAGGTTGTCTTTGCCGGTCCCGGCCTGATTTAACAGACTGTCGTACAGCTCGCGCCCTTTCGGCGTAAGGGCCACGCCGCGCTGCTCAATCTCACCGAAACGCGCGGTATGGGTGCCCTTGTGTTCTCCCGCGAAAAGCACCGGCTCCTCCAGCGCCTTAAAGCTGGTCTGGCGCAGGAGGATCGGCACCTCGCGGCGCGGCGGGCCTTCAATCAGAATTTTCGGCTCAATGCCGTAATTCGGCATTAGCTCCTGCACCCGGTCGATATCCAGCGTGCGCGGCGTGAGATGGTTGATATGGCACCCCGGGAAACAGACCACGTCGGCAATCAGGCGATGTTCGTTGCTCAGCGCCAGATAGGTTTCCTGATCGACCGTCGCATGGCGATGCCAGCGGAAGGTTTCCAGGGCTTCCTGCACAAATTCGCGCGCCTGTGCCTCAGTAAAGTGTCCCTGCGCATCATGCAGGTCGATCAGTTCCAGGCAGCGCGGCGTAAAGATGTTGCGCCGGGAGAGGATCTCCGCCGCCCTTTCGCGCAGCGCAACGTTTTCAATCAGCTCCAGGCGCAGCAGCGAGGTAAAAATGCGAAACGGATTACGGCAGAGCGCCGCATCGTCTGTCGGACGAAACGCCGTCGAGTGGACGGGCACGCCCGCCTGGGAGAGATCGTAATAGCTGACCGGATACATGCCCATAATGGCGAAGATCCGGCGCAGGGTGGAAAGCTCCTGCGCGGTGCCAACGCGGATCGCACCGTGACGTTCAACATTCAGGCGCGCCAGTTCGTCTGCGTTTGCCAGTTGTTCATGTAAAAGTGGGTTATTTTCCAGAACCGCCAGGTTAACGTCCGCCACCAGTTCCAGCAAGGTGCCGTACTGCGGAACTTCCTGCTGGTACATCGCCGACATAGCCTGCGAAAAGTGTTCCCGAATATCATCAGCCGTGATGGTGTTCGCCATGATGTCATGCCTCCAGTGAATACTACCTGGAGTGTAGAGAAGCCCGTTCCTTTCGTTGGGAAGAATTTACGAATTGTGATCCAGGCAGACCAGTGGTCAAAGCGTGGGCATTTTCGAAAAACGGTTGTAACTCAAATAGATCAAATGTTAAAAATATTTTGCTATCAGGTTATCAAATTCAAACATCTTAACTTGTCACCCGCGTCGCTCTGTTTTTAACATCGCCTATGGAAAAAAATGGTCTGTTCAGTCAGCGCATACGCTTGCGCCATTTGCATACTTTTGTGGCCGTCGCTCAACAGGGAACGCTGGGGCGAGCGGCTGAAACCCTTAACCTCAGTCAGCCTGCACTATCCAAAACGCTGAACGAACTGGAACAGCTTACCGGAACCCGCCTGTTCGATCGCGGCCGTCTGGGCGCTCAGCTTACTCTCGTGGGTGAACAGTTCCTGACGCATGCCGTTAAAGTTCTCGATGCCCTCAATACCGCCGGTCAGGCGCTCAACCGCAAAGAGGAGTCGGCCAGCGACATCGTGCGCGTGGGCGCGCTGCCAACGGCGGCGCTGGGAATACTGCCTGCGGCGATCGGCCAGTTCCACCGTCAGCAAAAGCACGCCACGCTTCAGGTCGCGACCATGAATAACACCATGCTGCTGGCGGGCCTGAAGTCAGGCGAGCTGGATCTGGGCATTGGGCGGATGTCCGATCCGGAACTGATGAGCGGCCTGAATTACGAGCTGCTGTTCCTGGAATCGCTGAAGCTGGTCGTGCGTCCGAATCATCCCCTGTTGCAGGACACCGTGACCCTGAGCCGCGTGATGGAGTGGCCGGTGGTGGTCTCACCAAAAGGAACCGTTCCGCGTCAGAATGCGGAAGCGTTGCTGCAAATGCAGGGCTGCACGCTGCCTTCCGGGTGTATTGAAACGCTCTCGGCGTCGCTGTCGCGCCAGCTTACGGTGGATTACGACTACGTGTGGTTTGTGCCGTCTGGCGCGGTGAAGGACGATCTGCGACGCGGCGTGCTTACGGCGCTGCCGGTAACATCGCCCGGCGCGGGAGAACCGATTGGGATCCTGACGCGGGTAGATGCCCCGCTCTCTGAAGGCGCCCAAACGCTGTTAAGCGCTATTCGTAAATCAATGCCTCTCTGACCCTAAACGCAGAACCCGCCGCAAGGGCGGGTCTGTCTTACTCAGAACGTTTCCCAGTTATCACCTGAGACGGCCGCCGCCGGGGTTAAAGGCGCGGGTTTCGCTGCGGTTGCAGCGGCTGTAGTCCGTCCTGCGCGCGCCCCGTTGAGACGAAACGCGCCAACGGCCTCCGTCAGACGTGCGCCCTGCTCTTCCAGCGAGGCCGCCGCCGCAGAAGCTTCTTCCACCAGCGAGGCATTCTGCTGCGTCACCTTGTCCATCTCGGAAATCGCCTGGCTCACCTGAACAATGCCGCGGCTCTGCTCATCGGACGCCGCGGCAATCTCCAGCATAATATCGGTGACGCGTTTAACCGCCTCGACAATCTCATTCATGGTATTGCCCGCCGCAACCACTTCCCCGGAACCCTGATCGATAAGCGACACCGATTCATTAATCAGGCTTTCAATCTCTTTCGCCGCATTCGCGCTGCGGCTTGCCAGGGTGCGGACTTCACTCGCCACGACCGCAAAGCCGCGTCCCTGTTCACCCGCACGCGCCGCCTCGACCGCCGCGTTGAGCGCCAGAATATTGGTCTGGAACGCGATACTGTTAATCACGGCGGTAATTTCAGAGATCTTCTTCGAGCTGGTGGAAATATTACCCATGGTTTTCACCACGCCGGAGACCATCTGCCCCCCGCGGCTGGCCTTACCGGAGGCATCTTCTGCCAGTTTACTCGCATGATGCGCGTTATCGGCGTTCTGTTTCACCGTCGCGGTGAGCTGCTCCATGCTGGCCGCCGTCTGTTCAATCGCCGCCGCCTGCTGCTCGGTACGGGAAGAGAGATCGGTGTTACCCGCGGAGATCTCGCTGGTTCCACGGTAGATCTCCTCCGCCCCTTGCCGCACGGTGCCCACGGTTGTCACCAGCGCGTGCTGCATCGTTTGCAGATCGCGCGTCAGGCGGCCAATTTCGCTGCGCCCGGTCGGTTCGTCCGGCATGGTCAAATCGCCTTTCGCGATATTTTCGATACGCGTAGCGGCTCGCTGGAGCGGGTTTATCACCGTACGGCGCAGCACCACAAAGGTGATCACCGCCAGCGCCAGCGCCAGGCCAAACGCGCCGAACATAAACATCAGCCCCAGCCGGGTGCGGGTGTGAGCCTGTGCCGTCAGCGCGTTGGCGCGTTCGGTGCGGATTTTTATCGCCTTCAGCAACACCGCGTTATAGGCATCGTCCAGCGGGCGCGCGGTTTCGTTCTCATGGTTGATGATGGCTTCAAACATGCCGTTTTTGGCGTATTTAAGCATCGGCTGCATGCCGGCAATGTAGGCGTCGTAGCGGGCTTTCAGATCGCCATCCAGCGCTTCGTCCGCCGGTGTGCGAACGGTGCGCTTCATGTAGGCGGCAAATCCATCCTGCGATTGCTTCAGGCGGGTTTCGGCCTCGGCGATGTTTTGCTTCATCGCCTCCATCTCCGCGATACGGCTCGCCGCCCCCGCGTGGATCATGTTGATACGGGCGGTGCGTAAATGGTTGGAACTGTTTGACAGACCGGTGCGCACCTGGATTTCTGCCGTGACATCCTGCTGATCGTTATCGGCCTGGAGCAGGAAATAGCCTGCCAGACCTGAGCTCAATGCAAACAGGAGAATAATGCCACCGAGAATGGAGGAAAACAGCGGAACCAGCCGGATGTGATGCAAGAAACTCAGCTTATGCTGCGCCTGCATCGATGTTGTGTTGTCCATGACCGTCGACTCTCTTATAGGTAAGATGCGTAATAACACGCCTGTAAAAGAGTCATCGGCACGCCAGGGAATTAAATTACGTCTAAAAGCGCCGGACAGGTCACACTTTAGAGAAGATCAGGGAAGAAATGCCAGCGGAAAAAACCGCTGGCAGAATAATCAGTTGTCGCCGAAATGGATAACGGTGCGAATGGATTTTCCTTCGTGCATCAGATCGAAGGCTTCGTTGATCTGCTCCAGCGGCAGGCGGTGCGTAATGAACGGATCAAGCTGAATTTTACCGACCATCGCATCTTCAACCATGCCCGGCAGCTGAGTACGGCCTTTCACGCCGCCAAATGCTGACCCGCGCCATACGCGCCCTGTCACCAGCTGGAAGGGACGGGTTTTGATCTCCTGACCCGCGCCGGCCACACCGATAATGATGCTCTCGCCCCAACCTTTGTGGCAGCACTCCAGCGCTGAGCGCATTACGTTGACGTTGCCGATACATTCGAAGCTAAAGTCCACGCCGCCGTCGGTCAGCTCAACGATCACGTCCTGAACCGGTTTGTCGTAGTCTTTCGGGTTGATAAAGTCGGTCGCCCCCATCTCACCTGCGAGCTTAAATTTCTCCGGGTTGGTATCCACAGCAATGATACGCCCAGCTTTCGCCTGTACCGCGCCCTGGATAACCGCCAGACCGATCCCGCCCAGGCCGAACACCGCCACGGTGTCCCCCTCTTTCACTTTCGCCGTGTTATGCACCGCGCCGATACCGGTGGTGACACCGCAGCCGAGCAGACAGACTTTATCCAGCGGGGCCTGCGGATTCACTTTCGCCAGTGAAATCTCGGCGCACACCGTGTATTCGCTGAAGGTGCTGGTCCCCATGTAGTGATAAATGGGCTCGCCGTTATAGGAGAAACGGGTAGTGCCGTCCGGCATAAGTCCTTTGCCCTGCGTGGCGCGCACGGCCTGGCAGAGGTTAGTTTTGCCGGATTTGCAGAACTTACACTCGCCGCACTCTGCGGTGTAGAGCGGGATCACATGGTCGCCGGGCTTCAGGCTGGTGACGCCTTCACCCACTTCCACCACCACACCGCCCCCTTCGTGGCCGAGCACCGCCGGGAATACGCCTTCCGGATCGTCACCGGACAGGGTAAACGCATCGGTATGGCAAACGCCGGTGTGGGTAATTTTGATCAGCACTTCGCCTTTCTTCGGCGGAGCAACATCAATTTCAACGATTTTCAGCGGCTGGCCTGGGCCGAACGCGACAGCTGCGCGAGATTTCATGATGTCTTTCCCTTGTTGTGAGGTGTGTGGGTTTATTTTAGATAAGAGCGCAGTAAATGGCCGACTTCCGCCATCCGCACTGCCCGCTGATCCGGGGTGGTCTCCCCCGTCACCAGCTCATCTTTGAGGTGAATTTCGACCATTTCCCCCATCAGACCATTGGCAGCGCCTCGCACGGCGGCAATTTGCTGCAAAATGGCGAGACAGGGATCGCCCGATTCCAGGGCGCGTTCAAGGGCATCAACCTGGCCCCGAATGCGGCGGACGCGGGTCAGAATACGTTTTTTATCTTCGGGTGAATGCGGCATACGCCCTCCTGATACTATAGGGGGGTATTGTATCTGTTAATACGATTTTATGTAAACACGAAGTTTATTGTGGGTTTTAAGTAGAGCCGTAGGTAATGTGAAAAATCAGCGAGTTAATATTAGTGACTCGCTGATATATCAGAAGTGGGTAATCAGGTGCGTCAGGAGCGAAAAGTAGGTATTGCTATAAAAAGCAGAATTTTTAGAAATCATGCTTCATAACATTTTTTCCACGTTGTCTAACCAGTCGGGAAGATGTTCTCTGTACCAGTTGAGATACAAGGGAAATGCACTCTTTTGCCGCATATGAAGCAGGACAATCACTTCCGTGACAATCCAGGCTTTGACAATAGCAATTTCTCTGGCCAGCTCCCTGATATTTTGATGGGAGGATAGCTGGCAATAGCGTCCTGCAAGGTCTATAAATTCTTGTTTTGTCCCCATTCCCCTTATGAGGGGAGCCAGGTCAATAGCAGGACTCCCTTTGCCAAACCTTTCCCAGTCAAAAAGAACTAAATTACCGCTTTCTCTTCTTCCCCAGTTGCCTGCATTGCTGTCGCCGGAAACCAGGCTTTGGCAAGCGAATAACGCATTACTATTCTGCTGAAATCGTCGAAGCTGCCGGGCATTTTTTTCAGGCAATGCCAAAAGCATGAGAGCGTTTTCAAGCGCTGTTTCTGTCCACGTATGCGTATGATAGAGCCATTCAGAATTTGCAGGATAGCGATGCAGGCGCCCCAGCATAGCTATGGCATAATCGTTTGCCACAGCGGTCTGATCAACCTTATAAGGAATATACTCCAGTCTTAACTGGCGTAAGGTGGCATCAGCAGACAAAAGCGTTGGCGTAGCAATCCCTGCCTGATTAAGCTCTGTTGCCGCGTAGAGATAAAAGGCCCACTCAACATCGCTGACAGGCCACTTTTCTATAACTATATGATTGCAATCACTGGTATTCAGCACCACTTTGGCAGTGCCCATTTTGGATAAATCCATGGCAGCCATGCACTGTCCCTTAAAAATTAACGTGTTGGTTGTTCTTGTTATTGAGTGTAATGCAAGTGTGGTACAGATGAAGTCATACAACGTCATTCTTTCTTAAAAATCCTACTTTAAAAGACTTGTGCAATCACACTAACCCCCACTAAAGAACGTAGGTATCATAAGAATACGAAAAAGAATAGACTAATACTGTTGGATATATTTATCTTTGCTAACATTTAGCCTGTATTAAACAAAATAAGTCGGGTGCAGCATGTTCGGACAGAAAACATTGCTGAAACTGGTTCGGATCCGGTTTATCTAATAGAATTTCCATACACTTTGATAAATATTACTATCACAATTGGGTTTTACAAATTGAATTCGGATCACAACGCTTCATCATTAAGGAATGACTAAGTATGAAAAGAATTGTTCTCGCCTCTTTGGTTGTAGCTTTTTCGTTATCTGCTAACGCAAATCAATTAAGCATTGATGACCAAATTAATAATGCTTGTGCTAAGGCCTTAAGCGGTGACAAAGAACCTTTGGGTGACTTCCCGCCAGATAGTTATGCTGCAACAGTCAGTCCGAAAGTTAAAGATGCTTACAACGAAGTTTTAAAATCTCGGTCCTCTATTGTAAACGATCAGAGTTTACAGAATGCAACCAGTTGCGCCAACCTTGTTAGAGATAAACTGAAATCAAAAGGTGAGTACACAGAAGAAAAATAATTGCCAGGGTGGAGAAACAGCATTTTTTGTGGAACTGAACGCTTTCTCTATCAGAGTTCGTTCTTAAGAAAATATCGACAAGATAGTTCCGCAGCTGTGTTTTCCACCTCTCGCTGGTCCCTCAATACCCTAACATCCCGTTGCCTGAAGGCACCCTCCGTAATGACAGCGCCCGCCTAAACAGCACAGACGAGGCTGACGATATTTACGCTTTCGTCTCGTCGTGACCAACCCTATTTAGCTCAAAATGTTAAAAATCCGCACTTATATGGCACAATGTGAACAGAAATAACATTCTCGTCACCTAACATACTCGCTACAAACAAAATGGTGGTGTTAATGATTGTACTAAAGAGCTTTTTATTCTTCGTTGGCGCAGCAGCCGCTTGCGCACTTATTGTACTGTGTCTTTGGGTTGATATGCGGTTTGTCGGCCATGATATTCCGGAATTATCACTGACCGAAATTATGCAGGAAACGGTATTAGCGACTATTGTCTTTCTCCATTTTCGTCTGGCGAAAATGGACGAATCCATGCGTTACTGTAATATTCTGGTGGGCGGATTTTTCCTGACAATGCTAATTCGTGAACTGGACGCGCTTTTTGATCTCATTTCTCATGGGAGTTGGGTGTGGTTCGCGCTGATTACCGCTCTGCTGGCGTTAATTCGCCCCGTTATGCATTTTCGCGCTACCCTGGAACAGCTGGCAAAATATACCCAATCCCCCTGGTACGGCATTCTGTTGAGCGGCCTGCTGGCTGTACTGGTCTTCTCCCGCCTCTTTGGAATGCAGGTGCTGTGGCACGACATCCTGGAGCATGGCTATATGCGCGTCGTGAAAAACGCCGTGGAGGAAGGTTCGGAATCATTCGGCTATATGCTGTGCCTGGCCGCATCCCTTGGCTATTACGTTACCTTTCGCACTCACGCACGGCAGAAACAGTCTCTTCGCGCTGCGTAGAGAACGACATTTTTTGGACATTATGGTGGTCATGTAAGAAAGACATGTCCTAAAAAGGGGCAATCAGGCGTCGATTTCAGCGAATTCTCGCTCACTCCTGCAATCAGCGTCTATCCTTAGACTACCAACAAAAGGAGGCTGGAATGTCTGATTTCGACACTGATAAAAATGCACAGTACGCTGGCGATAAAGCCAAAAACAAACTTGATGAATTATCCGGCTCTGCGCAGCAGCAGTTTGGTGAATTCGTTGATTCCCCTAAACACCAGGTGAAAGGTGCAGCGAAAAAATATGCTGCCCAGGCCAGTGATGCCGTCTCGGATGTCACTGAAGCCGTCAGAAACAATCCCTTAACGGGCTTAATCGCTGCGGGTGCGGTAGGTATCGTTCTGGGACTTCTGCTGGGACGTAAATAATTTCAGGCCCTTCGGGGCCTTTCCTTTTCCCCTCTTTCCTGCTCTTTCCCCCCCTATTGTTGATAGTTTTCCTGACAAAAACACGATCCCTGTGAAAAGTTGTACAATTTTAATGTACAGATTTGATCGAATAGTATAAATTCAATGCCACTGATGTTACAAAATTGTTTGTTAACGGTGGAAAATTATGCGTCGCAACCATGCTCCCTCTACAGCAGAAAGCGCTATCACCTTGTATTTTAACAAGGATAATGTCCCAACACAGCAGGAAACCCTTGGTGCTATCGTCAGTGAGATCATCAAAGAAAATGTACAACTGAGCAGAATGACAATCTGTACAAAGCTGTTGCGCAGAATTGAAGAGTCAACGTCTGACGTTGAGAAAGCGCACTATAACGGTCTGATAGCCCTCTTCTTCGAGCGTTAACCTGAACACTGTTTTTTTAACTTACTAAGTTAGTCATGCTGAGTGAGAATAGAGCTCCTGAATGCGATGACTAACCCCATGCTACAGCCTGCTGCGTGTAGCAGAGTGAGATTGAAGCTATGCATAGAACTAAATTTGAACGACTTAAGGATGACCTTATCGGTGAGGCCGTATTATCCATACTGAAAGAGAACGGACCTATTACCTTTGTGTCTCTTGCTAATCGCCTGCGGGCGATGGCTAACGTTGAATCAAATGATGAACGTAAAAATGCATTGATTGCCGCTGAAGATGAAGTGCGCCAGCGTGTAACCGGCGTATCGCACGACCGGGGAAGAGTGATGGGCGATTATGAAATTGGACGCATGCGCTCTCTCTTTACTCACAACACGCTTCTGACCCCAGACAAGAAACACTAATTTTAACCGAAACGGTGACCACCATGAGTAAAGCGATTATGCAGCAGACGTATAATTTTGAAGCCCTGCACGATAAAGAACTGGCGGAACATTTTCTTAATGCTGGAAAGCATCTCAGTGGTGAGGTTGAAGTGTTGGGCTCGGCAATACGCTGTATTATGCTGACCGGTGACAATCTCTCAAATAAAGAGATTATCCTGCAACTGATTCACGCCCTCGAAATTACCGAGGAGCCCGAAGCCTGCGATGTCATTCGAAACACGCTTGAAATTGTTGTCGGTTTTACGCGCGATGATATCTGATAACAGATTATTACCCTGGTGAGTGACTGTTTTTGCTGGTGGTCGAAGAGTTAAGTCTGTCGTACCACCAGTATAGTGAAGCCATTAACTAAATAGCCGTACCATTCGATCCAGCTCTTCTTCTTTAACCGCCCGGGAAAGATAATATCCCTGGAAGCGCTTAACTCCTAATGCGACAAGTTTTTCAAATTTTTCTTCGCTATCGACGCCTTCCGCAACGCATTCCCTTCCCGTCATGTCGCTGTATATCTGTATCGCTTTAATAATGCTATTGTCATTGTCGTTAGCAACAAAGTGCTCAACTATATCGCGGTCAAGCTTCAGTCCATCAACATTAATCTGTCGGATGGGTAACATAGCGTAATTTCTGGAAAAGCAATCATCCAGAAACAGCCGGCATCCCTCGGCGCGTAAACGCTGGAGAGTGACAGGAATATTTGGATCCTTTGTTACATCAATGGTTTCAGCTAATTCGAAGACAAGTTTCCCGGCCCACTGCGGTTTCAGTAACATTTCAACGGCTTTTTTCGCCATTCCCGGCAGCGCGTTCCCGGCAGCCAGTTGAGGAGGAATATTAACCGAAAAATAATATTTTCCATTGTATCTGTTGATACCTGATACGGCCGCGTGAATGACTAACGCCGTCAGCTTGAGCCAAATTTCGCCATTTTTTATCCCATCCAGAAATTGGCCTGGTTTCAGGACCTGACCGTTTTTATGCCAGCGCAGCAGAATTTCAAAGCCTACTCCTTTTTTATCGCTATCGGTAATAATTTGATAAGCCGCAAAGATTTCCCGCTTATGTAACGCCTGCAATATATTTATTTCTGCTTCCGAAAACCCCTGCGCTTTGTTCTTTACTGCACAGACCTCATCCCTTAAGACACGTGCATCGCTAAACCACACTCTGATAAGATATAATTTACTCAACCCCACTTTCCGATGGGTATAAATGGTTTTATCTGACAACCCTAACCTCGCTGACTGCTCTTTTATCGAAATACCCCGATAAAAATTCAGCAATACGGTTAACTCACGTTTTGTTAAACCATGCAGGCTTTCCTTACCTTCCTTCTCAGGTCCTTCACGCAATAAACGTGACGAATCGGCATGCACATCAGAAATACTCTCTACACAATTCATTACCTCTGAAATATTCGCCACCCTGATCCTCGACAACGATCTGGTATTATTAACGAGACTTTTCAGCGTGGCATAAAGCCACCTTTCTGGTATTGCACCATACAGGGTCACGCTACAAATAACCGGCAGTGCATTCAGAACCGAGACCAACCGTTTCAGGCTTTCAAGAAAGGCAGTCACGTCGCGACCAAGAAAAACAGAAATCTCAGGCTGTTGATTTTGCATCATTTTTTGCACATCACCTGAGCAAACTTCATCATCTTCAAAATGGAGCCGCGTGACGTTTACGCCACGAGACTTGAGAAGCAGGCTATACCCCTCGAAGGTGAAACCGCAGGCTGAAATAACGAATCGTTGCTTGTAGCATGTACCTTGCATAAAAGGTAAATTTTGAGACATAACCTGCTCCTGAGAATGTAAATATCATTCCCAAATGTGATTAAAGCCAATATTCTTTGTCGCATTGAATAATTTTACCGCACCCCATTTGGTTAATAAACCGTTATCAATGTTATGCGCGGGAACATCTTTGCGTTAATCAACCCACTCATCCATATGCAGTATAAATATTACTTTCTTTTCATATAACGACAGTAAATATGCACTTCACAAGGTATAATGAAAATTCCGAAAAAGAAGACCGGACACTTCATCTTATCGGCCCAGACAAAAAGAGAAAATGCTATGGATAATCACATTTCATCCAGGGCTTTGCTACATCGAAGGGATGTTATTAAAAACAACCCGCGATTTGGTGAAGCTATAACAGAGCACTACAGAATCAATGATGCCATTTATAAAAAACAACCCTTGTTCTACAAAACGATGCTTCAGGAATCACGCTTCAACATAATACTGTCAATGTGTTGTTTTGTTTTTGGTAATCAGGCTGAGTCAGTTTCAGAGATAAAGGCACTGTGTACCCGCTATAATATCGCCAGTCCTAACAGTGTTATCGCGATCATCACCATACTTAAGACCACCGGGCGAATTAAGACCTGGCGCTGTACCGAAGATCGCCGAAAAACAAAAATCGCGCCAACGGAAAAAGGACTGGATGAGCTGAAACGCTATATGTCTGGGGCATTTACGCCTGTCAGCATTCTTTATCCGACATTCAACATTAATGTTAACCTTCTGGACAATGACATTTTGAGGCACAACTTTTTCCGGCGCGCCGCAGAGTACCTTTTCCGCGGATTAACATTCAGGAAAGTGCTTCCGGAGGTGGGTTTATTTATTGATAAGGATGGTGGCCGAATGATTATGCTCTATCTCTATTTGCAGGCCATTAAAAACAAAACAGCACACGGTGCCATAATAGCGTATTCAGCCAGCACACTGGCAAAAGAATTTTTCGTCTCGCGTATCCACGTCAACCGCATTATCAAATCGGCGCAGGAGGCAGGTTATCTTAAAGATCGCGGCGATGGCCGGATGTCAATTTACCCGGCCTTTATCGAGCTGGTCGAAAATTATGCCGGATTATATTTTGCGTATGTCACACATTACATCAACGTGGTACCAAAAGAACGACGCCATGCTGTCAACATGACGCCTACACTCTGATCTGACGGGCGTTCGGTTTGCTGAACGCCTTTTTTATCGCTCGCGCAGCGCCTCTTTTGCCTTATTCAATGGTTTCAGCAGATAATCAATGACGGATTTACTGCCGGTTTTGATATCAACCGTGGCTATCATGCCCGGGAACACCGGGAATTCCTTGCCCTGCCTGTTGGTCAGATGGTTACTGTCAGTACGAATATAAACGCGATAATAATAAACATCCCGTTTCACCTCGTCCTGAAGGGTATCCGGGGAAATCATCGTCACCTCCCCTTCCAGCCCGCCGTAGATCGAGTAGTCATAAGCGGTGATTTTCACCAGCGCTTTTTGCCCAGGATGGATAAACGCGACATCGCGCGGCGAGATTTTCGCTTCTATCACCATCTGGTCATCAAGCGGTACCAGGCTCATCAGTTTGCCGTTCGGCGGGATCACTCCGCCCACCGTCGTCACGTCAATGTCCTTCACGATGCCACGCACCGGCGCATTAAACGTTAAGCGGGTGAGTGAATCTTCGCGTCCTTTCATGACCGAACGTTGCGCTTCCATTTCCGCGTTCGCTTTTGCCAGTTCTTCGCGGGCGCGAACGTAGTACTGGTTTTTCATTTCGGTGATTTTGCTCTCCAGCTCATTTTTTTGACGTTCAAGGCGTAAGACTTCGACCTTACTGGCCGCCCCCTGCGTCACTAGCGGGCGCGTTAATGCCAGTTCACGCTGCACGAGATCTGCTCCCTGGCGTAAACCCGCCAGCCCTTTTTCAAGGCTTTCGCGACGTGACTGATAAAGCGCCGTTTCCTGTTTGACCAACTCAACGTCGTCATCCAGCTCTGCCGGGAATGTCAGCCCGGTGTCGTTTACCTCAGCATTCAGACGCGCGGCCGTCGCCATCGCAGCGTTTAATCGAGACTCGCTCTCCAGCACACTGGACTCGGTTTTCGTCCGGTCCAGTTGGGCAAGCTGTTGACCACGCTCGACGATATCGCCCTCGCGCACCATCAGACTGTGGATAATCCCCCCTTCCAGGGACTGGATCACCTGCTCGTGGGAGGACGGGATCACCTTGCCGCTACCCGTCGTGACCTCATCCAGCTGGAACAGGCTGGCCCAGGTTATAAAGACCACCAGCAGGGCAAACAGCGACCATGCCACCAGCGACGAACGCGGCAGGCGGGGCTCCTTCAGCCGGCTGTTAAAGCGGGAGAAATCATTCATGCCACGCCCTCCGTTTTCAGTTTAACCGTGCGCTGCGGCGCCTGCTGCGGGGCCATTCCGTGCTGGCGTAAAATGGCATCACGAGGGCCATCCATCACCACTTTGCCGTTTTCCAGGACGATGATGCGGTCAACCAGGTCCAGAATCGGCAGACGATGCGTCGCCACCACCAGCGTCCGGCGCTTACCGAGCCACTGGTGCAGATGCTGGATAAACTGCTTCTCGCTGACCTCATCCAGCCAGGCGGTGGGTTCATCCAGCAGCAGAATATTCGGCGAGGTGATCAGCGCGCGCGCCAGCAGCAGCGCCTGACGTTGCCCGCCGGAAAGCCCCGTTCCGCCCTCATTGATGATGGTGTTCAGCCCCATTTTCTGCTTGCGCACAAACTCCAGCGCGCCGCTGTTGACCAGCGCCTGATGGATTTCCTCGTCTGTCGCCAGCGGATTACCCATCAGGATGTTGTCGCGTACGGAGCCGAAGAACAGCCGCGCCTGCTGGCTGAGCAACTGCATGTCGCGGCGCACGTCGGCCGGGTCAAGATGATTGAGAGCAATATCGTCCAGCAAAATGCTGCCCTGCTGCGGCTCCTGCATTCCCGCCAGCAGATGCAGCAAGGTGCTTTTCCCCGAACCATTACGCCCGAGCACCGCCACGCGCTCCCCGGCGTGAATGCGCAGTTTGCTGATATTCAGCACGGTAAGCTTCTCTTCTTCATCGTAATAAAACCCAACGTCGTCCAGCCGATAATCACCGCGCAGATGGGCTTTATGCACTTTTTTGCCGTGCTGGGGATCGTCAATCGGGCGCTGCATCAGGTCATCCAGCCCCTTGCGGGCCACCTTTGCCGACTGCCAGCGGGAGAGCACGCCGGAAATCTGCGACAGGGGCGCAATGGTCCGGGACGCCAGAATCGAGGTCCCCACCAGCGCACCGGTGGTCATGTCGCCGCTGATGACCAGATAACACCCCACCAGCAGCACCACGGCGTAGACGATAGACTGCACCTCCTGGGTCCATGTCAGCAGCAGCCCCGTCAGCCAGCGCTGCTTCATGCCGACGCTCGCGGCAACGTCATTGGTGTTATTCCACTGGTTCTGGAACCTCTGCTCGGCACGCATTAGCTTGATGTCCTCAAGCCCCTGCACCGCTTCCACCAGCGTGGCGTTACGAATCGCCGATTCACGCATCCCTTCGCTGGAGAGTTTTCCCAGCGGGCGCTGCACCAGCAGGCCGGGAATGAGCAGCAGCGGTACGGCCAGCAGCACCACCAGCACCAGCGGGCCGCCAATCATCCACAGAATGAAGACGAACAGCAGGAAGAACGGCAGATCGGAGATAGCGGCAATGGTGGTGGAAGTGATCAGCTCCCGCACCGACTCCAGCTCGCGGATCTGGGCGATAAACGACCCGGTCGATTTCGACCGTGCGCCGTTTTTAATCCTCAGGGCGTGGGCAAACACGCGCTCGGAAATACGCAGGTCGGCGCGTTTCCCTACCACGTCCGAAATATGCACCCGCAGCATGCGCATGATGAATTCAAACACGATGGCGATCATCACACCGCCAAACAGCACCCACAGCGTGGCCTCCGACTGGGACGGCACCACCCTGTCATACACCTGCATGGAAAAGACCATGCCGGAGAGCGCCAGCACGTTGGCGACCAGCGCCACCAGCATTATGTCGCTGTAACGACGCCAGTCTTTCAGCGCCAGCTGCCAGAACCAGTTTTTCTCATAGGGTTTGATGTAATCATCCACGCGCGCATCCGGCGTGGACTCCAGGGGACGCAGCACCATCAGCCCCTTTAACCGCGAACCGAGTTCGTCGCGCGTCAGCGTCGTCTCCAGGCCCCCGTCGCCGCTAAACTGCACGCTGACGTTCCCTTCGTTGTCCATACGGTTGATGACCGCAATTTGCCCGCCGGTGAACTCCGCCAGCAGCGGTAAACGCCACGGATCGAGCGCTACGGCTCCCGCCGCCACCCAACGCATCCCCAGCCCAAGCTGGCGCGCCATCTCCTCCAGCACCAGCTGGCGTGGAGACTGGCTTTCATGGTTAATCGTGACCCGAACATGCTCCGCCGAAAAATCCAGCCGATAATATTTCGCGATGATGAGCATGCCCTGCAACCAGGGTTCGTACTGTGGATGTGTCTTCATAATGCTACGTCCTGTTCAGGGCGATGATTTCGCACTGAAATGATACCTTTCCGGGATGATTAGAAATCGAACACTGTCTAAACGAGCCCGCAAAATAATCTTGTGAAATATAGGGTTATGCCTGGTGTTGTAAAGAAACGCAAAAGGCCGCGAGGATCGCTCCCCGCGGCGTTGTTTTACGCAATTAACAGTTGATGATTGGCCAACAGCGTCGCCAGATCCGTCTGCACGCCGTTCAGCGTTACCAGCGTGGTGGGCGTGAACTGACCGCCCGTCCCGTCCAGGTCAACCTGGATCTCGGTGTTGCTGCCGTTTTGCACAACGCGGATGTAGTCGGCGATGTTGCCCGCGCTGCTGTCCAGCGTCGCCACGCCGTTCACGTAGCTCGCCGAGCCGGTGCCGGTATAGCCGCTGTCGGAAAGCAGGTCGCGCAGATCGATACGGTCCGTATCCGCCGTCCCTTCCCAGGTGCCGACGGTAAAGCCGTTCACCACATCGCTACCGTTGCCGCCCGTCGCGTCAGACGCGTTGATCAGCTTATAGAGCAACGTATCGTGACCGCCGCTGCCGATGTTGAAGGTGTCGTTCCCGCCCCGGCCTTCGAACTGGTTATCACCGCTGTTGCCGGTGATCACGTCGTCATAGTCGGAGCCGTTAATCCCTTCAATATTCAACAACCGCGTGGTACCGAATCCGGTGTCCTGCGCCGTTGAGAGGCGCAAATCAACGGTTATCCCAGAGGTGGCATTACGGTAATCCACCACGTCCATGCCGCCGGTATTGCTCCAGGTGTCGTAGTCGGAATGGGTATTCCAGCCGCCGGAGCCGTTATAGGTATAGGTCCCATCCTCTGCGATAAAGGTGTCGTTATAGCCGGTACCGGTAATGGTTCCGCTGTGGCCGCCGGTGGCCGCTTCGGCGGTGAGAACATAACCCTCTTTGCCGTTGCCCGCGTCCA
Source organism: Enterobacter sp. UPMP2061 (assembly GCF_053709615.1). Lineage (NCBI taxonomy): Bacteria > Pseudomonadati > Pseudomonadota > Gammaproteobacteria > Enterobacterales > Enterobacteriaceae > Enterobacter > Enterobacter sp. UPMP2061. The sequence continues at coordinate 371,955 of NZ_JBSKJP010000003.1, forward strand.
GGCCGGTCCAGGTGACGTTATCCGAGACGCCGTTGGTGATCTTCACGATCTCCGCCGAGTAGGTTTCGTTCGGATCCAGCCCGTAGAAACTCACCAGCGCAGAGGTATCGTTCGAACCAATGCCGGACTGAGCGTTGATGATCTGCGAGGCCACAAGCACGCCCGCAGCGTTATACAGATTGACCGTGTTGCCGTAGTACGCGTTGATGCCTTCGCTATCGACAATGTGCAGATGCATCGCGGTACCGTCAGCGATCTCCGCATTGTTCTGCACCAGCACCACCTTACCGTTCTGCTGAGACACCAGCAGATCCTGCGCACCGTCCCAGTTGTAGTCCACCGCGGCGACACCGGTGACGTTGGCCAGCCCAGAAGCCAGCTGGCTTGAAGTCCAGGTTGAGCCGTAGCCGTTGTTGGTGAACAGGGTCGCCGTCTGTGAGCTGCCGTAGGTGCTGAGCTTGATGATGTCCATCTGCCCGTCACCGTTCCAGTCTACCGCCACCGACAGATAGCCCGCCGTGGCGTTAGAGGCTTCCACCGCGCTTTTGGTCGTGGAAAGCTGCCCGGTACCGTCGTTGTAGTAAATCACCCCGCCGTTGTTGTTGTAGCTGCTGCCGAGGTACAGATCCATGTAGCCATCGCCGTTAAAGTCCGCCCACGTCATGGAGGCCGCCGTGGTGGTATTCGAGGCGTTGGCCACAAACACGTTGGTCAGATTCTGGCCAATGGAAAGCGTACCGTTCCCGTTGTTGTTAATCACGGTGAGCGAGTACGCCCCGCTGCGGTTGGTGTGCTGCACGATGTCCACGGTACCGTCGTTGTTCAGGTCGACGCCGGAGATTTCACGCCCGGAATCGAACTGGCCGTAGAATCCACCTTCCCCGCCGGTGCCGTCCGGCGACAGAACGCCGTTGGTATTCACCAGGTAGGTCAGGGAGTCCATACCGGCATCGCCGTACGCCAGATCAAGATAGCCATCGCCGGTTTTGTCGTAGGCAATTACGCCGCCGTACCAGATGGTGGTTCCCATCGCCAGCTGGCTGGCGGTGTAGCTGCTGCCATCGTAGGTCCACATCACCTGCGTAGAGCCCGCGTAAGTATTCTCAGTTGCGAAAATATCCTGCGTGCCGTTACGGTCAAAGTCAGCTGCCGTCTGGCTCACCACATAGTAGCTACGGGTGTTAGTTAACGTATTCCCGGCATAGGTTGAATCATCGCTGCTGGAATAAGACTGTCCATTAGCAATGATATTCCACAGCCCGCTGCTGTTCATGCCGAGAGTCATGGTTGAGTTGTTGCTGTTCCCCGCAGTGGTCGCCCAGTCGGTATTCACCGAGGTGGTATCGATCACCAGGCTACCGGTTGCCGTACCGGTGGTGTTACCGTTGCCCGCGCTACTCTTCACCTGCGCGGTTACGTCGTAACTCGCCACACTCAGGGCATCGCTGTCCGGGATCTGTAGATACCAGGTATTGTGATCCGGGTCGACGACCACCGCACCGCCGGTCTGGGAGGTGTAGGTTTTCCCGTTCACCGTCACCACCAGATATTCACCGTTCACCAGGTCTGCGGAGACCGTACCGCTGACAATCGGCGTGGTATCCGAGGTGGTCTGGGCAGTAATCGCCGCCGTGGTGGTCGGGATGCTGGTATCGACGTTCAGCACAAAGCCATCCGATTCCGTGTAGTTACCGGCTTTGTCGGTGACGCGCAGAATGTAGGTGTGATTCCCGTCGAGCAGGCCGTTGTCCTGATAGGACCAGCTTGCGCTGCCGTTCATCGTGACCTGACCCAGTAAGATCCCGTCCCGGTAAAGCTGCACGATTTCGCCATCTTCCGGAGCGCGGTTAAGCGTACCGTTGATCAGCGGCGAGGTATCGTCCGTCGCGACTGATGCGCCGTACGTGCCTGTACGTTCACCTTCCCCGTCGGTATAGCTGACCACCGTTCCCACCGTGTCAGGCGGCGTGGTATCAACCGTTACCACCTGCGAAGAGGTTGAGCCGACGTTGCCCGCCTGGTCGATGATTCGCACCTGGTAGGTGTAATCCCCGTCCGCCAGATCGCGGGTATCCGTATAGCTCCAGCGCTGGTTAGTGACGGTAGTGTCAATCCAGGTATTACCGCCGTCGAGGCTGATCTGTACGCGCTCGTCGCTGGCCAGCGCGCTGCCCAACGAGCCGTTGATCGTCAGCGAGGTGTCCATGGTGATGAAATCACTCCCGGACTGCCCGGTATCTTCGCTGATGCTGTCAATGGTGATGCCGTACTGCGGCGCCTGGGTATCCACCGTCACGTCCTGCGTGGTGGTGGCCCCGACGTTGCCCGCCTGATCGACAACCCGCACCTGATAGCGGTAGTCGCCGTCGGCCAGGGTGCGGGTGTCGTTATAACTCCACCGGGTGCCGCTTACCGTGGCGTAAACCCAGGTGGTGCCGCCATCCATGCTCACCTGCACATACTCACCCGCCCCGAGTTCGGCCCCGAGCGTCCCGTTGAGCGTGTACGAGGTCGAACTGGTCAGGAAGTCGTTATTGTCGAAGCCGGTATCGACGGTGATGTTATCCACGGTCACCGTAATCGCCGCATCCGGCGCGACCGTATCGACCGTCACCTGCTGATGAGCGCTGGCACCCACGTTGCCCGCCGCATCCACTACGCGAACGTAGTAGTCATAGGTCTGGTTACCCAGCGTGCGGCCGTCCACGTAGTACCAGCTGTTGCCAGTGACGATCACGTTCTGCCAGGTGACCCCGCCGTCGATGCTGATCTGGGCATATTCGCCGTCGGCCAGCGTTGCGCCGAGCGAGCCGTGCAGCGTCAGGGAGGTGTCATTGGTGATAAAGTCGCTGCTGCTCAGGCCGGTATCGTCGCTGATGCTGTCGATAGCGATCGTTTTGCTGGCGTCCGGCGCGACGGTATCAATGGTCACCACCTGGCTGGTAGTGGCGCTGATATTCCCCGCGTCGTCAATCACCCGCAGCTGATAGTTGTAGTCTCCGTCGGCCAGCGTGCGGCCGTCAACGTAGGTCCAGCTCAGGCCGCTGACGCTCACGTCAGTCCAGGTTGCGCCACCGTCGAGGCTGATCTGAGCGTGGTCGCCGCTGCCCTGGGCCGCGCCGAGCGTCCCTTTCAGGCTGATCTGGTTGTCGCTGGTAATAAAGTCGCTGTCGGACAGGCCGGTATCCTGCGAGACGGAATCCACGGTAATAGTCGCCGCCGCAGGCTTCGTCAGATCGATTACCACGTCCTGGCTGTCCGTTGCCCCAACGTTGCCTGCATTGTCGATCACGCGCACCTGGTACTGGTACGTACCGTCGGTCAGGGTACGGCCATCGGTGTAGCGCCAGGTGGTGCCGGTGACGGTCAGGTCAATCCAGGTGGTACCGCCGTCAAGGCTGATCTGCGCCTTCTCGTTATTGCCGAGCTGCGCGGTCAGGGAACCATTCACCACCACCTGGCTGTCGTTGGTGATGAAGTCATTCGCGCTGAGGCCGGTATCGTTTTGCAGGGAATCAATGCTGATCCCCATCGACGGTGCGGTGAGATCCACGGTAACGGTATGGTTATCGCTGGCGCTGTTGCCGATGGCGTTGCTCACCTGCGCGTTAATCACGTACGAACCGCCGTCCGCCAGCGCGGTCACGTCTGCGCTGCCGACCGTATAGCTCCAGGTGCCGTCATTTTGAACGGTAGCCGTGTAGGTTTTACCGTTAAGCGTAATGGTCACCGTCTGGCCCGTTGGCGCATCGGTGGTGCCGCTGATAACCAGCGGCGTGCCGTGCTCGGCGGCGTTGACGATATCATCCTGCGCAAAGGTGTTAATGGCGATGGTCGGCACGTCACCGTTCAGCGTCACGTCGTGCGTTGCGCTGCCCGGGTTACCTGCCTTATCGCTCACCGTAGCCGTAATGGTGTATTCCCCGTCGCTCAGTCCGAGGAAGTCGCGTCCCGGCACGAAGACGGACCAGGAGCCATTCGCCGCCACGGTCGCCTGATAGCTGTGGCCGTTGAAGGAGACGGTCACCGTCTGGCCCTGCTCCGCGGTGGTGGTCCCGCTGATGGTCTGTCCCGCCAGCTGCTCGGCGTCGTTGACGATATCGTCATCGGCCACGGTGCTGATGGTCACGGCTGGCGCGACGGTATCGACCGTTAAGGTATGCGTCGTCTGGCCGTTATTACCCGCCTTGTCGTTCACCGACGCGGTGACCGTCAGCGCGCCTTCGCTCAGGTTGGCAAGATCGGCGGCCGGGACGTCGAGCGTCCAGGTGCCGTCGTTTGCCACAAGCGCAGTGTAGGTTTTCCCGCCCAGCGTGACGGTCACCGTCTGGCCTGCTTCCGCGCTGGAAGAGCCGTGTACGGTGAGCGGCTGTTGGGCTTCCGCCGCATTCAGCACATCGTCGCCCGACAACGTGTTCACGCTAATCACCGGCGCGGTGGTGTCCACGCTGATGGTGTGCGTCGCCGAGGCGCTGTTCCCGGCGCTGTCCTGCGCCGAAACAGAAACCTGGTAGCTCGCGCCGTCGGCCAGGGTGCCCACGTCGGCGGCCGGTACGGTGGTTGTCCAGGAGCCATCGCTCTGGATAGTGGCCGTATAGCTCTTACCATTCAGGGTGATATTGACCTGCGTACCGCTGGCGAACTGCGCGCTGGAGCCGTTGATGACCAGCGACGCCCCCGCTTCTGCCGCATTGATCACGTCATCGCCGCTGAGGGTGTTGACGGTCAGCGCGACCGATGCGGTATTTACCACCACGTCATGGGTCTGGGTGCTGCTGTTGCCCGCGCTGTCGGTGATTGTCGCGCTGAGGGTCACGGTGCCGTCGGTCAGGGCAGAAATGTCGCTGGCAGGAACGCCCACGCTCCATTTGCCACTGGCGTCAACGGTGGTGGTGTACTGGTTCGAACCTATCGTGATGACCAGCTTATCGCCGACGCTGGCACCGGTTGCGGTGCCGCTGACGACCTGCGCCTGCCCGTGCTCAACGCTGTTGATGACGTCATCGCCCGCCACGACGTTAAAGCTGACGGTCGGCGGCGTGGTATCGAGCGTAATCGCTTTGCCCGCGCTGCCCGGGTTACCCGCGGCGTCACTCACGCTCACCTGCACGGTGTAGCCGTTATCCGCCAGAGTGGACAGATCGGCGGCCGGCACGTTAATGCTCCAGACGCCGCCCTGCTGAACCTGTGCGGTATAGCTGTTTCCACCGAGGTTAACGGTTACCGTCTGACCGACTTCAGCCGTGGTGGTGCCGGAAATGGCCACGCCCGCAGCCGCTTCGCTGCCGTTGATCACGTTGTCGCCGGCTACAGTGTCAATGGTCACGGTTGGCGCCGTGGCATCGACGCTGTACTCCCGGCCCGCAGACGCGCTGTTGCCGTTCACATTGGTCACGCTCACCTGCACGCTGGCGTCGCCGTCTTTCAGACCCGCAAGATCCGAGGAAGGCACGGTGGCCGTCCAGTTGCCGTCGGCATCGACTTTGGCGGTGTAAGACTTGCCGCCAAAGGTGATGGTCACGGTCTGGTTCTCTTCCACATTGGAGGTGCTGCCGGAAAGCACCAGATCCGCACCTTTCTCCGCCGCGTTAATCACGTCGTCGGTGGCGATGGCATCAATGCTGATCGCCACGGCTGCCAGATCGACGGTGACGTCGTGGCTGATAGAGACCGGATTGCCCGCCGCGCTCTGGCCTGCAACGGTCACGGTAACCGTGCCCGCAGCCAGGGCCCCGACGTCTGCTGCCGGGATCGCCGCGCTCCAGGTACCGTCTGCCAGCACGGAGGCCGCATAGGTTTTGCCATTGACGGTCACGGTGAGCGTAGTGCCTGCCGCCAGTCCGTCGCTGGAGCCGGTGACAATCAGGTTCTGTCCATGCTCGATGCTGTTAATCACATCGTCGCCCGCGACGGTATCCACGCGCAGGCCCGGCAGGCTGGCGTCGATAGTGATATCGCGCTCGCCCGTTCCCGTATTGCCATGGTCATTAGTGACGGTTGCTGACACCGTTAAATCGCCATTGCCCAGCGCGGTCAGGACGGATTCCGGCACGTTAACGGACCAGGTCAGATCGCTCTGCACCGTCGCGGTATAGGTGTTGCCGCCGATGTTCACCGTCACGGGGTTACCGATGTCCGCGTTCGCCACCTTACCGGTAATGGTCTGGCCTGCGGCCACTTCCGCCGCGTTGATGACGTTGTCCCCCGCCACGGTGTTGATGGTGACGGTTGGCAGCGCGGTATCGACAAGCAGGTTCGCCGTAGTGCTGATGCTGTTGCCCACGCCGTTGGTGGTCGTCGCGCTCAGGGTGTAGCTGGCTTCACCGAGGCCTGACAGATCCGCAGCCGGAACCGTCAGGCTCCAGGTGCCGTCTGCCGCAGTCGTCGCCGTGTAGTTTTTACCGTTCAGGGTCACGGTGACTACAGTGCCTTCCGCCAGGTTGGCGCTGGTGCCGTTGACGCTCAGATCCTGCCCTTTTTCTACCGCGTTCAGGACGTTGTCATCGCTGATGGCGTTGAAGCTGACCGACGGCAGACCGGTATCGACGGTCACATTATGCGTGCCGCTGCCGGTATTGCCCGCCGCGTCGGTGACTGACGCAGTGACGGTCACGCTGCCGTCGCTGAGGCCTGAAATCACATTCGCCGGAACGCCCACGCTCCAGTTACCCGCCGCATCCAGCACGGTGGTGTACGACTGGCCGCCGATGGTGACGGTGACGGTGTCGCCCGCCGCCGCGCCGGTCGCGGAGCCGCTGATAATCTGCGCCTGATTGTGTTCAGCCACGTTAATCACATCGTCACCTGCAACGGTGTGGATGGTCACCGCAGGTACGGTGACGTCCACCGTCAGGGTGTGGTCAACCGACGCCGGGTTACCCGCCTTGTCGCTGACTGAGGCGGTGACCGTCACGCTGCCGTCGGTTAATCCTGCCAGATCCGCCGCCGGAACGTTCAGCGTCCAGCTGCCGTTCGCGCTGACGGTTGTGGTGTAATCTTTGCCGTTCAGCGATACGGTCAGCGTCTGGCCTGCTTCGGCGGTACTGGTGCCGGAGATTGCCAGGTCTGACTGAGCTTCCGTGGCGTTCAGGATATCGTCGGTGGCAATCGTGTTGATGGTCACGGACGGCGCGGTAGCATCCACGCTGTACTCACGGCCCGCCGAGGCGCTGTTGCCGTTCACGTTGGTGACGCTCACCTGCACGCTGGCGTCGCCATCCTTCAGGCTAGCCAGATCCGCTGACGGCACGGTATAAGTCCAGTTGCCGCTGTCGTCCACGGTGGTGGTGTAGATCCTGCCGTTCAGACTGATGGTCACGGTCTGCCCGGCTTCCACGTTGGTGGTCACACCGGACAGTACCAGATCCGCGCCCTTCTCCGCCGCGTTAATCACGTCGTCGGTGGCAAGCGCATTGATGCTGATGGCAACGGTAGCCAGATCCACGGTCACGTCGTGGCTGATGGTGATCGGATTACCCGCCGCGCTGTCACCGGTAACGCTGATTTTCACGGTGCCTTCCGGCCACGCGCTCACGTCGGTGGACGGGATCGCCGCGCTCCAGGTGCCGTCTGCCAGTACCGTTGCCGCGTAATCTTTACCGTTGACGGTAACCGTCAGCGCCGTGCCCGGCGCCAGCCCGTCGCTGGAGCCTGAAACAATCAGGTTCTGCGCGTGCTCAATGGTGTTGACCACGTCGTCACCCGCCACGGTATTCACGCGCAGGCCCGGCAGGTTAGCGTCGATAGCGATCTCGCGTTCGCCGGTGCCGGTGTTGCCGTGGCCGTTGGTGACGGTCGCCGTCACGCTCAGGCTGCCGTTGCCGAGTGCGGTCAGCACGTCAGACGGCACGTTGACGGACCAGGACAGATTATTCTGCACCGTTGCGGTGTAGCTGTGGCCGCCGATAGTCACGGTCACGGTGTTGCCCGCTTCGGCATTCGCCACGGTGCCGCTCAGTGTCTGGCCTGCCGCCACTTCCGCCGCGTTGATGACGTTGTCGCCCGCCACGGTGTTGATGGTGACGGTTGGCAGCGCGGTGTCGACAAGCAGGTTCGCAGAACTGCTCACGCTGTTGCCAACGCCGTTGGTGGCCGTTGCGTTCAGGGTATAACTGGCCTGACCGAGACCGGCCAGATCCGCAGCCGGAACCGTCAGGCTCCAGGTGCCGTCTGCCGCAGTTGTCGCCGTGTAGTTTTTACCGTTCAGGGTCACGGTGACCACGGTGCCTTCCGCCAGGTTGGCGCTGGTGCCGCTGACGCTCAGATCCTGGCCTTTTTCAACGGCGTTCAGGACGTTGTCATCGCTGATGGCGTTGAAGCTGACCGATGGCAGGCCGGTATCGACGGTCACATTATGCGTGCCGCTGCCGGTATTGCCCGCCGCGTCGGTGACTGACGCAGTGACGGTCACGCTGCCGTCGCTGAGGCCGGAAATGACGCTGGCCGGGACGCCCACGCTCCAGTTACCCGCCGCATCCAGCACGGTGGTATAAGTCTGGCCGCCGATCGTGACGGTGACCTTATCGCCCGCCGCCGCGCCGGTGGCGGAGCCGCTGATAATCTGCGCCTGATTGTGTTCAGCCACGTTAATCACGTCGTCGCCTGCCACGGTGTGGATGGTCACTGCCGGAACGGTGACGTCCACCGTCAGGGTGTGGTCCACCGACGCCGGGTTACCCGCCTTGTCGCTGACGGCCGCGGTCACGGTGACGCTGCCGTCGGTTAATCCTGCAAGGTCAGCTGCCGGCACGTTCAGCGTCCAGCTGCCGTTCGCGCTGACGGTTGTGGTGTAATCTTTGCCGTTCAGCGATACGGTCAGCGTCTGGCCTGCTTCGGCTGTACTGGTGCCGGAGATTGCCAGGTTGGACTGCGCTTCCGTGGCGTTCAGGATATCGTCGGTGGCAATCGTGTTGATGGTCACGGACGGCGCGGTAGCATCCACGCTGTACTCACGTCCCGCAGACGCGCTGTTGCCGTTCACGTTGGTGACGCTGACCTGCACGCTGGCGTCGCCGTCTTTCAGACCGGTCAGATCCGCAGACGGCACCGTGGCGGTCCATTTACCCTCAGCGTCCACCGTGGCGGTGTAGTTCTTGCCGCCGAAGGTGATGGTGACGATCTGGTTTTCTTCGACGTTCGAGGTGGTGCCGGAGAGCACCAGATCCGCACCCCTCTCGGCGGCGTTGATCACGTCATCGGAAGCGATGGCGTCAATGCTGATGGCGACGTTTGCCAGATCCACCGTCACATCATGGTTGATAGTCACCGGATTGCCCGCGCTGCTCTGGCCTTCAACGTTCACGGTGACCGTGCCTGCGGCAAGGGCACTCACGTCCGCAGAAGGGATCGCCGCGCTCCAGGTGCCGTCTGCCAGCACGGTAGCCGGATAGGTTTTACCGTTTACGGTGACGGTCAGCGCCGTACCCGCCTTCAGGCCGTCGCTTGAACCCGTGATAATCAGATTCTGCCCGTGTTCGATGCTGTTAATCACGTCATCGCCCGCTACGGTGTCCACGCGCAGGCCCGGCAGATTCGCGTCGATAGTGATATCGCGCTCGCCGCTGCCGCTGTTGCCCACGCCGTTCGTGACGCTGGCGGTCACGGTCAGATCGCCATTGCCCAGCGCGGTGAGCACAGACTCCGGTACGCTGACGGACCAGGTGAGATTGTCCTGTACCGTTGCGGTGTAGCTGTGGCCGCCAACAGACACAGTCACGGTGTTGCCCGCTTCGGCATTCACCACTGTGCCGCTAATGGTCTGGCCGGTTGCCAGCTCCGCTGCGTTGATCACGTCGTCGCCCGCCACGGTGTTGATGATGACGCCAGGCAGCACGGATTCCACGTTCACGGTGTGCGAGGTGCTGGAGCTGTTGCCGACGCTGTCCGTCGCGGAGGCCGACACGGTGTAAAGCGCTTCACCCAGTTGCCCCACCTCGCTCGCCGGAACGGTTGTGGTCCATTGGCCATTGGTGTCCACCGTGGCGCTGTACGCTTTGCCGTTGAGCATCACGGTGACCACCGCGCCCGCTGCCAGCCCGGAAGCCGTACCTGTGATGGTCAGATCCTGCGTTTTCTCGCTGCTGTTGATCACATCGTCACCGGACACGGTGTCAATGGTCAGCACCGGCGCGGTGAGGTTGACTTCAACCTCGTGCGTTGTGCTGTTGCTGTTTCCGGCTTTATCGGTCAGCGCCGCGGTGATGGTGTAATCCCCGGCGGCCAGGGCACTCACGTCCGCCGCAGGCACGCCCACGCTCCACCTGCCGGAAGTGTCCAGGGTCGCGGTGTAATCTTTGTTATTGATGGTGACGGTCACCACGTCGCCCGCCGCCGCACCGGTCACGGAACCGGTGACAATCAGCGCCTGCGCATGCTCGGCGCTGTTGATCACGTCGTCGTCGGAAACGGTGTTAATGGTCAGCTGTGGCACCGTGGTATCCACCAGCACATCGCGGTCCGCCGAGGCCGGGTTACCCGCCTTATCCGCGACGGCTGCCGTGATGGTGTAATCGCCGTCGGTAATCGCGCCGATATCCGCAGACGGTACGGTGACGCTCCAGCTGCCGTTCGCCTGTACGGTGGTGGTGTAGTCCACGCCGTTCAGCGTCACGGTCACGGTCTGGCCCGCTTCGGCGTTGGAGACACCGTTAACGACCAGATCCTGCTGCGCTTCGGCCGCGTTGATGATGTTGTTGTCGCTGACGATCTCGATGGACACCGTCGGCGCGGTGGCGTCCACGCTGTATTCGCGGCCCGCCGAGGCGCTGTTGCCGTTCACGTTGGTGACGCTGACCTGCACGCTGGCGTCGCCGTCTTTCAGTCCGCCCAAATCGGCAGACGGTACGGTCGCCGTCCAGTTGCCACTGGCATCCACCGTCGCAGTGTACAACTTGCCGCCGAAGGTGATGGTAACGGTCTGGTTTTCTTCCACGTTGGTGGTCGAGCCAGACAGCACCAGGTCCGCGCCTTTCTCAGCCGCGTTGATTACGTCGTCCGAGGCAATCGGATTAATGCTGATGGCGACTGCCGCCAGATCCACTTTCACGTCGTGGCTGATGGAAACCGGGTTACCCGCCGCGCTCTGGCCGTCAACGGTCACAGTGATTGTGCCTGCGCTCAGCGCGCCGACGTCCGCCGCCGGTATAGCCGCCGTCCAGGTGCCGTCCGCCAGCACGGTTGCCGCGTAGGTTTTGCCGTTGACGGTGACCGTCAGCGCCGATCCGCTCGCCAGCCCGTCGCTGGAGCCGGTGATAATCAGGTTTTGACCATGTTCGATGCTGTTGATCACATCGTCGCCTGCTACGGTATCCACGCGCAGGCCCGGCAGGCTGGCATCAATCGTGATGTCGCGTTCGCCGGTGCCGGTGTTGCCGTGGCCGTTGGTCACGCTCGCTGTTACGGTGAGATCGCCGTTACCGATAGCGGTTAAGACGTCAGACGCCACGTTAACCGACCAGCTCAGGTCGTCCTGAACCGTCGCGGTATAGGTGTTGCCCCCGATACCGATCGTGACAGTGTCACCGCTCGCCGCGCCGCTCACTTTCCCGCTCAGGGTTTGTCCGGAAGCCACTTCCGCCGCGTTAATCACGTCGTCGGTGGCAACCGCATTAATGGTGACCTGCGGCAGCGCGCTGTCGACCAGCACGCTATGGCTGGTATTCGCGCTATTACCCGCGGTATCGGTCACGCTGGCCGTCACGCTGTAGCTCGCTTCGCCCAGTACCGAGACGTTTGCCGCCGGAACGGTGACGCTCCAGTTACCGCTGGCATCGGTGGTGGCGGCGTAACTGATACCGTTCAGGGTTACGGTGATGCGGGTCCCGTCCGGCTGGTTGCTGGTGCCGGAGATCAACAGGTCCTGGCCTTTTTCGGTCGCGTTGATCACGTCGTCAACCGCCAGGGTATTGATGGCAATCACCGGCGTGGTCAGGGAGACGTCAAACGCGTGCGTCGCGCTGGTGCTGTTGCCCGCTTTATCGGTGAGTGTGGCGGAGATCGTCTGATCGCCGTTAGCCAGCGCGCCCACGTCCGCCGCCGGAACGCCCACGCTCCAGTTACCGGCACCGTCCAGCATCGCGGTGTAGTCTTTGCCGTTCAGGGTCAGGGTAATCACATCGCCCGCCTGCGCGCCCGTCACCTTGCCGGTGACAATCAGCGCCTGGCCGTGCTCGGCAATATTAACAATGTCGTCGCCCGCCACAATGTTGAAGGTAATCTGCGGCACGGTAGTGTCGACCAGCACGGACGCCCCCGCGCTGGCCGGGTTGCCCGCTTTATCGGACACGGTCACCGTGACCGCCGCGCTGCCGTCGGCGATCCCCGCCAGATCCGCCGCCGGAACGTCCAGCGTCCAGCTGCCGTTCGCCTGCACCTGGGCGGTGTACTGATTGCCGTTGAAGGTCACGGTGACCGTCTGGCCTGCTTCGGCAGTAGACGTCCCGCTCAGGGTCAGATCCTGCGCCGCCTCTGCCGCATTCAGCATGTTGTCGCCGCTGATGGTGTTGATGGTGACCGCTGGCGCGGCGGTATCGACGCTGAATGCCTGCGAGGAAGAGGCCGCGTTGCCGTTCACGTTGGTGACGCTGACCTGTACGCTGGCGTCGCCGTCCTTCAGGCCGCTCAGATCGGCAGCCGGTACGGTGCAGGTCCAGTCGCCGTTGGCATCGACCGTCGTGGTCCAGGTTTTACCCGCAAAGATAATGGTAACGGTCTGGCCCGCTTCAACGTTCGAGGAGGAGCCGGACAGCACCAGATCCTGGCCTTTTTCTGCCGCGTTAAGCACGTTGTCGTCCGTCACGCTGTTGATGCTTATCGCCACCGGGGCGAGATCGACATCCACAACGGTACCGATATTCACCGGGTTGCCGGAGGTATCCTGCGCGCTGGCGCTGATGGTGAGCGACCCGTCTGCCCACCGGGAGACGTCGGCGGCCGGAACCGCAGCCTGCCAGGTGCCATCCGCCAGTACCGAGGCGGAATAACTCTTGCCGTTGATGGTCACGGTGACGGTGCTACCCGCCGCCAGGTCGGTGCTGGTGCCGGAGATAACCAGGTTCTGCGCGTGTTCAATAACGTTAATGACGTCGTCACCGGCGACGGTATCAATGCGCAGGCCGGGCAGCTGGGCGTCAATGGTGACATCCAGGGAAGACGATCCGGTATTGCCGTGCGCGTTCGTCACGCTGGCCGATACGGTCAGGTCGCCGTTGCCGAGCGCGGTTAACTGACTCTGGGTTAACGGCAGGCTCCAGGTGAGATCGTCCTGTACGGTGGCCGTGTATGTCTGCCCGCCGAGGACAATCGTGACGGTATCGCCCGATGCCGCGTTAGAAACCTTTCCGGTCAGGGTTTGCCCTGCGGCCACTTCCGCCGCGTTGACGATATTGTCGCCCGCGAAGTTGTTGAGGGTAACAACCGGCAGCGAGCTGTCCACCAGTACATCGTGCGTGGCAGCGGCGCTGTTGCCCACATTATCGGTGACGCTCGCCGTCACGGTGTAATTGGCTTCACCCAGCGCGCTCACCGCAGAGGCGGGGACGGTAACGCTCCAGTTGCCGCTGGCGTCGGTGGTGGCGGTGTAGTTGATACCGTTCAGATTAACGGTGATGGTGGTTCCTTCCGGCTGGTTGCTGGTACCGGAAAGCAGCAGATCTTCGCCCTTCTCTGCCGCATTGATCACGTCATCCGCGGCCAGCGTGTTAATACCGATAACGGGCGTCACAGTATTGACCACCACATCCACTGAACTGCTGCCGGTGTTGCCGGATTGGTCGGTCACGGAGACGTTAATGGTCCAGGTGCCGTCCGTCAGCCCCTGAACGACGGACGCAGGCAGGCCGAGGCTCCAGTTGCCTGCCGCATCCACCACGGTGGTGTAGTCCACGTTATTGATGGTGATGGTGACCAAATCGCCCGCCGCCGCGCCGGTGACGGAGCCGCTCAGGATCTGCGCCTGAGCATGGGCCAGCTGGTTAACGGTGTTGGTGTCGGTGACGAAATCGTTGATGGTCACCTGCGGCACGGTGGCATCCACCAGCCCAACGCGGTCCGCGCTGCTGCTGTTGCCCGCCACGTCACTGACGGTGGCCGTCACGGTGACATTGCCATCGGTCAGCGCGCCTACGTCGGCGGCAGGCACGTTCAGCTGCCAGCGACCGTCCGCCTGTACCGTGGTCTGGTAAGATTTACCGTTCAGCGTCACGGTGACCGTCTGGCCCGCTTCAGCGGTTGTGCTGCCGCTGAGCACCAGATCCTGCTGCGCTTCTGCCGCATTAATGATGTTGTCGTCGGTCAGGTTATCAAGCGTAATGGCTGGCGGCTGCGTATCGACGATCACCACGCGTGAGGCGTCCGCGCTGTTGCCGTTGACGTTAGTCACGCTGACGCTCACCTGCGCACGCCCGTCGATCAGCGTTTCCATCGCGCTCGCCGGAACGGTCAGGTGCCAGGAGCCGTCCTGCTGCACCTGTGCAGTAAAGGTTTGATCCGCGAATTTCACCACCACGGTCTGCCCGGCCTCCACGCCCTGCGTCTGACCAGAAAGCGTGACATCCGCGCCTTTTTCCGCCGCGTTGAGCATATCGTCAGTGGTTACGGTATCGATGGTGACGGCCACCGCATTCAGGTCAAGCTCGATCGGGTGTTCAGCCGCCACGGTGTTGCCCCAGGCATCTTCCGCGCTGACGCTGACGGTCATGCCTCCCGCCGTCCATGCCTGAAGGTCCGCCGCCGGCACGCCAATCTGCCAGCTGCCGCTGGCGTTAACCGTGGTGACGTATTCGACATTATTGATGGTAACGGTGATCTGTGTGCCTTCGGCCAGATGAGTGCTGGAGCCGGTTACGGCCAGATCCTGCTGCTGCTCGATGGCGTTAATCACGTCATCGCCAGAGATCGTGTTCACGCGCAGGCCCGGCAGTTCGGCGTTGATGTTGATATCACGTTCGCCGGTGCCGGTATTGCCGTGCGCATTGGTGACAGAGGCGCTGAAGGTTAAATCGCCGTCGCCAAACGCCTGGAGGTCGGCCGATGGGATTGTCACGCTCCATTTGAGGTCGCTGCCAACCGTCGCGGTGTAGCTCTTGCCGCCCACGGTGACAGAGACGGTATCGCCCGCCGCCGCGCCGGTGACGCGTCCACTGAGGGTTTGGTCAACCGCCGCTTCGGCGTTATTGACCAGGTTATCCCCGGCAAAGGTGTTGACGACCACCTGCGGCAGCACGGTGTCTACCAGCAGATTCGCCTCGGCGGAGCCGCTGTTACCCACGCTGTCGGTGCCGCTGACGCTGACGGTGTAAAGGGTATTCGCCAGATCCAGCACGTCGGAAACCGGCACCTGAACGGACCAGCGACCGTTCTCAACGGTGGCCTGATAGTTAACGTTGTTCAGCGTCACGGTGACAGCGCTGCCGTTCGGCAGATTACTGGTCCCGCTCAGGCTCAGGGGCTGCATGGCCTCCTGCGCATTCAGGACGTTATCCTGGCTGATGGGGTCAAGGGTAAATTCCGGCGGGTTGCCGCTCAGCGTAATGCCGTGCGTCGCGCTGCCGGTGTTGCCCGCCGCATCGGTCACGGAGACCGAAATGCTGTGGCTACCTTCCCCCAGCGCGCCAATGACGGAGGCAGGCACGCCGACGCTCCAGCTGCCGTCGGCAAGCACCACACCGGTGAAGGTCTGTCCGCCAACGGTCACGGTGACAACGTCGCCCTCCGCCGCGCCGTTCGCCTGGCCGGAAATAATCTGCGCCTGCCCCTGCTCGCTGGTGTTCAGAATGTCGTCGCCCGCGACGGTGTTGATAGTGACCACTGGCGCTGCGGTATCGACCGTGAAATCGGCGGTGGTGGATGACCCGTTACCCGCTTTGTCGCTGACGTTTACCGTCAGGGTGTGCTCGCCGTTAGCCAGCGCCTGTACTTCACTGGCCGGAAGCGTAACGGACCAGCTGCCGTCGCTGCCCACGGTCGCCGTGTGATTTTTGCCGTTCAGCGTGACCGTCACAATCTGGCCCGCTTCCGCATCGGTTTTCCCGGTCAGCGTCAGCGGCTGATTATGTTCAGCCGCGTTGATGATGTTGTCCTGGGCGATCGTGTCGACAGAGATCACTGGCGAGGCGGTATCCACGCCAATCGTCTGGCTGCCGGACACGGTGTTGCCCGCCGCGTCTTTTCCGCTGACGTTGACCGTCCAGGTACCATCGCCCAGCGCCTGTGCGTCGGCAGCAGGCACCTTCACGCTCCATGCGCCGTTTGCCCCCACTTCTGCGGTATAGGTTTTACCGTTGAGCGTGACGGTAAGCGCCGTTCCCTGGGCCAGGTTTTTGCTGGTGCCGGACAGTGTAAAGCCAGCGGCCTGCTCGCTGGCGTTGATCACGTTATCGCCCGCCGTGGTGGCGAGCGTCACGCTGGTATCCGCTGTAGAAACGGTTACGGTAATACTGCCCGCAGAGGTCGTTTTACTGCCGTCGATCTGTACGACGGACCAGGTATGTTCCCCGTCCGCCTGGGTCGGGAGTGTTACCGTCCAGGTGCCGTCCTTCGCAACCATGGTGCTGGCGATGGTGCTGCCGTTGCCGTCTTTAACCTGAATGGTCGCGCCCGGCTGCCCGGTACCGCTGAAGGTGGGGGTGTTGTCATCCGTGACCTCTTTTGCACTCAGCACGCCCTGCTTGTCACCCGCGTTGTCCGTCAGCAAAAATGTCGGCGTGGCGCTTTCGACTTCTTTTGTATTATCAATAACCCTGGTTTTAGTTTCGCCATCGCCGCCGTGAGCCAGCAGTGCGCCGATCGCACCGCCCCCTAACGCCGCACCGGCAATCCAACCCCACGGCGCATCGCTTAAGACGCTTCCCTGCTCCAGGAAAGGTTCAATGCTGCTAATGGGTGCAGCCTGGGCGGTTAATTCGGTGGCGGCAACGCCTGATGCTTCCCCGGCATCGGCAAATGAAATATGGGTCAACGCCTGGTTATCGTTAAATACCAGCTCGGAATGATTATGGGTTTCCGTGTCTTCGACAAAATAATTATTGCAGCGGATCACGCTGCCATCTTTCATATAAATGAGGAGGTCATTCCCCTGGCGGACATAACGCACCACGTCCTGAGCAGAACCCTGAATTTCAATCACGCTCGATGAGGAAATAGAGACCGAGAGATTCCCCTCTCCGGTTAATTTCGTCTTCTCTGCCGTTTTGCGAATGATGACATCAACAACTTTTGCGGTACTCATATTCTTCTCCTTGCAGGTGCGCGTATTCCTGTGGATATGTCCACCAGAGGGATGTAGCTATCCTTGGGAAAAATCACCCATTATTGTCTGACTTATTTCGCGCAGAAAGGCGCGCCTTTTTTTAACTTAAATCAGGTAATTTCGCGGCAGCGTTTTTCTCTATTCCGATAAGCGGCAAGAGATTATCCACCGCAGAGGCGTAATTAATCGCCGCACTCCAGCCATCGTATTCAGCCATTATTTTCGCTGAGGTGGCAGACCAGACATCCTGCTCCACGCTGAGCAGATCGTTAATGCTGCGCTTGCTCAGGGTATATTCATTTTTGTAGACATCGCGGGCGCGCAACGCATTTTCCAGCTGACGCTTCCCGGCTTCCATTCGTCCACGCGCCCCGGTCCAGTCGGCCTGTGCGACGGAGGCTTTTTGCAGGACATCAAAACGGGCCTGATCAACCTGGGACGATGCCATTGCCCTTGCGCCCTCGGCCTGACGGACGCGCGCCGAGACCGCGCCGCCCTGATAAAGCGGTGCGTCAATATTGAGCTGGATCTGATCATCCCAGTACGCGCGATTATCAGACTCATAGCGGGTGCGGCCCCCTTTCAGGCTTAAGGTCGGCCAGTGCTGAGATCTGGCGGTTTCTACGCCGTACTGGGCTGAACGCTCCATGTTCTGCGCGGCCATCACCGTTGGGATCAGTGAATAATCAATCCGGTTGAGAGAATCCGGCTCCACGGCCAGACCTCCCGGAACCGGTGAATAGCGTTCAGCCTGTATGCCAGTTAATACCGCCAGCCGCGCGCGGGCGCTGTTCAGAGACGCATTATACTGCTCTACCGTCGCCTGCATCCCGGCGATACGGGTGCGGGTCTGAAGCTCATCAGAGGTGGAGCTTACGCCAGCATCGGCGCGGAGTTTTGCCAGCTGCTCAACGTTTTTAAGCGCCTGCACGTTCTCTTTTGCCGCCTGCAACAGATCGCTGTAGCGTTTTACTTCCACATAGCTGAGGGCCGTTTTTTCCGCGACGGCAGACATCGTGCTCATCAGCTGGTAGCGATAGCTGTCACGCTGAGCTGAAGACTGGCTGATGCTGTTATTGGTCTTGCCAAAATCGTACACCAGCTGCGTCAGGCTCAGGCCCCAGGCTGCGGAATTTCGCAACGAGCCGCTTGAATCGGTGGTCTGGCTGTGACCCGTACTCCCGTTCAGGGCTATTTGTGGCATCCAGCCACTGCGCGCTTCGTCTATTTGTGCCTGGCCGATCCCCAGTTGCGCTGCCTGCTGGCTCACTGAGGGGTCGCGATCGAGAGCGAAAAGAATACTTTCTTTCATCGTCATTGCCGCAACGGGAGATATCCCCGCCTGGCCGTTATTTGCATTAGCCGCAGTCACCACCAGCGAAATTAAGGTCAGGGAGACAGATAATCTGAGCAACCTGTTATTGCATTTCATCTTCATAATATCCCCCGACTCCAGGTGATAGCCAAATAAATACCCAGGAAGAGGTACAAATAATCCTTCAGAAATCCCTCACCTCTTCTCGATTAATTTGGGTAATAGTTCCCCAAGCCCATTTCAATTGAGATGAGAGCCGTTCAATCTCTTTTTTTCTTTTAAGAATTTACTTAAATATTTATTGATTCGCAGCATAACAAAATGTGATATGAGCAACCACACCCGCAATGTTAATGCGGTGTTACAAATAAGAAAAAAGATGGGGTTTCTGGACAAAACGTTATAAAAGGCCTTTCAGATGAAACAAATAAACCCCCTGTAATATAAAGAAAATTCTAAAATGCCCCGGTGTACATTTTTGCGTTAATTTCACCCCGAATCAGACACAAAGATTTTCAAAGAAATGTCAACTTAAGTAATACACCGAATAAAATTGAATTATTTTACTTTAAAAATAGAAACTAATAGATATATGCACTAATTTATAATTACAAATTAGCTAAACATTCTGGTTAGAGCCAATAATCCGGCAGCTTAAGCCAAATTTTCAAGTAAAACATAGCGATAACAACATACCTAAAAGATACATACATGTTTTTGATGACTGATTAATGCGATATCAATAATCACATCATTAAACTGTTTTTGGATAACATCCCGCACCTGTCGCGATTCCCTTTCCTGCAAAATGCTGTAAACTGCGATTTATTGCGACATTTTGCAGGATACTGCCCCATGCATAAAACCGCCAGACAGAAATATGTGCTTGATATCATTACTGAGCAAGGCCAGGCCAGCATTACCGAGCTGGCAGAGCGATTGCAGGTTTCGGCGGACACCATCCGTCGCGATCTGACCGACCTGGAAAAACAGGGACTGGCACAAAAAAACCATGGCGGCGCCATCGCGCTGAATCTCTCGACGATGACCCGAGTAAGCAGGAATAGCTTGCTCCCTGAAATTAAGCAGCGGCTGGGTAAACAGGTTGCGCAATGCGTGCCTGCGGGCTCGACGCTTTTTCTGGACGCCGGAAGCACACTGCTGGCCGTTGCCTCTTTCCTTCAGGGGCCGCTGACCATCATCACCCCTTCTCTTGATATCGCCCAGCAGGTTAGCGATCGGGAAGATATTGACCTGATCCTGCTCGGTGGAAAGTGGGATCAGAAACAACGCCTGTTTGCCGGAAGCGCCACCCTTTCCCTGCTCTCTCGCTACCGGGCGGATATTGCCATCCTTGGCGCATGCGCCATCCATGCCGAACTCGGATTGAGCGCCAGTCAGGAGGCGGATGCCGAAGTGAAGCGTGCCATGCTGGCCGCAAGCCAGGCGCACTGGGTAGTCGCCGACCATCTAAAACTCAACCAGTGCGAACCGTATCTGGTGTCAGGGTTATCCGAGATTCATCAACTGTTTTTAGATCGTCCCTGGGCAGAGCTCGGGGACCATAGCGCCTTGCAGGTTACCGTTGGCGCGCATTAACGTGGAGAAGGTCATGAATAAAGTGAAGACAATGAATATTGCGCTGATCGGGTATGGTTTTGTAGGTAAGACGTTCCATGCCCCGCTGATCCAGTCCGTCGAAGGCCTGAAGCTGGCGGTGGTCTCATCCCGGGATGAAGAGAAAGTGAAACGCGACCTGCCGGACGTCCTCGTTGTCGCCACACCGGAAGAGGCCATTCAGCACCCGGATATCGACCTGGTGGTTATCGCCTCCCCTAACGCGACCCATGCGCCGCTGGCCACCCTGGCGCTCAATGCCGGCAAGCATGTGGTAGTGGATAAGCCGTTTACGCTGGATATGCAGGAAGCGCGAGATCTGATTGCGCTTGCGCAAGAAAAACAGCGCCTGCTCTCGGTCTTCCATAACCGCCGCTGGGATAGCGATTTTCTCGGCATTAAGCAGGTGATTGAGCAAGGCCGTATCGGTAAGGTGAAACATTTTGAGTCGCATATCGATCGTTTCCGTCCGGAGGTTCGCGTGCGCTGGAGAGAGCAAAACGTGCCCGGCAGCGGCCTGTGGTTCGACTTAGGCCCGCACATGATTGACCAGACGCTACAGCTTTTTGGTCTGCCGCAGTCGGTACAGGGCAACATCGCCACCCTGCGTGACGGCGCGGAGATTAACGACTGGGCGCACGTGGTGCTGAATTATCCGGAACACAAAGTGGTCCTCCATTGCAGCATGCTGGTGGCGGGTGGCGTTGCCCGCTTTACCGTCCACGGCGATAAGGCCAGCGTGGTGAAAGCGCACATCGATCAGCAGGAAGCCCAGCTGCTGGCAGGCGTCGCTCCGGGTAGCGAAAGCTGGGGTGAAGACAGCGACGCTATGGTGCTGTTTAATGCCCAGGGTGAAGCCAGCGCTATCCCTGCGCCAAAAGGCGACCAGCGGCAGTACTATATAAACGTGCGCGATGCCCTGAACGGCAAGATTGACAACCCGGTCCATCCGGTGGAAGCCCTGGCGGTGATGGCGGTGCTGGAAGCGGCGGTAAAATCTTCGGAAACGGGTTCAACTCAGGAACTGGACTTAACGGCGCAGGAGCGCGCGCAACTGCAATAAGCCGCAAAAAAATGCCCTGCGGGTTCGCAGGGCATTATCGGTTACTGACGCTTTTTCGGCATCATGCGCAGCAGCGTGTTGTCCTTCCAGAAGTAGTGATGCATCAGCGCGGCAAAGGCGTGCAAACCAATCACGAAGTACCCCAGATTCGCCAGCGTTACGTGCCACTCCTTTAGGGTATCCACCAGGTCAAAATTCCCCTCCGCCGCATGCGGCATCGTCAGGCCAAACGCAAACCAGTCATTTCCCCGGTTATACATCATCACCATACCGATCAGCGGCAGCGCAATGAACAGCAGGTAGATTACCAGATGCCCGAGATGGGACAGCCCGGTGATCATCGCTTTTGGTTTCGGTTGAATAGGCGGAGCCGGGAATTTGAGGCGGATAAGCAGGCGCGCCACCATCAGCACCAGGATGCTGATCCCGCAGGAAACGTGGATCATATTAATAAGCGGACGATCGGTTCTTGGGAACCACCCTCTGAACTCCATGGCGCAATAGGCCATAATGACTAACAGAAAAACCAGCCAGTGAATGCTGATTTGCAGACCCGTATATTTTGTGCGCATGTTGTTTCCCGATAAAGAATCATTATCGCGCCAACATAACCACCTTTCCTGAAAATGTGAACCCCCTCGCATGGAGGGGGCTCCTGATTACGACTGCAAATAGACCACCTGCGTCTGCAAATACTCATTCAGACCGTGTTTGCCATCCGCCCCGCCGATACCGGATTTACGCCAGCCTGCATGGAAGCCCTGCATCGCTTCAAAGTTTTCACGGTTAATGTAGGTCTCGCCGAACTTAAGCCCCTTAATGGCTTTCATCGCGACGTTCAGGTCCTGCGTATAAACAGACGAGGTTAAACCGTAGTCGCTGTCGTTGGCCATGTTCAGCGCCTCTTCCAGGGTGTCGAATGCCACCACTGGCAGCACCGGGCCAAAGGTCTCTTCGTGCATGATGGCCATATCCTGACGTACGTCCAGCAGCAGCGTTGGGGGATAAAAATACCCTTTGCCTTCTGCCGCTTTACCGCCAAGGACCACTTTAGCCCCCTCCTGCACCGCGCGCGCCACCTTCTGCTCCACGCGCTCCAGAGCGGCGGCGTTGATCAGCGGCCCCATGGCAATATCCGTTCGCTCAGCCGGATTGCCAAACTGGACGGCTTTCATTGCCTCGCCCAGACGATTCACAAAGCGGTCGTAGATCCCCTTCTGGACATAGACACGTTCCGCGCAGTTACACACCTGTCCGGTATTGATGACGCGTGAATCCACAATGGCCTTCACGGCCAGCTCGAGGTCGGCATCGTCCATCACGATGGCCGGGGCTTTACCGCCCAGCTCCAGCCCCACTTTGGTGATGTTTTTCGCCGCCGCAGCCATGATCTTTTCACCTGCCCCGACGCTGCCGGTCATGCTGACCATCGCCACTTTCGGGTTCCCGGCCAGCTCCTGTCCGACGGTTTCACCCCGGCCCAGCACCAGGTTAAAGACGCCTTTCGGCAGGCCAATCTCATCGACGATTTTGGCAAACGCAATGGCGTTGTTTGGGGTAAATTCGCTCGGCTTGATAACGATGGTGTTACCGGTGAGCAGCGCGGGAGCGAGCTTACGGGCAATCAGGAAGAAGGGGAAGTTCCACGGCAGAATGCCGGTGGTGACGCCCAGGGCACGCTTAAACACCAGAATATTTTCGCCCGGACGGTCGCTCTGAATGATTTCCCCTTCATAACGGCGCGCCCACTCGGCCATATAGTCGATATAGTCAGCGGTAAAGTTCACTTCCACTTCCGCCAGCTGCTGGATCTTGCCGCCTTCGGCCACAATCAGCGCGCTGATTTCACTGACGCGCTCGCGGATCCCGGCGGAAATTTTGCGTAGCCAGCTGGCGCGCTCAATAGCAGGCAGCGCCTCCCAGCCAGCCTGCGCGCGATCTGCCGCGTCAATGGCCTTGCGGGCGTCCTCGGCGCTGCCGTCGGGGATACGGGAAATGACCTCTTCCGTGGCCGGATTGATCACGTCAATCCATGCATCACCCTGCCAGGCAACAAACTGTCCATCAATATACATAGGATGTTGTACGGGTACTGTCATAACCTGCTCCTGTAATCACACTGTTTTTAACAAGTAAACTTAATGTTAAAAACTATAATTACGGGGCCAATTGCCTACTCTATGAGTCTGTTTTTGTGAGATATCTCATAAAAGAAACGGGTCAGCCCGTTTCCAAAATCACAAATCGGCAACACAGGATGCCCGTTTGCGTAAAAGATGGCGCAAACGGGCAGAGCATCACAGCAGGGAACGGCTCACCAGCGCGTCGGTGAGAATGACGTCGTTTCGCAAGATCTGCCACGCGGCGTCCACGTCGGCAGGGATATCGACATGGGCAATGAAATCACGTCCCGCCGGACCGTAGCCGTTGATGTCGTCCCTGAGTCGCGGAAATTCACCCAGCACCAGCGACAAGTAGCGCTCTACCGGCCATAACCCCTCGACCGGGCCGCTAAACACCAGACCGTCGTCGCTGTTTTGCAGCACGGGCGTCAGGCCGGGATGACTCACCCATGCGGGCGATGCGGCCTCGTCGCGGCAAACGCGGGCAAACGTAGCCATTGTGCGACGCTGCATTGTCGGGTCCTGCACCACCAGCACCCGGGCGGCGTTCAGTCCGGCTTGTTTCATCAACGCCCGGCTGAAGCGGGCGTTTTCGCCACAGTTGGTCGACTGATCCTCAACGTGAAGATGCTCGGCCGGAATGTTCCAGAATTCACGGGCGATGTCGGCCAGAATAGCCGCCTCAGCCCGCCCGGTGGTGGGTATCCTGTTATAGCGGGGGTGTTTCGCAATCGCGGCGTAGAGGAAGGTCGTCGAGTGACCGATCCCGCCGCTGATGATCAGAGGTATACCCTGTTCAGCCGCGATTTTACAGGCAGCATCAATCGCGGGGATCACCGCGTTACCCGCCAGAATCACCAGATCAACGGGCTGGTTGTCCTGATAGTCGTCCTGAGCAAGCCACGCCCCAACGGTATTCACGGCGTCGAGGGTTGTGCCAGGCAGACAGGGGAAAAGTGCCATTGTCATCGTTACCTCCTTACAACATACAGAGCCTTCGATTATCCCCCTTTCTGCGCGTCATGCTATGGCATGAATGCTGAAAAAAACGGGCCGGAACGTTCTCAAAAAGCACTCACATTTGATTAACCTGAGAAAATCGTATTCACTTGAATTATGATTTGCGTCAGCCTTAGAATCATTAGCCCGCTCACAATTCAACTTTTAGAAAGGTAAACCACGCTATGCGCCTGCCCCAACGCGACCCTTATGCTCCTCGCGAGTGGCAGCCACACGAGAAACCCGCCCTGTTGGGTTCCCCTTCCACCCCGGAACATCCAACGTCGAAACGAATCGCCTATGGCGTGGTCGGCCTGCTGGTGTGTCTGACCGGGGCGCTGGGTAACGCGGTCGTCACCGCCAATCTGCAAAACCTGCAAGGCACCTTTGGCGCCTGGTCGACTGAAATCGCCTGGTTGCCTGCCGTCTATGTCATGACCAACGTCTCCATCAACCTGCTGCTGGTAAAGTTTCGCCAGCAGTACGGTTTGCGCGCCTTTACGGAAGGCTTCCTGGTGCTGTATGTGCTGGTCACCTTTTTCCACCTGTTTGTGAACGATCTCAGCTCGGCGCTGATGGTACGGGCGGCACACGGGATGGTCGCCGCCGCGCTCAGCTCGCTCGGCATTTATTACCAGATCCAGGCCTGGCCCGCGAAGCACCGACTGAAGGCGCTGACCATCGGCATAACCGGGTCGTCGCTGGCGATCCCGCTGGCGCGGCTGTTCTCCACCGAGCTGTTACAGCTTGATGAGTGGCGCGGGCTGTACTTCTTCGAGCTGGGTCTGGCCCTGATCTCCCTGGCCTGCGTGATGGCGCTCAAGCTGCCGCCGGGCGATCGACGCAAGGTCTTCGAGAAGAAAGATTTCATCACCTTCTTTTTGCTTGCGCCCGGTATGGCGCTGCTGTGCGCGGTTCTGTCGTTAGGGCGTCTGGACTGGTGGTTTGAAGCGCCGTGGATCGGCTGGGCGCTGGCTCTCTCGCTGGTGCTGATTGTCTCCGCGATCGTGTTTGAACATAACCGCAACAACCCGCTGCTTAATACCCGTTGGCTCTCCAGCGGCAGCATCGTACGCCTGGGGCTGATCATGCTGCTGATCCGCATCGTACTGGCGGAGCAGAACACGGGCGTCATCGGCTGGCTGCAATATGTAGGCTTACAGAATGAACAGATGACCCATCTGGCGTGGGCTATTTTCGCCGGGATCGTCTGCGGTATCGTCACCAGCTGTCTGACAATTAAGCCCACTAAACTGGCCTGGCCGATTATCACCTCGCTGGCGCTGATGATCGTTGCCTCGCTGCTGGACAGCCAGTCCAACAACCTGACCCGGCCGGATCAGCTTATATTCAGCCAGTTCCTGCTGGGCTTCGGCAGCGCGTTCTTCCTTGCGCCTGCGATGCTGGCCGCCATTGGCGGGGTGATCGCCGATCCGCGCAATCTGGTCAGCTTTTCCGTGATGTTTGGTATGAGTCAGAACCTTGGGGGGCTGCTGGGGTCCGCGATCCTCGGCACCTTCCAGACCTGGCGCGAGAAGTACCATTCCAGCCTGCTGGCTGACCAGCTCACCACCCTTAACCCGCTGGTGAACGAACGGATTCAGCTTTACACCCAGATGTACAAAAGCCTGATTGGCGACAGTTCCCTGCTGGGAACTCAGGCCATTACCCAGCTCCAGACGGTGACGGCGCTTGAGGCAAACATTCTGGCTTACAACGATACTTATCTCCTGACGGCGAGCATTGCCACTGCCACGCTGGTCTGGATTTTATGGCGCTTGCTGCGTCTGCGCATCACCGCCCGTATGGCCCTTAAGAACGCCACTGGCAACAAGTAATGACTATTTTTCAGGAGAAGTTATGAGTCAGCAGGATGCCGCCAAAGAGCAGGCCAACACCCGCAAAAATGTGCGCGTCGTTTCCATTTTCACCGCCGCGGCTATCGGCATTGTCGGGGTACTGGTGATCCTTTATGCCTGGCAGTTGCCCCCGTTCACGCGTCATGCCCAGTTTACCGATAACGCCTACGTGCGCGGCCAGACCACGTTCATCAGTCCGCAGGTAAACGGCTACATTACCGAGGTCCATGTTCAGGATTTCGCGCAGGTTAAAAAAGGCGAGCTGCTGTTGCAGATAGATGACCGCATCTATCGCCAGCGCGTCCATCAGGCCGAGGCGCAGCTGGCAATGAAAATTGCAGCCCTGAATAACAACCTGCAACAGCGCAAAAGCGCGGAAGCGGTGATTGCCAAAAACGAGGCGGCGCTGAAAAACGCCCGTGCCCAAAGTCTGAAAACCCAGGCGGATTTGAAACGCGTGAAAGAGCTGACCGCGGACGGCTCCCTCTCCATTCGCGAGCGCGATTCGGCACTGGCCAGTGCCGCCCAGGGGAGCGCCGATATCGACCAGGCGAAAGCAACGCTTGAGATGTCGCGTCAGGATCTACAAACGGTCATCGTCAATCGCGGTTCGCTGGAAGCGGACGTTGAGAATGCGAAAGCCGCGCTGGAGCTGGCGCAGATCGATCTGCAAAACACCCGCATTGTCGCGCCGCGTGACGGTCAGCTCGGGCAGATTGCGGTGCGTCTGGGGGCGTACGTCACCGCCGGGACGCACCTTACCACGCTGGTCCCGCCGCAGCACTGGGTGATCGCCAATATCAAAGAGACGCAGCTGGCGAATTTACGCGTCGGACAGCCGGTGAAATTCACCGTCGATGCCTTAAACGATAAAGCCTATCAGGGCCGCGTAGAGAGCATATCCCCGGCCACAGGGGTCGAGTTCAGCGCTATCACCCCGGACAACGCCACGGGCAACTTTGTTAAAATCGCCCAGCGCATCCCGGTACGCATTGAGGTACTCGGTGAGCCGGAGGCGTACCGGCTGCTGCGTCCTGGCATGTCGGTGCAGGTGACCATCGACACGCGGGAGGCGAAACAATGACGCTTCGCCCGATAGCCGGCCTGCTTATAATGACTATCC
Source organism: Enterobacter sp. UPMP2061 (assembly GCF_053709615.1). Taxonomy (NCBI): domain Bacteria; kingdom Pseudomonadati; phylum Pseudomonadota; class Gammaproteobacteria; order Enterobacterales; family Enterobacteriaceae; genus Enterobacter; species Enterobacter sp. UPMP2061. Next base: position 399,299 of record NZ_JBSKJP010000003.1, read on the forward strand.
TGGCGGGATGCCAGTCGGTAGACGTTGAGCCCGCCAAATCGTCCCTGCACATACCGGCCCAGTGGCGCGCGACGTCGGGGCCAGCCAGCCCGACAGAGCAGCTCTGGTGGCGAAATTTTCACGACAGCAATCTGAATCGCTATGTGGATCAGGCGCTGAAGAATAACAGCGACGTGCTGATTGCCCGCGAGCGGATTAACGAGTACCAGGCCCGGGTGTACGCCGCTGACGGCAGCCTGTTCCCGTCGCTTGACGCGGGCGTGACCGGGACGCGCGCGCGCTCGCAGTCCGCCGCCACGGGGCTTCCGGTATACGGTACGTTGTACAAAGGCAGCCTGACCGCCAGCTACGACGTGGATATCTGGGGCGTAAACCGCAGCACCTCCCGTGCCGCTGAAGCGTCGCTGGAGGCACAAAAGGCGGCGGCTGCGGCGGCTGATCTTACCGTCGCATCCTCGGTGGCCTCCGGGTACGTCACCCTGCTGTCGCTGGACGAACAGCTTCGCGTTACCCGGTCCACTCTGAAGTCGCGTGAAGAGGCGTTCAACCTCGCCAAGAGACAATTTGAGACGGGATACAGCTCTCGCCTTGAGCTGATGCAATCGGATTCTGAGCTGCGCGCCACCCGCGCCCAGGTTCCACTGCTTCAGCACCAGATTGCGCAGCAGGAAAATGCGCTTAGCCTGCTGCTGGGCAGCAACCCGGGTGACGTTGCGCGCGGTGAAAGCTTTGATGCCCTGACGCCGCTGAAACTGCCCTCCCAGCTGCCGTCGACGCTACTGAACCGACGCCCGGATATCGTCCAGGCTGAACGTCAGCTGATTGCGGCGGACGCGACGCTGGCGGCATCGCGCGCCAGCCTGCTGCCGTCGATCAACCTCACGGCCACGGGATCGGTGCAGGATCGCACGCTGTCGGGATTGCTGGATAACCCGCTACAGCTCTGGAGCGTGGGCGGCAGTATTCTTGCGCCGCTGCTGAACCGTCAGGCGCTGAATGCGCAGGTAGATATCTCTCAGTCCCAGCGGAATCAGGCGCTGTATAGCTACGAAAAAACCGTGCGTAACGCGTTTGCTGAGGTGAATGACAGCCTTGATGCCATCACCCGCTATCAGGAACAGCTTACCGAGCTGCTGGCACAGCAGACGGTCGCGCAGGAGACGCTGCGGATTGCGCAAAACCGCTACCGCAACGGATACTCTTCTTATCTGGATGAGCTCGATGCGCAGCGCACGCTGTTCTCGGTGCAGACCAGCGTGGTACAGGTGAAAAACAACCTGCTGCTGGCGCAAATTGATTTGTATAAAGCGCTGGGCGGCGGCTGGAGCAGTGCGTGAAAACATGCCGGGTGGCGGCTACGCCTTACCCGGCCTACGTGCTCTACATGCTCTCCCGTAGGCCCGGTAAGCGCAGCGCCACCGGGCAAGGGTTATACCCGGAGAAACGATAAAAAGCCGGGTGGCGGCTACGCCTTACCCGGCCTACATGCTCTACATA